>URMQ01000009.1 GCA_900548955.1 uncultured Eggerthella sp. | reverse complement strand
TGACGAATACCAAGAACTTCTTCGCATGTCAGTGGCTTCAGCTGGCAACGATCATCGCTTGGGTGCAAATGAAGCACCTCCTGCCATCATTTCGATGTTCTTGGGCGATGAATTAGGTTCTATTGTGGATGCTCTTATTTCTGGTAAGGAATATCATTCCGCAGAAGCAGTAGCAATGGACTTGGGTGTTGCGGTATTGCCAAAGTTCCTCAAGGACAACACTGATCGAAATCGCACGAGCCCCTTCGCTTTTACGGGCAATAAGTTTGAGTTCCGTATGCCAGGTTCTGATGTTAACTTGGCGGACTGCAACACAATTCTGAACACCGCTATGGCAAAGGGTCTTAAAGACTTTGCCGATGCTATGGGCGATGTTGAAGGTGCTGAATTCGAAAAGAAGGCTATTAAATACATTAAGAAAACCCTGACTGATCATCAGCGCATTATCTTTAATGGCAATGGTTATTCAGAAGAGTGGGAAGAAGAAGCACAGCGTCGCGGTTTGGCAAATTACCGCAATACCGCAGAAGCACTGCCTTGTTTTGTTTCTCAAAAATCATTGGATTTGTTTGCTGAATTTGACGTTCTTAGTGAAGCGGAAGTGCGTAGCCGTTATGAAGTGAAACTAGAAAAGTACAACAAGCTTCTCAATATTGAAGCACGCGTTATGATTCGTATGGCTCGTCGTACGTATCTACCTGCTATTAGTGATTACATGGCAGATTTGGCAAGCAATATCACTACCGTAAAGGCTGCGCTTCGTGGTGCGGATATGACCGAGCACGAAAAGCTGTTAAATAAAATTCTTAACGGATTTAATCGTGCGGCAGAATGCGTACGTCAGTTGGTTAAAATTCATGATGCTACAGAAGCTATTGAGGATCCTCAAGAGCAGGCAAATTCTTATGCAGCTAAGGTTATTCCTGCAATGGAAGCTTTGCGTAAAGAAATTGACGATCTGGAGTGCATTGTTGAGCGTGGCTATTGGCCTGTTCCTACTTATAATGACATGCTGTTTTATGCATAAACCAACAAAGCTGCGCTTAACATAGCTGGTGCGAACCGAACAGTCTGGCCAGCTTTAACATAGCTGGTACGGGTTGAGCAGCCTGGCCAGCTCTAACATAGCTGGTACGGGTTGAGCAGCCTGGCCAGCTTAATCCAGAACGATTTAGATCTATGCAGTTCGGTAGTCAATTGCCCTGCCATGCGGTGGGGCAATTTTTTTGACGGGTCATTTTGCTTATTTACTTGTTCGTATGGTTGTTTCGCTCGTTGGGTTTTTGCGGATGTTGAGTAACGATGGGGTAATAAATTTGTTATAGGCGCAAATGGGAGAATAGATCTAGGTATTCTAGGTAAATAGCATTGCAGTATTGCTTACCGGAGATTGTAGTATTGCTTGTTGAGATAAGATTGTGAAACTGCCTACAGGAATAGTATGCGGGATGGCTTGGTGAAATAGCCTAATAGCTACTTTTTATGCCGACAGATTCGAACTTATTTCAGAAGCTAAGAGGGGAATTATAAATGGAGCGGGGAATGATGACCGCTAGTAAAATAACTGACGAACAAAAGGCGTCTGCAAAATTAACAACCGAGCAGAGCCGAAATAACGCTACGGAAATGACAGCAGAACAAAAGCAGCAACTTGCTGAACATTTTCTATTGTTTGAAAAGGCAAGTACGTCGCTGTTCAAGAAATACGAAGCTGCTATTCGGGAAATGAAAACGCGCTTTGAAATTCTTGACGCGGATTTAGAATATCGTTTTAATCGCAATCCTATTCACCATATGCAAACGCGTCTTAAAACACCAAAAAGTGTATTTCAAAAGTTACAACGCTATGATGTACCGATCACTTTACAGTCGGTCGAGGAGCATATTTTAGATGTTGCAGGCATGCGCGTCATTGTGTCGTACATTGATGATGTGTATGCCATGGTAAAGGTTCTCTCCATGCAAGATGACCTGAAAATTATAAAGGTAAAAGACTACATTGCTCACCCAAAGCCTAATGGTTATCGCAGCTTGCACGTTATTGTTAAAGTGCCTGTTTATTTTCTTGATCGCAAGCAGTATGTTCCGGTTGAGATTCAATTCCGTACTGTTGCAATGGACTTCTGGGCTTCGTTGGAGCACACCTTGAAATACAAACAAGATGTTCAGCTTGAAGGCATCGATATGTTTGACGAGCTAAAAAATTGTTCGGATATTATCGAAGACGTAGAACGACGTATGCAAATTTTGATGCATGCTGTACAAACTACTGACGTAGAAGAAGCAGCACGCAAGCGGCGGGAACAACTTGAGGAACAAGAAGAGCGGGTTGCGAAAGCCCAACCAGCATTTCATGTTGTTGAAGCTGGGAAGTAGGCTTGACTTAAAGAGACTTAGGCTTACGTTAAGCTTACGGCTTAGCCTCTACCACGCGGCTTTCAGCCATTTACGGAGCGTTGAGCCCCGCAAACATTGCAAATATGTTTCGTTATTTTTCACTCCACTTAGTTGGAGTAAAATACGGTGTCTGAAAGAAAAAACAAAACCAATTAAGACTGAAAGGACAAATCATGGCTGACGTAGAAGCTGTGGATTACATTTGGAAAAATGGCGAAGCTATTCCGTGGGAACAGGCTACTACTCATGTGCTGACGCATGCTTTGCATTATGGTTCTGGTGTATTCGAAGGTATTCGTTGCTATCACAATACCGACACAGATGAAGCAGTTATTTTCCGTCTGCGCGACCACATGGAACGTCTGCACCGCAGCGCTAAGATTGCCATGATGGAGCTTCCTTATACGGTTGATGAACTCTGCGAAGCTACGGTAGATATCATCAAGAAGAACAATATTAAGTCTTGCTACATTCGTCCTTTGGCTTACTACGGTTATGGTCAGATGGGCGTTGATCCGACGGGCGCTCCAGTGGACGTCATTATTGCGGTATGGCCATGGGATGCTTATTTGGGCGCAGAGGCTTTGGAAAATGGCATCAAGGTAGGCGTTTCTTCTTGGCGTCAGCGTTCCTTTAATGCTATTCCTCCTGCCGTTAAGTCTTCCGCTTCTTATATGAATTCCATTCTTGCAAAGAAGGAAGCAACTCTTCATGGCTACGCCGAAGCAATTATGCTTAACGAAGAGGGTCGTGTTTGCGAAGGCACAGGCGAAAACATTTTCGTGGTACGTAATGGTATTTTGTCTACCCCTCCACTGTCTGATGGCTTGCTTGAAGGCATTACCCGCGACACCATTTTGACCCTTGCAACCGATATGGATATTCCTGCTATTGAGGAATCTCTTACTCGTTCTGATCTTTATATTGCAGACGAAGCATTCATGACTGGTTCTGCTGCAGAACTTACTCCTATCAATAGCATTGATGACCGTGTAATTGGTAAGCGCGGACCTATCACCGAAGCGCTTCAGAAGCGTTATTTCGATGTTGCTTATGGCAAGGTTCCAGAATATGAAGATTGGATTACTCGTTTCTAACATGCACATTAGCCTTTTTGTATAGGGCTCAAGGCAGCTTATACGAGAGCCTCGATGAAATCGGGGCTCTCTTTGTATTCGAAAAGAGAACCCATGGCTAAAAAAGTTTATGCATATGACACCACCCTGCGTGATGGCGAACAGAGCGAAGGCATTACCTTATCGCTTGAAGATAAGCTGCGTATCGTGGCGCGCCTAGATGAATTTGGAGTTGACTACATCGAGGGCGGTTACCCTGCTTCTAATCCTAAAGACATTGCTTTTTTTAAAGAAGTAAAGCAGATGAACTTGAAGCATGCTCGGATTGCTGCTTTTGGATCTACCTGCAAAAAAGGTGTGGCAGCTGAAGATGATTCGGGTTTGAAGGATTTGCTCGAATCGGGCGCTTCGGTAGTAACTATCGTAGGTAAAAGTTGGGACGCACAAGTAGAGCGCGCTTTGATGACTACGCTTGAAGAAAACTTACGTATGGTCTCAGAATCAATCGCTTACTTGAAAAGCCACGGGGTAGAAGTGGTTTTTGACGCTGAGCACTTCTATGATGGCTACAAAGCAAATCCTACTTATTCGTTGCAGGTTGTTGAAGCTGCTGTTGCTGCTGGTGCAGACTCTATCGATCTTTGTGAAACCAATGGCGGTGCGCTGCCGTTTGAGGTTGAAGAAATAACGCGTGCAGTAACAAGTCGTTTTCCTAAGCAGCGTTTTGGTGTTCATTGTCACAACGATTCGGGATGTGCGGTTGCAAATACCCTTGCGGCAGTAAAAGCAGGATGTACGCAAGTGCAAGGAACGGTAAATGGCTACGGCGAACGTGTGGGGAACTGCGATATTTTGTGTGCCATTGCTGATCTTGAATTGAAGATGGATTGCGATGTGGTGGGCCGCGAAAACCTAAAACAACTCACAAGCGTTGCTCGATCAATTGCTGAAATGTGCAACATGGTACATTCGATGCACCATCCCTATACAGGATCTTCTGCATTTGCGCATAAGGGCGGTTTACACGCGAGTGCTATTGCTCGTTTTCCTGAAGCTTATGAGCACACCAAACCCGAAAATGTGGGTAATTCCACCCGTGTGTTGGTAAGCGAATTGGCAGGTAAGGCATCACTGGTGGCTAAGGCAAAATCACTTGGATTCGATCTTTCGGATAAAGGTGCTCTTACTCAACAAATTCTTGATGATATTAAAGAGCGAGAAAACCAGGGATTTTCTTACGAAATTGCCGACGGATCGCTTGCAGTATTGCTTCATATGCATCTAGGAACTTTCAAGCCGCATTTTACGCTGGAAAGCTTCCGTGTCATAGTGGACGACAAGGAAGATACCAACGCCTGGGCAAAAGATGCAAACAGTGAGGCGACTATCAAAGTTCATATCGACGATAGGCGTTTTGTAGCAACGGGTGAAGGCGTTGGTCCTGTGGGTGCTCTTGATAATGCTCTTCGTTTGGCTTTGCAAGATGTGTATCCGGAAGTGAAACAAATTGAATTGGTTGACTTTAAGGTTCGCATTCTTGATGAAAACGTAGGTACAGGAGCAACAACGCGCGTCATGATTACTACTTCAAATGGCAAGGAATCATGGGGCACGATCGGAGTTTCCGAGAACATAATTGAAGCTTCGTGGAACGCCTTAGTGGACTCTTATGAATATGGTCTTGTAACGGTAGGGCGATAAAGTGTCGTGGCGGCAAGATAATGGTAAGCGATAGCAAGCGATGCGCAAGTAGATATATACGATGCGTAAGTAGATATATAACAACAAGTAAAAGTTCGAATAGCGAAAAGTAATAAAACAAGTAATAAGAATTATTTTTAATGCAAATTAAGTAGAACGAGCTCAAGAAAAGATTTCGATTGCATTCGGAGGGGATCATGGCTGAATTACGTACCCGAGAAGTTGAGGACTTACTGAACGTTTTCGCTGGACTTACCAACCCTGATGATATTTTTGCTTTGCTTGAGGATCTTTTTACCGTGCGAGAAATCAAAGACACTTCACAGCGTTTAGATGTAGCACGCATGCTAAAAGAGGGACGTTCTTATGCAGTAATCGAGCAGGCAACAGGCGCTTCAGCAACCACAATCGCTCGTGTTTCTAAGGCACTCAATTACGGCGCTGGTGGATATGAACGTGCGTTTGAAGTCCTTGAAAAGCAGAAAGGCAAGGCTGCTGAATTTGAAGCAAAATAGAAAAAAGGTGTTTTTCTTGAATGCAAGGCGCCAAGGAAAAGCGTTTAACAAAGTATCTAAACTAGCGGCGCTGCTGTGTTCGGTAGTTCTTGCCATGGCTTTGTTGGCGGGCTTGAGTGCATGTTCCTCAACTTCTGAAACCAAAGACTATCGGTTGGTTGCTGACGGTAAGTTAACGGTGGCAACCTCGCTTGATATTCCGCCTTTTGAGTATCTTTCTGAGGGCGCTCCTTCTGGCTACGGGATAAGTGTTATGCAAGAAATTGCAAACAGGCTGGGTTTGTCTTGTGAATTTGTTAACGTTTCCTCTGATTCTGTTTTGCCTTCCATTGAAACAGGTGACATTTATGATGTGGCAATTGCTTGCCTTCCCATTTATGCAGAAAGGGAAGAAGAAGTGGACTTTACCCAATCGTATTATGTTACTAGTCAAGCGATAGTTACGCTTAAAGGTGAATATCTCCAGGTTGAAGAATTAAGTGGCAAAGTGGTTTCTGCCCAGGCAGGATCTGCAGGTGAAACATACGCTGAAAGTGCTGTTTCTGAAAAAATTCTACCTTATGGGGATGTAGCAGCTTGTTTTTCTTCGCTTCGCGAAGAGAGAACACAAGCAATAGTGGTGGATGCTCCTGTGGCGCAGTACTTTATAGAAAATGGTTATTCTGATTGTGAAATTCTTGAAACGGTAGCAACGTGCGAAGAATATGGGATTGCAGTCAGTAAAGATAATCGCGCACTGACAGATGCCATAAACGAAGTACTCTCAGACATGGAAGAAGATGGCACACTAGAGGCTTTGCGCAAGCAGTATTTTGCGTAACGAATTATGCTACTGGTAGCTGCTCGCCGTGTTGTTTTGGGTGGTATTTTGCAGCGAATAAGGTGCTTTCTGCATGGAGTAAACTGAATGCACCCTTCTTTTGGATAGTTCAATTTTTGAGCAAGGTTTTTTCTAGGGCGTTATGCTTAATGCTAAGAAGTGTTAATTCGTAGTGATAAGGATTTATTTGAAGTGATAAGGAAGGAAACGTATGGAACGTAAGGTTGCTTGGGAATCGTTTTCGGATGATCAACTCGACGAATTAGAGGCGCTCAATAAGCGCTATATAGCTTTTATTTCTGATAACAAAACAGAACGCCGTTGTTTTGCGGCATCAGTCGCTCAAGCTCAAGCAGCAGGTTATGTGTCTCTCGAAGAAGCTGTTAAAGAAGGTAAAACCTTAAAGCCTGGTGATAAGGTGTGGGCAGGCATTCATGGCAAAACAATAATTCTCGTGCACATTGGTGCTGAACCACTTGAAAAAGGTCTCAACATTTTGGGCGCTCATCTTGATAGTCCTCGCTTAGATTTAAAGCAGAATCCCCTTTATGAAAGTGACGGCTTTACTTATTTGGATACCCACTATTACGGCGGTATTAAACACTATCAGTGGGTAACGCTTCCGCTGGCTTTGTGTGGGGTTGTCGCAAAGACTAATGGTACTGTCGTGGATATCAACATTGGCGATGACCCTTCGGATCCTGTGTTCTGTGTAACTGACCTGCTTCCTCATTTAGGCAATCAACAAATGGCGAAGAAGGCAAGCGAGGTTGTTGAGGGCGAAAGTTTAGATATTTTGATGGGCAATCGTCCGCTTGTCGTTAAAAAGGATGATGCTTCGGCTACCGCCGATGCTGACGAAGCTGCCAAGAAAAACTCCAAAGAAGGCGTAAAGGCCTTTGCTTTGAAACTTCTAGAAGAAAAGTACGGAATCGAAGAAGAAGATTTTGTTTCTGCAGAAATTGAAGTGGTGCCTGCAGGGCGTGCGCGCGAATTAGGTTTCGATCGCAGTATGGTTATCGGTTATGGTCAAGATGATCGCGTATGTGCCTATACTTCCCTAGAGGCTCAATTGGCACTTGCTGAAATTCCTAAAACCACCGCAGTTACCGTTTTGGTGGACAAAGAAGAAATTGGCAGTGTAGGTGCAACTGGTATGGGTTCGCTGTTTTTCGAGAACACCATTGCAGAAATATTAGCGCTAGCGGGCGCGGAAGGGGATTTGTCGCTTCGTCGTTGTCTGGCAGCATCGCGCATGCTTTCTTCTGATGTTTCGGCGGCGTATGATCCTGCTTATGCAAGCGTGTATGAAACGAAGAATTCTGCTTATGTTGGTAAAGGCGTTGTATTTAATAAGTACACGGGTGCTCGTGGCAAAAGCGGCTCTAACGATGCGCGTGCTGAATACGTGGCATACGTTCGTCGTGTTATGGATAATGCGGGGGTAACGTACCAAACTGCTGAACTAGGTAAGGTAGATGCTGGCGGTGGCGGAACTATCGCCTATATTCCTGCTAAATATGGCATGGATGTTATTGATTCTGGTGTGGCGGTGCTTTCGATGCATGCTCCTTGGGAAGTAACTTCCAAAGCGGATGTTTACGAAGCATACCGCGCCTATAAAGCATTTTTGAACGCATAAAATACGTATCGGTTGTACAGTATTGATATTAGATAAGCGTTAATGGAAAAAATATAAATAAAGTCACACCATAGGCGGTGCACGTGACTATAATGGTGAAAACTTACCCTCTCGTAGGGGTAAGATGGAGGCATCATCAGTAATCGCAGAGAACAAGAAGAACCGTTAGGCAAGGGGTGTTACATGGCTTATTATTTCGACGAACCTTCTCGTACCTTTAATGAATACCTACTCGTTCCAGGATATTCTTCATCTGAATGTATTCCTGAAGCGGTAAATCTCAGTACTCCTTTGGTGCGTTTCCGTAAGGGTGAAGAAGAATGCCCACTTACGCTTTCCATCCCTATGGTTTCTGCGATTATGCAGGCTGTTTCTGATGATGGTATGGCAGTAGCTCTTGCGCAGCAGGGTGGTATTTCGTTTATTTACGGCTCTCAGACTATTGAGTCGCAGGCAGCTATGGTTGGTCGTGTAAAAGACCACAAAGCTGGTTTTGTTCGTAGCGATTCTAACCTCACCCCTAACGCAACGTTGCGTGATGTAGTAGCACTGAAAGAAAAGAATGGCCACACCACTATGCCTGTGACTGAAGGTGGCAGCCCCCAGGGTAAGCTGCTTGGTATTGTTACAGGTCGTGACTACCGTTTGTCTCGAATGGATCTTGATACTCCGGTATCTGAGTTCATGACCCCACGCGAAAAGCTTATTGTTGCTTCTGCTGATACCAGCTTGAAGGAAGCTAACGACATCATTTGGGACAACAAGCTTAATTCTCTGCCTATTGTTGATGACAATGACAATCTTATGTATATGGTATTCCGTAAGGACTACGAACAGCATAAGTCAAATCCCCACGAACTTCTTGACTCTCATAAGCGCTATAAGGTTGGTGCTGGTATTAATACACGCGATTACGCTGAGCGCGTTCCTGCTCTTATTGAGGCAGGTGCTGATGTACTTTGTATTGACTCTTCGGAAGGTTATTCCGAATGGCAGCTGCGTACTATTAAATGGATTCGCGACCACTATGGCAACTCAGTAAAGGTTGGTGCTGGCAATGTAGTGGACACCGAAGGCTTCCGCTTCTTGGCAGAAGCTGGTGCTGACTTTATCAAAGTTGGTATTGGTGGCGGTTCTATCTGTATCACGCGTGAACAGAAAGGCATTGGTCGTGGTCAGGCAACGGCTTTGATTGAAGTTGCTAAGGCGCGTGATGAATATTTCAAGGAAACAGGTGTTTACGTTCCGGTATGCTCTGATGGCGGCATTGTGTACGACCATCATATGACCCTTGCTCTTGCTATGGGTGCTGACTTCTTGATGCTTGGTCGTTACTTTGCTCGTTTCGATGAAAGCCCAACTAATCGTGTAACAGTTAATGGTAGCTACATGAAAGAGTACTGGGGCGAAGGTTCTGCGCGTGCTCGTAACTGGCAGCGTTATGACTTGGGCGGTTCCAAGAAGGGTCTTACCTTCGAAGAGGGTGTTGATTCTTATGTTCCTTATGCTGGCGCTTTGAAAGACAATGTAGATATGACCTTGTCTAAGATTAAGTCCACCATGTGTAACTGCGGTGCGCTAACCATTCCGGAATTACAGGAAAAGGCAAAGCTTACTGTTGTAAGTTCTACTTCTATTGTAGAAGGCGGCGCTCACGACGTATTACTGAAAGACAAAACCCCATACGTTGGTAATACGATTCGTGGTTAAATACACGCAAATAAACGCCCTTGGTTCTTCTTCGAGGCAAGGGCGTTTTTCTTTTTTTTGTCGGCAAAGTTATGTTCGACGGAAGATCCTCTTCACAAAATCTCCCCGAAATAGTGAAACGAAAAAATGTCATAAAACTGGTAATTATCTGGGGAAATGCGAAATTTAACACATGGTGGTATTAACCAACGGTTGTAGTAATTATGAAGAAAAGTGATTCTACGTTACACTTTTATGCATGTTTACGCGAACTAAAAAAGCGCTTGGCGCTACGGTAATGAGCATTCTGCTGGCTCTTTCGTTGATGCTTCCTATGTTGGGGGCTCAAGAAGCCTATGCAGATGAACTTTCTGATGCTCAGGCAACGCTTGATGCCGCTTCTGCTGAGTTAGATGCAATTTCTGCGGAATATAACGAACTACAATCAGAAATAAGTGACCTTGATGCAGAAATCGCTACTACTACTCAAAAAGTACAGGAAGCCCAACAGGCAATGCTTGAAGGACAGGAAGTACTTGGAAATGCTGTTCTTGCTGAATACAAAAGTGATGGCGGTCTTTCGCTGGTAAATATTGTTCTTTCTTCCGATAGCATTTCGGACTTCGTTACGAACATGACGTACTACACTGCAATTCAGGAAGATCAGGCAGAAATAATCGAAGAGCAACGTCAGCTCAATGAAACCTTTAATGCTGCGCTGGACGATTTGAATTCTCAGCGCGATGCTCAGCAGGTAGTTCTTGATCAAGCTGAGGCAAAGAAAGTTGAAGCCGAGCAGGTAGTATCTGAAGCTTCTGCAAAGGTTTCGTCAATCAAGGAATCTCAAGCGGCACTTGCTGAATTACAGGCAAAAGCTAGTCAGGTAGGTGGCGAACAGCAAGCTTCCTCTGGTCAAGCTGAAAATCCTGGTTGGAATACCGACACGCAACGTCCAGCTGCTGGTGATGGCAACTCTGGTGGAGCTTCTTCTGGTAGCGGAACGGGAAGCGCAGATGCTTCTAAGGGCTGGAATTCAGGTCCTGCTTCTGCTTATGGCGGATCTACCGATCCTTATACGCCAAATCCTGGAGTTACTGCAACTGGTGCTGTTTGTGACGATTATTCCATGGGCGTAGCTATTCCACTTAGTTGGCCTAATCGCTCTTCCTATTATGGTCATGCCATTGAAATTAAATACAACGGCAAAACTGTTGTAGCAACCATTAATGACTGTGGTGGTTTGTCGGGTGGCGCACGTCATCTTGACTTGCAACCAGGCGTTTTCAAGGCCTTTGGATTTAATTCTTGTCAAGCATGGGGAGTTCGAACGGTTTCTTACCGTATTCTGTAACCAATTTTCTTGGGTATTTTCCCGCTTGTAATAATTCGGTTTTATAATTAAGGACGCTTTGTTTAGTGTGATGCGGGTGTTTCGCGCATAATAAGCAAGGCGTCCTTGAGGTTTATTAAGGTTTATGGTTGTTGTCTATATATTGGCTATAGTTGGTATTGGCAATAAGTTGGCGGTCTTTCACGTAAGTGCGTGTTGATGGCCTTGCATACAGGAAATGTATACAGAAAAAGGATTGACCTATGAAAGAATACAACCCACATGAAATTGAGCCACATTGGCAAAAGGTTTGGGCGGACACGGGTGCTTATACTGCTCGTGAAGATGAGTCAAAGCCAAAGCGCTATGTGCTTGAAATGTTTCCGTATCCTTCGGGTGACATTCATATGGGTCATGTTCGCAATTACACCTTAGGTGATGTTACGGCACGTTATTACACTATGCGTGGCTATGACGTGCTTCATCCTATGGGATGGGACGCTTTTGGTCTTCCTGCGGAAAACGCCGCCATCAAGCATAATAGCCATCCTGCTACATGGACCTATGCCAACATTGAAACCCAAAAAGCTAGCTTTAAGCGCATGGGCTTTTCGTATGACTGGGATCGTACGGTTGTAGCATGCGATCCAGAGTACTATCGCTGGGGCCAGTGGATCTTTTTGCAGTTCTGGAAGCGCGGTTTGGTAGAGCGTCGTAATTCTCCTGTTAATTGGTGCCCTAACTGCAAGACGGTTTTGGCCAACGAACAGGTTACTGAAGGTGAGTGCTGGCGTTGCCACGGCACTGTTGAAAAGCGTGACCTTACTCAGTGGTATTTCAAGATTACCGATTATGCTCAGGAATTACTTGACGATCTTGATCAGCTAGAGGGTTGGCCAGAGCCAGTAAAGCAAATGCAGGCAAACTGGATTGGTCGTTCTGAAGGTGCTGAGGTTGACTTCCTGCTTTGCGACAAGGATGGCAACGCTCCAGAAAATCCTACTGATGATGACATCATTACCGTCTTTACCACGCGTCCTGACACGTTGTTTGGCTGTAGCTTCTTCCTGCTGGCTCCTGAGTCTCCTAAACTGATGGAGCTTGTGGAAGGCACCGAATATGAAGCTGCGGTAAAGGAATTAGTCGAAGCCGCTTCGAAGGTAAGTGCAGTTGAACGTGCGCAGGGTGATCGTGAAAAGCACGGTACTTTTACCGGCCGCTATGTTATTAATCCTGTTAATGGCGAAAAGGTGCCAGTTTGGGTTGCTGACTATATCGTGGCAGATTATGGTACAGGTGCAGTAATGGCAGTACCTTGCGGCGACCAGCGCGACTTCGAGTTTGCTCGCAAGTATGACCTGCCTATTATTCCTATCATTCTGGGTGAGGATGACCCGCTGTTTGCTGAACTGAATGGCGTACAAGAGCGTCGAGTAACCACGGTGGATTGGGAAAAATCCTATGAAGCTGAAGGCGTTTTGGTTCAGTCAGGTAAATACACCGGTCTGGTAGGCGGCAAGCATTCTCCTGCAGTGGATGCCATCATTGGCGATTTGGAAGCACAGGGTAAGGGTAAAAAGTCCGTTCAGTTCCGTTTGCGTGACTGGTTGATTTCTCGTCAGCGTTATTGGGGTAATCCTATTCCTGCTATTTATTGCGACAAGTGTGGTTTGGTGCCTGTTCCTGAAGAGGATTTGCCCGTAATGCTGCCAAAAGATATTGATTTAGCAGCTGGTGAAACCTTGGCAACGCACGAAGAGTTCTCCAAGTGCACCTGCCCTCAGTGTGGTGGTCCTGCTCATCGTGAAACGGACACCATGGATACGTTTACTTGTTCTAGCTGGTATTACCTGCGTTATACCGATCCACATAATGATAAGCAGCCTTTCGATCCTACTCGCGCAAACCGCTGGATGCCAGTGGATCAGTATATTGGCGGTATTGAACATGCTATTTTGCATCTGCTGTATTCGCGCTTCTTTACGAAGGTATTGCGCGATATGGGTATGGTAGATTTCGATGAACCGTTCTCTAACTTGCTGTGTCAGGGTATGGTTTTGGATGAGCATGGCGATGTTATGTCGAAATCTAAGGGCAATGTAATTTCGCCAGAAGATATGATTGATGGTTATGGTGCTGATGCGGTTCGTGCTTATATCTTGTTTATGGCGCCGCCCGATAAGGAACTTCAATGGAATGAAGATGGTCTTGCAGGCATGTATAAGTTCCTCAATCGCGCATGGCGTATGGTTGCGGATTTGGCATGTGACGCTGGTGAAAAGACGTTCTTCCAGGAGGGCGCATCAGCAGCGGAGGCTGAAGAGGCTAAGAAGACGCTGTTGCGCGAACGTCATCGCGTAGTAGGCAAGGTTATTGAAGACTTTGCGCGCAATAATTTCAATACCGCTATTGCTGCCATCATGGAGCTGGCAAACGCCGCAAGTGATTATCTGCGCAAAACTTCTCCTGAAATTCGCAAAACAGATACTGAACTGCGTGCTTTTGATACTGAGGTTGCCGAAGTCATGGTTAAGCTGCTTGCACCAATTGCACCTCATTGGGCAGAAGAATTGTGGCAGACCGAACTTGGTCATACTGATTCGGTGCATCATCAGGATTGGCCAGATTTTGATCCTGAAGCTGCAAAGGCAGATGAGGTTGAGTTGGCAGTCCAGATTAACGGCAAGGTTAAAGCTAGGATCATGGTAGCAACCGATGCCGATGAAGATACTATTCGTGAAGCTGCTCTTTCTGCGGCTGCAAGTGCAACGGATGGTAAGGGCATCAAGAAGGTCATTGTTATTCCTGGCCGTCTGGTTAATATCGTTGCGAAGTAGCTTACCTGCTTCATTAAGCAGTTTGATGCTTTAATAGGCTATTTGAGTAGATTCTATGCGCCCCGCTAGTGGGGCGCATTTATTTGATAACGTCTGATTGCGAAATTATGACTGCACGAAGAACTCGACATAAGAAAAGAGGATGCTTAAGCCGACTGATTAGGGCCTTCGTTGGCCTTATTTTGTCAATTGTGCTTGTGGTGGTAGGCATTCCTTTGACAATCAATTTCTTTATGTGTGCTTCGACGCGTCCTTCGTTTACAACTGTGTCCAGCTCAAACATTCAAGAAACAGCCTTTGATGCAGATGCTATTGTGGTGCTGGGCGCGGGCATTAACTGGGATGGTAGTCCCTCCGCTGTATTAAAAGACAGACTTGATACTGCTATTGCGTTATACAACGAAGGGGTTGCTCCCAAGATAATCATGAGCGGAGACAATAGCGATTCGTCTTACAACGAAGTAATGGCTATGGCGCTTTATGTGGAAGATCAAGGCGTTCCCGCCGATGATGTGTTTTGTGATCATGCAGGACTTTCTACTTACGACAGTATGTATCGTCTCCGTCATGTGTTTGACGTGGAGCGTTGTGTAGTGGTAACGCAGGAATACCATTTGTATCGTGCGCTCTACGATGCGCATTCGTTTGGAATAGATGCTTATGGTGTGCCCAGCGATAATGCAACGTATGCCCAGATTGATGAATACGAAAAACGTGAAGTTCTTGCGCGAGTAAAAGATTTTGTTGCAGTTCTTACAAGCAGTGAACCCGAGACGAAAAGCGAACCAGTTAGCCTGAATCAGTCAGGAACCGTTACGCAGTGGTGGTAAGGTTGGATTATTGCGACTAGGCAAGCGTCAACTGTAATTAAAAACCAGCATGCAATTAAGAAAGCTAGCACGCAAATAAGAAAACCAGAACGCAGATAAAACCAGCGTGCAAATAAGAAAACCAGAACGCTATCTCAAAAGCGATTAAGGCGAGGAGCGCATATGCCAAAAATTGTTGTTACCGATACCGATTTCGAAGATAACGATATTGAAGTAGCTATGGCAAAAGAAGCGGGTGTTGAGATTGCGCTGTTCAATGATCGCACCGAAGAAGGCATCATTCGCAATGCGCAAGACGCCGATGGGGTAGTTACTTCGTATGGGCGCTATACCGCCAAGGTATTCGAAGCACTTCCTAATTTAAAGGTGGTTAGTCGGACTGGTATCGGATATGACAACATTGATGCTCAAGCAGCAACTAAAAATGGAACTGCGGTGTGTATTGTTCCTGGCTATGGCACTGAAGTGGTATCCGATCATGCCATCGCTTTGGCATTGGCGAGTCTTCGTCGTTTGAACGAATGCGATGCCGATATGCGTGCAGGTGTATGGGATTATACGCGCCGCCGTCCTTTTGGTCAGGTTTACGGTAGAGTTTTTGGTGTTGTAGGCATGGGTGAAATTGGTAGGGCAGTTGCACGAAAGGCAGCAGGATTAGGCTTTCGGGTAGTTTGCTATTCCCGCTCGCTAGTGCCAGGTCGTCGTACTCCTGAAGGATTTGAGATTTATTCTTTGGAAGAAGTTCTATCCCAATCCGATGTGGTCAGCTTTCATACGGCGCTTACGCCAGAAACACATCATTTGCTTAACGCGAACAATCTTCGTTTGATGAAACGCGGTGCGGTGGTAGTTAATACCTCGCGTGGTGCTGTTGTAGACACAGTGGCGCTCGCTCAAGCTTTAAGTGAGGGGCGCTTGTGGGGAGCTGGTATTGATGTGTTTGAGGAAGAACCTCTTGATTGGGATCATCCTATAATGAAGGTTCCCCATACAGTATTAAGCCCTCATGTTGCCTATTACTCCGAAGAATCAGGGGAAGAACTGCATCGCCGCTCTATGCAGGCTGCGCTTGATGTGGTGTTGGGCAGAATGCCGAAGGATTGTCTGAATCCTGAGGTGTTGCAGGGTCAAGTACAGCAAGCTCAATCAAGGCAAGGTCAAGCGCAAGATATTCAGACTCAGTCGCAGAAAACCGAATCGCAGGAGTTTCATCCGGGCTCGGCGACAAAATCAGAAGGGTCAGAGCCTGTTGAGTATTGTTATCAGTGCTGGCGCTAGTTTAGTTCGGCGGTAAGCACTGATTCAGTTCGATAAATAATGCTAGTCTAGTCCACGAATGCCGCTAATTAAGTTCGATAAATGACGCTAATTTAGTTCGACGAATTCTACGTTTGAGACTTTGCCTTCTTCAATAGTAAGGCGCGCCATAGTCTTTTTGTTTCCTCCACGAGGGTTTGTTGCGCTACCAGGGTTGATGTAGAGAATTCCATCGAGTAGTTGGTTTCGAGGAACATGAGTGTGCCCATGAACGACAACCTGTACGTCTTCTGCGGATGTGCCGATATCTTCAGGGCGGTGCACCATAAAGAAGCGAACACCACCAATGCGGGGAGATGCCGTAAAGGGAACATCCGAAGAAAGGGAAGGGTAGTCGCAGTTTCCTTTAACAGCAATAGTGGGAGCTATGGCGTCGAGCTCCATCAAGATACTTTCGCGTTCGACGTCGCCCGCGCATAAAATAATGTCGCATTTTTCGAGTTCGCTTACAGCGCGATCACTTAAAACGCGATGTAGATCTGAAATAACTCCGACTATCATCATAGCTGGCCTTTCTGCGAATTTGTAAACCAAGCGAGTGAAACCAAACACGCGAAATCGAACGCGCATTTCGAAGGGACCTGGTGCTTTAGCGCTCATCAAAGTGAGCGTTTTAACGCACTAAAACAAAAATCAAACCCTTTTGTAAGTATTTTCTTGAGTATAGTGCATCTTTTGATTGACCTATGAACTTTTGGGCATTAGAATGTTTAGCTGCTCACTATAAAATGTTTAGCGCAAACGCAATAACATATTGAGTACAACATATGCGCCGTTAGCTCAGTTGGTAGAGCAGGGGACTTTTAATCCCAAGGTCGCGGGTTCGATTCCCTCACGGCGCACCACTTAAACTTTCAGCCACCGAAATGGAATCGGTGGTTTTTTACTTTCAATAGATATTTGTGTGAGGGAATCATTTGCAAAAAATGAGGCATTTTTGCATAAAACTGCTCGCTTTGTGCGAATTTTGGCTCAGAGAAAAGGTAAACTGACCGAAATACAGATTCGTTACTAAAATTTCAGGGTTGCTTACATCGAAAAAATGCCATGCTTGCAAAATCCGTACATAACGGGAGATTCCATGTAATTGTTGGTGGATAAAAGCTGAAATGCGTAGAAAATATTGAACTTGCAAAAGAGGGTAAATTTTTGGTAACATACCCATTTGTCGCTCGTCTACTTATTTGCCTGAAGGAGCAATTGTGGCAAAAGAAGATGCAATTGAATTAGAAGGAACAGTTCTTGAAGCTCTCCCAAACGCAATGTTTAGGGTAGAACTTGAAAATGGGCACAAGATATTGGCCCATATCTCTGGAAAGATGCGTATGCACTATATCAAGATTCTTCCAGGGGATAAGGTTCAAGTTGAACTTTCAGTGTATGACTTGGATCGTGGTCGTATTACCTATCGTTATAAATAAGCGACGTTACACTGCATTTCAGGGATTGAAATGTGGTGATTTTGTGTGTAAACGCAAAGTGCTTTGCTGAGCATTATCTGCTTAGCGCTGCGCAATACACATAATTGTTGGAAGCAAGCTTTTACAAATCATCGCCTGCGGCTGGGCGTGGTAGATAAAGAAAAGAACACATTAACCGAAAGGAATTGAATTATGAAGGTACGTCCTTCGGTCAAGAAAATGTGCGACAAGTGCAAGATTATCCGACGTCATGGCAAGGTTCTTGTAATCTGCGAGAATCCTCGTCATAAGCAGCGTCAGGGTTAAAGAGAAAGGGAACTTTATTCATGGCACGTCTCGTTGGTGTCGACCTTCCTCGCGACAAGCGCATTGAAGTCGGCTTGACCTACATTTACGGCATTGGCCTTACCACCTCCAAGAAGATCCTCGCAGAAACTGGTATCAACCCAGACACTCGCGTTAACGATCTGACTGAAGATGAACTTTCCAAACTTCGTGACTATATCCAGGAGCACCTCACCACTGAAGGTGACCTTCATCGCGAAGTTTCTCAGAATATTAAGCGCCTCATGGAGATCGGTTGCTATCGTGGTCTGCGTCATCGTCGTGGCCTGCCCGTTCGCGGTCAGCGTACTCACACGAATGCACGTACCCGCAAGGGTCCTCGTAAGCAAATCGGCGGCAAGAAGAAGTAGAGGTGTAACTAGTGGCAGCTAAGAAAAACGTCCGCACCCGCATCAAGCGTTCTGAACGTAAGAACATTGCTGTTGGCGCTGCGCACATCAAATCCACTTTCAATAACACGATCGTTTCCATTACGGATCCTCAGGGCAATGTAATTTCCTGGCAGTCCGCTGGTACCGTAGGCTTCAAGGGCTCTCGTAAGTCCACGCCATTTGCAGCTCAGATGGCAGCTGAAGCAGCAGCTAAGACCGCTATGGAACATGGCTTGAAGAAGGTTTCTGTTTTCGTGAAGGGCCCAGGTTCTGGTCGTGAGACCGCTATCCGCTCCCTTCAGGCAGCAGGCCTTGAAGTAGCAAGCATCCAGGATTGCACCCCTATTCCGCACAACGGTTGCCGTCAGCGCAAGCGTCGTCGCGTCTAACTGAAAGGATCGATACATTATGGCAATTAACAGGACTCCGGTTCTCAAGCGTTGTCGTCAGCTCGGTCTGGATCCTGCTGTTCTGGGTTACAGCAGCAAGAAGGAATCCAACCGTCAGCCAAAGCGTCGTCGCAAAGAATCTGAATATGGTATGCAGCTGCGCGAGAAGCAGAAGGCAAAGTTTGTCTATGGCGTTCTCGAAAAGCAGTTCCGTGGCTACTTCAAGCGTGCAAAGGCTATGCCTGGTGTTACCGGTGACAACCTTATGCAGATCCTTGAATCTCGCCTCGACAATGTAATTTTCCGTCTTGGCTTTGCTAAGACTCGTAAAGAGGCTCGCCAGATCGTGACCCACGGTCACATCCATGTAAATGGTCGTCGCGTAGATATTCCATCTTTCCGCGTACGTCCAGGCGATCTCGTTTCTGTTGCTCCTAAGGCTAAGGAACTTCTCGTAATCAAGAGCGCTCTTGTATCAAACGAAGGTGTTCAAGTTCCTGCTTGGCTTGAGGTAGACATCGAAAAGCTTCAGGGCAGCGTTTTGACTCTCCCTGAGCGCGACCAGATTGATTTGGACATTAACGAACAGCTTATCGTCGAGCTCTATTCTAAGTAACGTACGCACTGCGGTTTATTAAGGAGGCTTATTCAATATGACAGAGTTCATGAGGCCGACAGTAACGATCGAAGAGGTCAATGACACTATTGCCCGATTCATCGTGGAGCCGCTGGAGCGTGGCTACGGTTACACCCTCGGTAACTGCATGCGTCGTGTTTTGCTCTCGTCTTTGGACGGCGCAAAGGCGACCGCAATTCAAATTGAAGGCGTTCAGCATGAGTTCACCACTGCTGAAGGTGTAATCGAGGACATTACCGATATCGTTTTGAACGTTAAGGGCCTGGTATTCAGTGCCCTTAACTCCGACATCACCGAAGCTACGGCTCATGTGCATGCTGAAGGCCCTTGCACCGTGACAGGCGCTGATCTTGAGGTTCCAACAGAGTTCACTCTTATCAACCCTGAACATGTAATTGCAACGGTTGCTGACGGCGGCACGCTTGATATGACCATTCGCATCGGTGTTGGTCGTGGCTATGTGTCTGCAGAGCGCAATAAGCGTACCGAAGATCCAATCGGCATTATTCATGTTGATTCACTCTTCTCGCCAGTTCGTCGCTGCTCAATGAGCGTTTCAGATACGCGTGTTGGTCAGCGCACTGACTACGACGAGCTTACCTTGGAGGTTGAAACCGACGGTTCCATCAACCCAACGGAAGCTGTTTGCGGTGCTGCAAATATCATTAACCAGTACATGGGCGCATTCTTAATGCTCGACGAAGTCGAAGAAGACGAAGACGGAGAAGTTGTTTCTATCTTCGCTCCTGAAAATCAGGAAACCAACGCTGAGCTTGATAAGCAGATTGAGGACTTGGATCTTTCCGTTCGTTCTTACAACTGCTTGAAGCGTGCAGGTATTCACTCTGTTCGTCAGTTGGTTGAATATTCTGAGAACGACTTGCTTAACATTAGGAACTTTGGCGCGAAGTCCATTGAGGAAGTGAAGGATAAGCTCATTTCCATGGACCTCAATTTGAAGCAATAGGAGATAAAAGATGAGGCATAACAAGAAGGGGCGTAAGCTTGGCACCGATGCCAGCCACACCAAGGCAATGAAGAAGAGCCTGGTATGTGCGCTTTTCACCAACGACCGCATCAAGACGGTTGAGGCTCGCGCTAAGGAAATCCGCCCTGATGTTGATAAGATCATCACTTGGGCAAAGAAGGGCGACCTCCATTCTCGTCGTCTTGCTATCGCTGCTCTTGGTGACAAGGAACTCGTACGCGAGGTATTCGAAAAGGTTGCTCAGGGTCAGTTTGCTGATCGCCAGGGTGGCTATACTCGCATCCTGAAGCTTGGTAACCGCAAGGGCGACAACGCTTCCATGGTAATCATGGAGCTTTGCACCGAGCCAGTTCAGAAGAAGGAAAAGGCAGAAAAGCCTGCTGAAAAGAAGGCAGCTGCTGAGAAGGAAGCTCCTAAGGCCGAGGAAAAAGCTGAAGAAGCTAAGGCAGAAGAAGCCGAAGAGGCTAAAGAAGAAGCTACCGAAGAAGTTGCAGAAGAGGCAACCGAGGAAGCAACTGAAGAAGCTGCTGAGGAAAAGGCTGAAGAAAAGAAGGCTGAGTAGTTTTTACCTCAACTTCTGTTTGAGTTGATTAATATCAATTCATAAACTTTTAAGGATCGCATCGATATGGTGCGATCCTTTTTTGTTTTTCTATCGAATTCAACGTAACTCTTTTGTGAATCTTTTACTGGAGCTCGTAGTGATGCACGAGTACCACCTAAGATAGGGTAGGAAATTATTTGCAACAAGTCTAACAGCTTGTTTTCTTAGTGAATTGGATGTGAAGTACGTGGCACGTAATAGCGGTACAGGAAATGGTAATTGGCAATTACGCATGGCGCAGTGGATGCAGGGTCGCTATGGAATAGATGAATGCACCCAGGGAATAATGATTTTTGGTTGCGCTTTGGTAGTACTTAATTTCTTTTTACACACTAATTTATTGTCGCTCTTGTCCATGATATGTTTTGTAATTGGCATCTTCCGCATTTTTTCTCGTAATTATGCCGCCCGTGCTCGTGAGCTGGAAACGTATCGAAGCCTTATGCAGAAGCCAAAAGCATGGTGGCGCCTTACTAATAAGCGCTACGAAAATCGACACACCACCTTGTATTTCAAATGCAAAGGATGCGGTACGGTGCTTAATGTTCCAAAAGGGAAGGGCAAGCTTTTAGTAACGTGTCCTAAATGTGGCACCAAAGTGGAAAAGAATTCATAGCGCTTCTAGTGGAACAATGTTTCTAATCAGATATGTGCAGTCCTAATTCGAAAATCCCCAAATGATATCGATTTACAAAGAAATGATACTAAATAAGTGCCATTTAACGGTTAATTACTACAAATTGTGGGAAAACCTCTAAATCGTCACAATATCTTGTGTCAAATTGTGTATAGTGTCTAAGGCGGATCTAACCAATATGTTCTTTGCTGTTTTCACCGAACATATTGTTTTTGCTGAAAGATAATCTTTCAGTATTTGGGAAAGGACTTATTCGAATGAAAATTATCAAGCGTGATGGCTCTGAGGTCACCTTCGATATCACCAAAATTGCCAATGCTATTAAAGCAGCAAGCGATGAGTCGCCTGAAAATGAGCGCTTAACTGCTCGCCAGATTGATTATGCTGCACATAACGTAGCAGACAAGTGCGAAGAAGCAGGACACACCGTTTCAGTTGAAGAAGTTCAGGACTTAGTAGAAAACGAAATCATGGCGCTTCATAAGTTTGAAGTGGCACGTCGTTACATCATCTATCGTTATGTTCAGAACTTAAAGCGTCAGTCCAATACGACCGACGATAAAATTCTTTCCCTTATTGAATGCAATAACGAAGAAGTTAAGCAGGAAAATTCCAATAAGAACCCAACGGTAAACTCCGTTCAGCGTGACTACATGGCGGGCGAGGTTTCTAAGGATCTTGCAATGCGTATCTTGCTGCCTGAAGATGTGGTTCGCGCTCATGAAGAAGGCATCATTCACTTCCACGATTCCGATTATTTTGCTCAGCATATGCACAACTGCGACTTGGTAAACCTGGAAGATATGTTGCAAAACGGCACGGTTATTTCTGGAACCATGATCGAAAAGCCTCATAGCTTCTCTACGGCATGTAATATCGCAACGCAAATTATTGCTCAGGTTGCATCAAGCCAGTATGGTGGCCAGTCTATTTCTCTTACTCACTTGGCTCCATTTGTGGACATCAGCCGTAAGAAGATTCGCCGCGAAGTAATCCATGAGCTAAACATGGTGGGCGTTGAGCCTTCTGCCGAACAACTTAGCAAGATTGTTGAAGAACGTTTGCGCGACGAAGTCCGTCGTGGTGTTCAGACCATTCAGTATCAGGTAGTAACTTTGATGACCACCAACGGCCAGGCTCCTTTCGTTACGGTATTCATGTATCTGAACGAAGCACGCAACGATCAGGAAAAGCACGATCTTGCCATCATTATCGAAGAGGTTTTGCGCCAGCGCTATGAGGGCGTAAAGAATGAAGCGGGCGTTTGGATTACCCCAGCATTCCCGAAGCTCATCTATGTTTTGGAAGAAGATAACGTATCAGAAGATTCGAAGTACTTCTACCTTACTCAGCTGGCTGCAAAATGTACGGCAAAGCGCATGGTGCCCGACTACATTTCTGAAAAGAAAATGTTTGAACTGAAGCTCTCCAAGGGTGAAAAGCCAGGTGAAGGCGATTGCTATACCTGTATGGGTTGTCGCTCTTTCTTGACGCCCGATCGTTCTGGCAATGGCTACGACAATGTTGCTAACGCTGGCAACTATGAACCTGGAAAGCCAAAGTACTACGGTCGTTTTAATCAGGGAGTCGTTACCATCAACTTGGTAGATGTTGCTTGTTCTTCTTATCGTGATATGGACAAGTTCTGGGAGATCTTTGAAGAGCGCCTTGAACTGTGCAAAAAGGCTTTGATGTGCCGTCATAATCGGTTAAAGGGCACCTTGTCTGATGCTGCTCCTATTCTTTGGCAGTATGGCGCTTTGGCTCGCCTGAAGAAAGGCGAAACCATTGATAAGCTGCTCTATGGCGGTTATTCCACCATTAGCTTAGGCTATGCAGGCTTATACGAGTGCGTTAAGTACATGACGGGTTATAGCCACACCGATCCTCAGGCAACACCTTTTGCTATGGCAGTTATGCAGAAGATGAACGACAAGTGTGCTGAATGGAAGGCAGAAACCGATATCGACTTCTCGCTCTATGGCACACCTCTGGAATCGACGACCTACAAATTCGCAAAAGCATTGCAGCGTCGTTTCGGCATTATTCCTGACGTAACTGACAAGAACTACATTACGAATAGCTATCACGTGCATGTATCTGAAGAAATTGATGCATTTACGAAGTTGCAGTTCGAAAGCCAGTTCCAGCAGCTTTCTCCTGGTGGCGCAATTTCGTACGTTGAAGTGCCAGATATGCAGGATAACCTGAAGGCAGTTATTCGCGTTATGCAGTTCATCTATGATCACATCATGTATGCAGAGCTCAATACTAAGAGCGACTATTGCCAGGTATGTGGTTTTGACGGTGAGATTCAGATTGTTGAAGATGATGGCAAGCTGGTTTGGGAATGCCCTCACTGTGGTAACCGCGACCAGGAAAAGCTCAATGTAGCACGTCGTACCTGTGGTTATATTGGAACGCAGTTCTGGAATCAGGGACGCACCGAGGAAATTCGCGACCGTGTACTGCATCTCTAAGCCATAAGAAAGCAAAGGTAAGCGTCTTTTGAACAGATGCGCGGCGCCTGCCTTGTAGCGCTTGCTTTAGGCACAGTCGGCAGCTCTAGTTGTACTATCTAAAGCTGCAACGCTTCAATGAAGCAAGTTTTAAATAAAGGTTAATGCGAGGTTTGATAGGAAATTGTTTCTTATCAAACCTCCATTTTTCTCTATAGTAGTGCTTTGGTGTCATGCATATAACAAAATGAGGGGAACTGATGAATTACGCCGAAATCAAATACTGTGATATTGCTAACGGAGAAGGCGTACGTACCACTTTGTTTGTTTCGGGATGTCGTCATCGCTGTAAGAATTGTTTTCAGCCAGAAACGTGGAGCTTTTCTTATGGCGAAGAATTTGACGATGAAGTGGCAAAAAAGATCATTGCCAGCTTAGACGGTCCTTTCGTTGATGGACTTACGCTTTTAGGTGGCGAACCAATGGAGCCTGAAAACCAGCAGGCGCTTCTCCCTTTCTTACGTGAAGTAAAGCAGACATATCCAAAAAAAACCGTTTGGTGCTACACGGGCGATATTTTCGAGGATCTTATGAACTCGGATTCAGAAAGACATACTGGGGCAACTGAAGAACTTATGTCTCTTATCGATATTTTGGTAGATGGTCCCTACATTGAAGCCGAGCATGATATCACCCTTCGTTTCCGGGGATCCCGCAATCAGCGTATTATCGATGTTCCCGCAACGCTTGCATCGGGGTCTATTTGTTTATGGAACGATGATTCCAATTACGCTACTCACACCTGGGTAGAAAGCGGTATAAGTATTTAGGTGCGTATTAGGTGAGTGTTAGGTGCGTGCATAGCGTTTTCGCGCTGCGTGTACAGAACTAATTGAATCAAGATAATTGATTGTAAACGTAGCCTAATTATTGCTGTGCCATACTTATAGAATGCATTCAGTATTCAACTTATACATACCAGGAACCACCTTTGTGCATAAGATGGATGCGCGCATAAAGCTTGTGTTCTTGTTTTTATTTTCTTTGACGGTCTTTTTGGTAAAAACCTGGTTGGGGGTTGGAATAATTGCAGGTGCAATTTTCGTCTTACTTCTAGTTGCGAGTCTGCCAATAGTTCGTCTAGTTAAACTCTCGATACCCCTACTTGTTTTGCTTACATTTATCTGGCTATGCAATGCGTTTACCTTCAATGTTATGGACACTCCCTGTGCAAGTGGAAATGCGGCTGGTTTCATGGCAGGATGGTATCCAATTGCACTGTGGGGGAATTTCGGCTTTAATCCCCAGGGATGCATGATTGCGCTTATATATGCGGTGCGTATTCTTGTGGTGTTTTTTGCTTCCTATATGGTTTCTTTTACCACTACCGCCGAAGCACTCAGTGAAGCATTTTCTTCGATGCTTTCTCCTTTGCAGAAATTAAAAGTTCCTGTTGACGATATTGCAACCGTTCTTTCCTTGGCTATCCGCTTTATCCCTTTGATGGCGGTGGAATCCGAGCGAATCCGAAATGCTCAAATATCTCGTGGAGCAACTTTTGATACGGGTACAGTATGGAATCGTATCTTTTCGTGGCGGGTAGTGCTTATTCCTCTTGTGGTGGCAATGTTTAGGCGTGCAGCAATGATGGGTCAGGCAATGGAAGCTCGTTGCTATGGTGCCGGAATTCGTACTCATCTGCATGAACGAGTAATATCTCGTATGGAAGCAAGTGCGGCTGTGGTGCTTGTAGTGGTATGTGTCGTTTTAATCGCCAATCTGTGAATCAATACAAGACAAAAGAATGGTAGTTTGCCGCTACTCGGCGATTATCACGCTGCTGAGTAAATACTGCATAAGTTTACAGGTTGATTCAGGGCAGCGTGGTATCATTGTTACGTTTGGTAAAACACTTTCCAAGGAGGAAACTCAATGGCTACCATCATCGATGTGTTTGGTCGCGAAATTCTGGACTCCCGTGGCAATCCTACTGTTGAGGTCGAGGTTATTCTCGAAGACGGCTCTATGGGTCGTGCTGCGGTTCCATCTGGTGCATCCACGGGCGCTTTCGAAGCAGTTGAGCTGCGCGATGGCGATTCTGAGCGCTATCTGGGTAAGGGCACG
>URMQ01000008.1 GCA_900548955.1 uncultured Eggerthella sp. | reverse complement strand
ATACCCTAAGCACTTCTCATATCCCTAATAGAGTATACCTTACTGATAAGGCAAATTTGATAAGACTGTCCCAAATATAGGTCAGAGCATTATAGATGACTAAAGGATTCTACACTTGATACGTCCACCATATCAGCTACACCTCTGCCCTGTTCGCAATAGTGTTGCAAAACTTCTCTGCCCGCATCAGTCAAACCAATTCGGCGATTTTTCAACTTATGCATGACCTGGCGTAAATCTTCAGGGAATGGCGCCAAGAAATTAAGTGTTTCCTGCGTTTTAGGGTGGGTAAACTCAATAAAGTAGGAATGCAAAAACTGTCTATGAAGGCCTAAATTATCTGCCTTACCAGGAGTGCCATAGGTAGGATCACCCACACACCAGTGCTTGATGTATTCCATATGAACACGGATCTGATGCGTTCGGCCAGAATACAATTTGCACTCAATCAGAGAAAAGCCGTTATCTTTATTACCCGATTCAAAGCGCTCTAATACCTTAAAAGTAGTTACTGAAGAGCGTGCCTGAGGCTTATCGGATACCTGCATACGCAAACGATTTTTATCACTTCTAAAAATAGGCGCATCAATTAAACCAGTATCGCTGGCGATGTTACCGTGAACCAAGCAAAGATAGCGCCTATTCACATTACGTGAGCGAATTTCATCCTGTAATTCAAAACCCACTTCATCATTTTTTGCAATAAGCATCAAGCCACTGGTATCACCGTCCAAGCGATGAACAATACCAGGCCTGTCGTCGCCTTGAATATGCGCTAGATTATCACGTCCATACAGCGCAATTAAGGCATTTGAGAGCGTTCCGTCAGGATGCCCTGGAGAGGGGTGGCATATCAGACCTGCTTGTTTATTGATAACCGCCAAGTCATCATCGTCGAAATACACATCCAGAGGAATATTTTGCGGCTCTAAGAAAATACGATCATTGGTTTCGTATTCTTCGTACACAATAAAATCGCCCGTATGAACAATAGTCTTTTTATTCGGCGTTTCTCCGCCAACAAAGACCTTCCCCGCCTCAATTTGCTTTACCGCTTTGCTGCGAGATTCATATAAGCCAGATTCAAATAAAAACGAATCTAGCCTCATGTTGTCATAAGCTTCTGTTACGGTCGTCGAAAGACTACGAGCCATACGTGCTAGTTTCCTTTCTTAGATGAAGATTCTTCTTTGAATGTTCGCACAACAAATGAAAGAGCGAATAAGATTACACCGCATGTTACGCCAATATCTGCGATGTTAAACGTCGGAAAACTGATAAATAAAGTCTGGATAAAATCAACAACATATCCAAGCGTGAACCGATCGAGCGCATTTCCTATTCCTCCCGCAAAAACAAGACCAAGAGAAAAAGCCTCAAGCCAGGTAATCTTACGGGAAAACAACGCAACAATTACCAGCAAAGCCAGTAAAACTATTACCGCAATCACCGCTAACGCTAAGGTAGAACCACTAAACATACTCCAAGCTGCACCAGTATTATGCGCTAGGCGGAACTGGATCAGCCCCGCAAAGGGACCAGCAAACACTTCGCCTTTGTCAAAAGAATTTGCATACGCTTTGGTTGCCATATCAAAAGCAAACCAAACCACAGCCACAACGACAAAAGATAAAAATTTTGCCAATGATATACGCGAAAGGATCCCGCCCTTTCGATCTTCTTGCGAAGATTCCTGACGGG
Organism: uncultured Eggerthella sp.; assembly: GCA_900548955.1. Classification (GTDB taxonomy): domain Bacteria; phylum Actinomycetota; class Coriobacteriia; order Coriobacteriales; family Eggerthellaceae; genus Anaerotardibacter. The sequence goes on along the minus strand of URMQ01000008.1, from coordinate 25,536 downwards.
ATCCTTTGTTTTGCTCTGATTCAAACTGCATAGTAGTTGAAATAGTCCTTTTACGAGGTCTGCGCCTTATTCAGCTTCGGTAAAACCGATAGCATCCAAAGCATCGCCACAGCGCTTGCAAACGTGTGGATGATTTGCGTTACCACCCAATTCACGGAAGTTCCAACAACGAGGACATTTCTCACCCGTTGCAGGAGCAATAGCAGCGCTCAGTTCATCGCCTTCAACAAAATCAACGTGAGCAACAATAAACAACTCTTCGAATACTTCAGCAGCATAAACGCTCATGGCATCAAGTGTTGCCTTAGGAGCCGTTACAGTAACCGTAGCTTCCTGGCTCTTGTTGATTACCTTTTCGCCACGAGCATCTTCCAACGCCTTAGTAACCACATCACGTACCGCGATTACTTCGCCAAAGTCAGCAAGAATCGCTGCCAGCTCATCTTCGCCAGGCAAAGCCGGTGTAAAGTCTTCAGCCTTTGGCCAACCCGCAAGCTGGACACTGATCTCGCGACCTTCATTGTTGCGAATAGTGGTTGGATAATGTTCCCATACCTCTTCGCAAGTGAAAGAAAGAATAGGAGACAGAACACGAACAAGTACTTCGAGAACGTTCATCAAAACAGTCTGTACCGCACGACGACGAGGTGAAGCAGGTGCCTCAGAATACAGACGATCCTTGGTAACGTCCATATAGATTGCAGACAAATCATTTACGAAGTCGTATGCGCTGCGGTAAACATCCTTAAAGCGATAATCGGTATATGCCGCTTCGATTTCTTTAAGAATAGCTGCAGTCTTGGCCATCATATAAGCATCGATAGGCTCAAGAGCATCCCATGCAACCGAATCGGTTTCAGGATTGAAATCATCTAAGTTGCCCAGCAAGAAGCGGAACGTGTTGCGGAAACGACGATACGCATCGGATACCTGCTTCAAAATGTTTTCAGAAATACTTACGTCCTGAGAGAAATCTACACTTGCTGCCCACAGACGCAAAACATCCGCACCAAACTTTTCGCACACTTCAGCAGGATCAACGCCATTGCCTAATGACTTAGACATCTTACGGCCCTGTTCGTCTACCGTGAAGCCGCAATGCATAACACTCTTGTAGGGTGGAACACCATAAGCGCCAACACTGGTAAGAAGCGAAGACTGGAACCAACCGCGATGCTGGTCAGAGCCCTCAAGGTACAAATCTGCTGGGAAGCGCAGTCCCTCATCGCTGCGATGCTTGCAAACACTGGTATGAGAAACGCCAGATTCCCACCAAACGTCCAAAATATCTTTTTCAGGAAGCAAGTCGGTGCAACCGCATTTTTCACAAGCTACCCCATGAGGCAAATACTCTTTTGGCTCCTTAGTAAACCAAGCATCGGCACCTTCTGTGCGGAACAATTCAATTACCGCATCAAAGGTTTCTTCGGTTGCAACAGTAGAACCGCACTTAGCGCACTTGAATACAGGAATTGGCACACCCCATGAACGCTGACGAGAAATACACCAGTCAGGACGATCAGCAACCATGGAACCAATACGGCGAGAAGACCAAGCGGGTACCCAGTTGACCTTGTTCTCAATAGCGTCTAATGCTTTTGTACGCAGGTCATTCTTTTCCATGGAGACGAACCACTGATCGGTAGCACGGAAAATAACTGGCTGATGACAACGCCAGCAATGAGGATAGCTGTGAGAAATTTCAACATGAGCTACCAATACACCCTGCTCGTCAAGCCACTTGATGATTTCAGGATTTGCATCATCAACATCTAATCCAGCAAAGCGACCAGCTTCATCGGTAAGAACGCCATTGTCGTCAACAGGCATCAAGATAGGCAGATCGAATTCCAAGCCTACCGCATAGTCTTCCTGGCCATGACCAGGAGCAGTATGAACACAACCAGTACCAGTATCAAGCGTTACATGGTCGCCATAAACAAACATACCCTTCAAATCTTGACGGATTGGACAGGTATAAGAAGTACCTGCAAGTTCGCGACCCTTTACGGTAATGACATTTCCCTGAGCATCCTTAACAGGCTCATAAGACTGCCAACCAGCCGTCTGAGCCACATCCTCAAGCAGGTCATACGCCATGATGGTGTAGATGCCATCGGCATTAACCATGATGTAATCAGCACCAGGAGCCAAACAAACTCCCGCATTTGCAGGAAGGGTCCAAGGCGTTGTTGTCCAAATAAGAACATAAGCAGGATCGGTTACGCCTGCTGCTTCAAAAATAGGAGGAACGGCATCAAGCTTAAAATTAACGAAAATAGAAGGAGAAACTTCATCGCTGTATTCAATTTCTGCTTCAGCTAAAGCAGTATGGCAGCGCTTACACCAATGAATTGGCTTGCGGCCACGATAAATAGAACCATTGAGATACATGGTCTTGAAGATTTCAACATTACCAGCTTCATAATCAGGAATAAACGTAAGGTAAGGATGTTCCCAATCTGCATTTACACCCAGGCGCTTGAAACCTTCACGCTGAATATCAATATGCTCTTCTGCCCATTCACGGCAAAGTTTACGCAATTCAGGCTGGCTGGTTTCTGCCATCTTCTTTGGACCCAAGGTTTTTTCAACCATGTGCTCAATAGGCTGACCATGACAATCCCATCCAGGAATATAGGGCGTAAAGTAACCACGCTGTGCATGGCTTTTATTTACGAAGTCTTTCAAGATTTTGTTAAAAGCGTGACCAACATGAATAGGACCATTTGCATACGGAGGCCCGTCATGCAAAACAAAGGGAGCATTCTCCTTATTCTTTTCGAGCACCTTGTGATAAATGTCAATGTCATTCCAGAATTTCAGGCGCTTTGGTTCGTTTTCGGGTAAATTCGCGCGCATTGCGAAGTCGGTGCGCGGCAAATTCATGGTTTGCTTGTAGCTATTGGCCACGATACGACCTTTCTTCCTTCGTTAACCTTTTCGTTCTTTTAAGCAAATAACCGTTGATTATTCAGTGAGTTAGCACACACAATCAACAAGAGGTGTATGCCCGCTTTTGAATAACGGTGTAACTCAAAAATTATACTCAAACTTCTGTCCAAAGAAACAAAGAATGCATATTCTGCGGACAACGAAGGCTCGCATTCATCAAATGAACTCATTAAAGCCTCAAAATGCATGATGAGATTTCATCAGCAAGTGAAAAATCGCCATTTTTGACCTGCTCGATACCAGTACAATAGCTAAAGGGATTCTGACGAAATCCAGAGGGACTACCGCTAAGTAGTTATAGCCAAAAGAATTGCAACCACAAAAGGATTGCGACCAAAAGGTTATGACGAGAAATAGTACTGCTGAACTAACAGCTATGTTTTTGGGGACATATCTATGAACAAAGACAAGCAAAAGAAACATACTCCACTACCTAAAACTCAACCTGCTAAGGGCGCTACCCAAAGTGCAGCAGAGTTTTATCATCGCGTTAATATCGAAGAGTGTCTCTACACTGATAATTTTGAAGTAACTGACGCCTGTATTTCCTGCGGTCATTGCGAAGATATCTGCCCCGCCTACGCCATTAAACTTAACGAAGATGGTATCCCAACATGGGTAAAGCATGAATGCTTTATGTGTTTTGGATGCATGCGTCTGTGCCCCTGCCAAGCCATTCGCTACGGCGGTGCGTAAGCGTACGTACGGCAGTGCGTAAGCATACGCGCTTAGTGCTTGTTACGCCCATAACAAATACCCTTCTACCTGTCGCGCACCATCATACTCAAACGTCAATTTGTAGACCCTATGATGACAATCAAATAGCACTCGCGAAAACATGTTCATGAGCGTAGAATGCGCGATGCAGTAACGCATATTCAACAAATAAAAGCATCGTGAGGGATTTTGGCGATTCTTCCTGGTCAAAAACTAGCCGAGAACGCATCGCCAAGAGAGAGCGTGATTACCAACAATGAGCAAAACAGAAGGTGTTCAGCAGAAGAAGAAAAACAGCATTGACATGCTCAACGGGCCAATACCTTCTCGCGTTATTTTATTTGCCATCCCCCTAGCTCTTACCAGTATCTTTCAGCAACTCTTTAACACCGCAGACTCGGTAGTTGCAGGTCAGTTTATTGATAATGCAGCATTAGCCGCCGTTGGTGGCGTTGCGCCTATTATTGCTTTATTTGTTTCTTTATTCGTTGGACTATCTATAGGTGCAAATGTAGTTGTCGCCGTACATATCGGACATCAAGATTTCGCACGGATTCGTGGCGCTATTCAAACCACTGCAATAGTTTCTGTAGTTAGCGGCGTTGCGCTTACCTTAATAGGTATCGTAGCAACAGATCCCATTCTAGGAATGGTCAATATGCCGCTTGATGCATGGGAAGAAGCCCGCATATATCTGCATATTTACTTTGCAGGCATTATCTTTATTTTGATATACAACTTCGGTTCTGCGATTCTGCGCGCAAAGGGTGACACCACTCGCCCCTTAATCGCACTGGCAATTGGTGCAATTCTTAATATCTTCTTCGACATTGCCGCAACAACAATGTTAGGTATGGGAGTTGCGGGCATTGCATTAGGAACGGTTGTAGCAAACGCTGTTTCTGCAGGTTTGATTGTCTTTTTCTTGTTCACTGAAGAAGAAACCTATCGTCTAACCTTCAAAGGCATACACGTGGTTCCTGAAGACTTAAAACAGCTTTTGTATATTGGCATCCCTTCTGGTATGCAAGGAATGGTGTTTTCTCTAGCTAACGTTGTAGTGCAAAGTGCTATCAATGGTTTCGGAACCGATGCTACTGCAGGATCTTCAGCCGCACTTAACTACGAAACCTATGCGTACTTTGTGGTTAACGCATTCGCTCAGGCTGCCGTTACTTTTACTGGTCAAAACTATGCAGCAGGAAAACTAGACCGCTGCGACAAGGTTTTTCGTTTTTGCATGGCTGCAGCCATAGGTTTTTCATTCCTTGTTGGCGGAACCTTTGTTTTGTTCAAAGATCTCTTCTTGAGCTTCTTCACCGCAGAAGCAGCTACGCTTGTCTTTGCAATTTCTCGTATTTATCACATTTGCTTGCTTGAATTCATGACTTCATCCTATGAAGTAAGCGCTGCTGCAATGCGCGGTATGAATTGGTCCATTCTTCCCACTATTATTACCGTGGTAGGTTCATGCGTGTTGCGTATCGTATTTATTTTCACACTCTTCCCCATGGTGTATAGCTACGATAACTTACTACTTATTTATCCTGTGTCATGGATAGTTACTGGCACGGCAATGCTTGTCCTTTATGTAATTGCACGCAAACGCGCTTATGCAAAATGTCGCAAACTGTACGCTTCTCCCGCTAACAAAGAAAACAACGTTGAAGCGAATGCTGCGTAAAACGGTAGAATAGAACTGTTCATTCAGTTACAGCATGTGAAAGCTTTCGTTTTCATTTCGAGAAAGGGTACTTATGAGCGATTGTTTGTTCTGCAAAATTGTTTCTGGCGATATTCCTTCAGCTAAGGTTTATGAAGACGACGTTTGCTACGCATTCGACGATATCGAACCAGAAGCTCCTATTCATACCTTGATTATTCCAAAGCAGCACTTTGACAACTTGCAGGACAACGTACCTGCAGATGTTTTAGGTCATCTTCTTTCCGTCGTTCCAGAAGTTGCAAAGATCAAAGGGGTTGATGAATCGGGCTTCCGCTGCGTAATCAACACTGGTCCCGATTCTGCAGCAACCGTAGGTCATCTGCACATCCACGTAATGGGTGGTATTAAGATGGGTCGTGCAACCTTTGAAGAGTCTCAGCGTTTGGAAGAAAACAAATAGTAAACGATGTTAGCGCCTGCAATAAGCGTTAATACCCACAATAAGCATTAATACTCAAAACGCACGAAGCACTTGAGAATAATTCTCAAGTGCTTCTTTCTATCCTCTAAAGTTTTCGAAATTTGGGAAAACGAGCAAGATTTGTTTCTCTTAGTACATCTTTTCAAAAACCAAATTACATACCGTACGATCGCCACCGCCAAAACCAGCAGAGCCTGCAGTAGACTGGGCAAATGTATGCAAGCGATAGCCTTCTGCATATTGCTGGTTACATATATCTTCTATCTCGGTGAAATTCTTAGATCCTTTACCTACAAATTTCTCGCGCAGCACCACTTGCATTACGCGATACTGACCACCGCCTTGATTAACTTGACCTGCGTTATCGTTAAAGTCGAATAATCCCATCTGAAACCTCCCAATTACAGCAAGATACTTTTAAGCTTCTTTCTACAAGATTGAAACTTTTGTACCAGATCACCAAGAAATAATGAAACATTGATACCGAGATGAAACGTTATAAAGTATCTAGAGTACATAGGGAGCAAAATACAAATGCTAAAGATTCGCAACGATAGCATCTACAGACACTTTCGCATCCCCTAACAGCATGTCAGTGTTGTCGTTAAAGAACAAAGGATTTTCAACACCAGAATAGCCCGCATTTCCCATGGTGCGCTTAGAAACAACAACCTTTCCCGCTTCCCAAACCCTTAATACTGGCATGCCCGCAATAGGACTATCAGGATCGGTAAGAGCAGAAGGGTTAACCGTGTCGTTTGCGCCAATTACGAGGGCGATATCCACGTCTTCGAAATCATCATTAATTTCATCCATTTCCAGTACTGCATCATAAGGTACCTTGGCTTCAGCCAAAAGTACGTTCATGTGCCCTGGCATACGACCAGCGACAGGATGAATAGCGAACTTAACATCTACCCCATAACCCATAAGCTTATGAGTCATTTCTGCAACAGGGAACTGCGCCTGCGCAACTGCCATACCATATCCTGGGCATATTACTACCGATTTTGCAGCTTTTAATTCTTCAGCAAGTTCTTCAGGGGTGATCGTAGTGTAGTTACCCGCTGCCTGCGTTTTGTTAGATCCTGTTTTTGAACTACCGTCAGATCCAAAACCACCCAATATTACGGATATAAAATTACGATTCATGCCTTTGCACATAATATAGCTAAGATACGCACCCGACGAACCAACCAAAGCACCCGTAATAATCAACAGATCATTTCCTAAAGTAAAGCCAGCCATCGCCGCTGCCCAACCTGAATAGCTATTGAGCATCGAAACTACAACGGGCATGTCGCCGCCACCGATAGCCATCACCAAGTGAAGACCAAGAACAAGAGACACAACAGTAATAATGCCAAGCGGAATTAATCCAGCTTCTAGACCCTTGGTATTAACCAACCATGCAATGCAGACAATAATCACTACGAGCATAAGAAGATTAAGGGCATTGCGACCTGGCAGCGTTAAAGGCTTACCCGAAATTTTTCCTGCTAGTTTTAAATAAGCAATAATGGATCCTGTCAAAGTTACTGCACCAATAAATACCGCAATACCAACTTCGCCCATATGGAAAGCATTTTCTGCAGCGGCAGTAGGATCGCTCAGCACTGCACCTGGTGTGGTAATAAACGAATTAAATCCAACCAAAACTGCAGCAGCGCCAACAAAAGAATGCAGCATAGCAACAAGCTGTGGCATTTCAGTCATCTGTACGCTTTTTGCTTTCCATGTACCAATAGCAGCACCAATAAGAAGCGCTATAACTATAAGCACTACCGCCAACACTGGATCAGCTGTATTGGATACCACGGTAACCAAAATAACCGCTACAAGAGCCAAAACCATGCCAGCGATTCCAAGCTTATTGCCTCGAAGGGCTGTTTTTTGTTTTGAAAGATTTGCAAGCGCCAAAATGAACAGCAAGCCTGCCAAAATATACGCCAAAGTTTCAAAACTGGTAAATACAGAAAGAATCTGTTCAGAGACGAGTGTCTGCATTATTTATCCTCAGAGCTCCTCTCGAACATCTTGAGCATACGTTGAGTAACCAAAAAACCACCGAAAATATTTATTGCCGCAATTGCCATAGCAATAAAGGAAAGTACCTGAACAATCAAATTGCCTGAACCTATAAGCAAAATCGCACCAACAATAATGATGCCTGAAATAGCATTCGTTTCAGACATAAGCGGCGTATGGAGCGTGTGCGTAACGTTGGTAATAACATAAAAACCCACAACTACCGCAAGCATAAAGACAATATAGTGACCCGCCACGCTTGCAGGTGAAACCATAATTAACGCAACCGCTAAAATACCCGCCAGAATCTTCCACCAATGTTTAGCGAAGAATGATTTTTCTTGCTTCTTAGCTTCAGTATCCCCCGCTTGAGCGTTTTGAGCGGAATCTTCCTTAGAAGCAACCGAAACCTTAACTTCGGGTGGCGGCCACATGCCTTCACCTTGTAAAGCAACGGTAACGCCTCGCACCACAACATCTTCTTCATCGAGAGCGATAACGCCATCTTTATTAGGAGTAACAAGCTTTAAGAAATTAACGATGTTTTGACCGAACAACTGAGAAGCTTGCCCTGGAAGACGAGCTGGTAAATTTGTCCAACCAATAATGGTTACGCCGTTTTCTGTTACCACTATTTCATCTGGTTTTGACAAAGCACAGTTGCCGCCGAGTTCGCTTGCGCCCATATCAACGATAACTGAACCAGGCTTCATCGAAGCCACTGCTTCTTTTGTAACAAGCAGTGGCGCAGGATGACCTGGTACACGAGCCGTGGTAATAACAATGTCGTTTTGCGCGCACTGTTCGGTATACACCTCAAGGGTGAGTTTTTGTTGCTCTTCATCGAGTGCTTTCGCATAACCATCAGCACTTTCTTGCTGAACGGGAATTTCTACAAACTTCCCACCAAGCGACTTTACTTGATCGGCCACTTCAGGACGCACATCGGTCGCAGAAACTTCAGCACCCATAGCGCCAGCCTGACCAATTGCTGCCAAACCAGCAACTCCTACACCGATCACATACACCTTAGCAGGAGGAACTTTGCCTGCTGCTGTTACTTGACCAGTAAAGGTACGACCAAAAGCACTTGCTGCTTCTACTACAGCTCGATAGCCCGCAACATTCATCATAGAGCTGCGCACATCAAGAGACTGTGCACGACTGATACGAGGCACTTCATCCATCGCAAGTGCAGTAAGTTTTTTATCGATACACGCTTGAACAAAGTCGGGATTTTCCCGAGGATTCATTCGAGAAATGAGTGTCGCACCCTGTTTAATTAGCGCCAAATAATCAGGTGTTGGAACATCAAGGCAAACAACGATATCTGCACCCCAAGCCTGTGCTGTAGAAACAATTTCGGCGCCTGCCTGCTTGTACTGATCGTCGAAATAGCGTGCACTAACACCCGCTCCTTCTTCGACGCAAACATCATATCCAAGCTTTATAAGCTTCTTCACCGTATCGGGTGAACCAGCAACTAACGTTTGGTCTGGACTGATCTCTTTTGGAATACCAATAAGCATTATTTCTTCTCCTATTACGCAAGCAAAAGAGTTATGCACTACACAAATTGGCTACGTTAAACCACGCACACAAACAAGCTTGGCTCTTTTACTCGGGCATGTTTTCTTGTCTATATTACTCTATATTACAAAAGTACGAGAGAGGAAACATAAGAAAACCTATGCCTCTCTAGTCGCGCATTCTTTCGTTTTGCAAATGAGATTTCAAAAGATAATAAGCCCTAGTCTCTTATTTACAAAAGAGGTAATAGGAGACTCCTATACAATACAAAACGTAATCTTTGAGGCATTATCGCCTAGTAAAAGACCAAGGAGCTACTCTTTGAGCATTGAGCGATCAACATCAAAAATCGATACTTTTCCTTACGTGGTGGACCCCGATGCGGAACACCCATTGATACTTCATCGCACAGAACAAGGCTTGGTGCTCGAAAAGGAAAAAATGTCCTTGCGTTGTGATTTTCTGGAAATGCTTCCCCGAATAAAACCAGGCAAATTACAAACAGAACTCCTTGTTAAAGCGGCAAAGATTAAACGTAAAGCAGCAGTAACCGAAAGCACCAAACAGGCCAAAAACAAGGATGTTCAATCAGAGGAAACCAATGGCGAATACCCCTCAGATGCTCCTATTGCAATAGATGCAACAGCGGGACTTGGTCAAGATTCATTTTTATTGGCTGCCGCTGGATTTAGTGTATATATGTTTGAGCAAGATCCTATTATTGCCGCTCTGCTCGAAGATGCTCTTGATCGTGCAAAAAGCGACCCTGTCTTGGCAAATATCGTAGAAAGAATGCATCTTTTTACTGAGGATAGTATTTCGGCGCTACAACGCCTAGGAACGAGTCTTTCTCGGGACGAACAGATGCCACAAACCTCCGACTCCCAGCCTTACCTAACAGTAAAGCCCGATGTCATTTATCTTGATCCCATGTTCCCCGAACGAACCAAAAGCGCTGCGGTTAAAAAGAAGTTTCAGTTACTTCACCACCTTGAACACCCTTGCGAAAACGAAGAAGAGCTTCTGGGTGCAGCTATGAATATTCAACCTCGAAAGATAGTGGTTAAGCGCATGGCAAAAGGGCCCTTCCTTGCAGGGAAGAAGCCCAGTTACTCAATTAAAGGAAAATCCATTCGCTATGATTGCTATGTGTACGCCTAGTGCGAGTTTGCCCCATTAGTACAGCTAGTACAAGATTGCTCTGCCTGGTACGTCTAATACAGTGTTGCTCCCTTTAGTTGTTGCTTTTTAACCAGATCATTAAGCATCCAACTCACAATATTCGTATCAAGATGATCAAATATCTTCGGAAAATCAGGGTCTTCCACAGAAGCAAACTTTTCCATGTCGTTTTCGTCAAGTTCAAAATCAAATACGTCGAAATTTTCTTTCATACGTTCTTTACGAACAGTCTTCGGAATAACCACAATGTCTTTCTGAATGAGTCCGCGCAAAATTACCTGACCGACAGTCTTACCATGTTTTTCCGCAATTTCGCTTAATGCAGAATTGGTAAAGATATTGTTTTGAGCTTCTGCAAATGGTGCCCAGGATTCGTGGACAACGCCAAGAGTTTCCATATTTGCATGTGCCACATCTTGTTGACGGAAGGGATGCGTCTCAATCTGATTTACTGCTGGTGAAATTTCTGCCAACGCACATACATCAATTAAGCGTTCAGGATAGAAATTTGACAAACCAATTGCACGAATCTTACCTGCTTTGTAGGCATCCTCCATTGCACGATATGCACCAGGATAGTCACCCATCGCTTGATGAAGAAGCATCAGATCAATATAGTCAGTGCCCAACTTTTGCAAGGTTTCATCAATAGAAGCGCTTGCGCGTTCGTAATTCATATTGGAAACCCAAATTTTACTGGTGATAAATACATCTTCACGCGCAATACTACTCTTTTGAACTGCTGCGCCAACACCTTCTTCATTACCGTATGCCTGCGCGGTATCAATCAGACGATAACCTACTTCAAGTGCTTCGGATACGCAGCGCTCAGTTTCCTCGGGAGGAGTTTGAAATACGCCGAAACCAAGCATAGGCATTTCGACGCCATTGTCGAGAGTTTTATATTTCATTTCTTATCACCTTATGTCGGGATATGTTTATTGACCTTTACTAACGTTGGTTTTCATTCGCCCGTTATTGTTTATGCCTGCTTGCTATAGTCGTTATCCACCAAAACAAAATCAGGAGCTTTTTCGGGAACCTCGTAATACGCATGCTGAGGAAGAGAATTGATTTCAGCCATTTCAGCATCGGTCAATTCAAAATCAAATACCTCAATGTTTTCTTTCATGTGCTCAGGGTTGAGTGTCTTAGGGAAAACAACATTTCCTTCTTGAAGCAGCCAACGCATAATAATTTGTGCGTTAGTTTTGCTGTATTTCGCAGCCAACTTCGCAAATACAGGCTCTTCTAGAAGAGTTTTATCACCGTGACCGAAGGGATACCAACCCTCAAACACCACATCACCTAAGCCAATTTCTGCCAGCTGCGCCTTTAGTTTATGCTGATTCCAATAGGGATTTATTTCCACCTGTAGAACAGCAGGCTTTATAGTTGCAACCGCCATGATCTCTTTAATCTTGTGCAATGGAAAATTAGAAAGACCAATGCTTTTTACCTTACCTTCAGCAACAGCTTCCTCCATTGCTTTCCAACCAGAAACATAATCGCCATAGGGCTGATGGAATAGCAACAAGTCAACGTAATCCATGTCCAAGCGTTCAAGTGTTGCATCAATATCCTGTTTACACTGCTCATAAGGATAGCTTTGTGGGAACAATTTCGACGTTACGAATAAATCTTCACGCTTAACGTCAGTTGCCTTGATTGCCTTACCCACCGCAACTTCATTAAAGTAAGCGTTAGCGGTATCAATATGTCTATAGCCCAAATTCAACGCTTCAGGTAAATGCTTTTCCACTTCATCAGAGGACATAAGATACACACCGTAGCCAACCGATGGGATTTTTAATCCATTATTCATTACTAAGTTTTGCATAAGTCCCTCATTTCTTAAGGCTTCTATATTCTTATTTTTGCAGGTGGTTTATTTGAAGTACAATGCACTTAATTGTTTCTTATATGCATTATGGTAATAAGAGACGCAAGCCTTCGATAATGGCATCAGAATTCAATCGGCACAAAGCTTTGCGTGTACACGCATAATGATTAGAGGACGAGGTGGATACATGAACTTCGACCAACTTCATCAACTTGATGCTATTGCCACTTACGGCACCATCAGTGCTGCTGCAGAACGCCTTCATATCTCCCAACCTGCGCTCAGCCGATCATTAGCGCGTCTTGAAGAGGAACTCAATACTCAGCTTTTAGATCGCAATGGACGCAAAATAGCGCTTAATCAAGCTGGAGCTATTGCTCTTGAATATATACGCTCTATTCTCCATGAAGAGCGCTTAATGAAAATTGCTCTTGATGATCTATCAAATAAAGCTGGCACCCTATTAGTTGGAACCGTAGCACCAGCGCCACTGTGGCGTTTAACAGCACAATCTATCGAACGCTTTCCTGATAGACTGCTTACTTCACGCACTATGCATCAAAACGATGTTGAACGAGAAATTATCAATCGTAATATCGATCTTGGCATCACACGTAAGCCTCTCCATTATCCTGCCGTCCATTGTTGCCACTTGATGGATGAAACCCTGGCGATAACTGCGCCAAACACTCACCCACTCGCTCACAAATCTTCATTAACCTTCAAAGATATCGATGGCGAAGATTTTCTCATTATGGGAAATATTGGATTTTGGCACGAAATGGTCGCTAGCAAAATGCCGCACTCGTCATTTTTAGTCCAGGAAGACCGTATGGTATTTGAACAGCTTGCAGTTACCTCGCCATTATTAGGCTTTGTAACAGATGCCGCTTACTTATCGGGAGAGATGCCTAGACGTGTGGTGATTCCCCTTGATGAGCCTGAAGCACATGTTAGTTTTTATTTACTTGCTAACATCGATGGATCTAAACAAGCCTTGGAATTATTTAATTGGGTTAAAGAAAACAAAACAGTCCAATCGGAGATGAGATGAAGACCATAGAGCAAGACCTAAAGAACCTGGCTGATCCTGATTATCAGGCATTTCAATCAAAGTTGGTTCCTAACATTGATGCAAATCTTGTTTTAGGAGTTCGCGCACCCGTACTGCGAAAGTATGCAAAAGACCTTACTAAAGCACACCGTGATGAAGCACGCACTTTTATGCAGCAACTTCCTCACACCTATTACGAAGAAAACAATCTCCATGGTGAACTGATTGGTCTTCTGGCAAAATCACCTGAAGATGCCTTTACCATGCTGGATTCCATTTTGCCTTATGTAGATAACTGGGCTACCTGTGATCTAATTCGCGTTAAAGCCTTTAAGAAGGATTTATCTGCGACGCTCAATAAAATCAAAGAATGGATTGCTTCAGATCCAGAATACATGGTGCGATTCGGGGTAGTTCAGCTAATGACCCTGTTTTTAGATGAAGCGTTTGAGCCCGAACACCTTAATCTTGTTGCCTCTATCAAACGCGAAGAATACTACATCAACATGGCTCGTGCCTGGTATTACTCGTATGCATTAATAAAACAACCTGAAGCCACCATACCTTTCTTCGAAAAACGCCCTGCCGCGCTAGATACATGGACTTACAACAAATCACTTCAAAAAGCACGTGAAAGCAGGCGCATTTCTCCTGAACAAAAAGCATACTTTCAATCACTCAAAATAAAACAGGCAGCCCGTTAGACTGCCTGTTTTGAATAGCTCTACGAATAACGAAAACTTGAAACCAAAACCAATAAAATGCTTAATGAGCTTCATATAGCTCAAAGATAGCATCGTCTTTAATAACGAATGCCAAGCGATCGTCACCTACTGGCTCTGGACCAAAAATAACTTGATCTGCATCTTCAATATAGTGATCCAAATCATCTACTAAATAAGCAACATGGGGCTGCTTAGAAAGAATTTCGGGGAAACGAGTGCCTTCTTCAAACTTCAAATACTCAATTTTGTAGTCGTATTCATCCACGCTTTCGTTTACCCAAAAACCGCCCCATTCGTTGTAAACCATATTGGGCTTCTTGTTGAGTACGGGAATTCCCACATGCATATACTCTGCAGACATACGTATTACCTACTTTCAAAGGCTTACACACCGCCTGCACAGAACAGACGATATGAACTAACTAATGTAGCTATTACCGTTTTGCAGTTTCTATTCCTTGAAGAACACAGGCGTATGAGCAGGAGTATTCCACAAGCGCAAGAATTCATCATCCCACTTGGCAATGTTCATTTGGAAGCCGCCAGACTCTTGAACCGTCAAGATTTCACCAACCATATTGGCAACTACTTCAACGCCCAAGCCCTCAAGATACTCAACCGCATCTTTGTACAAGATGAGCATTTCCATCATCGTAGTAGCACCACAGCCATTGATCATAACGAAGGCTTTGTCGCCCTTCTGTAATCCAACATGTTCGACCAGCTTTGGAGCAATCATGCCAACAGTTTCCTTGGAAGATGCCATAGGAACACGTACGCCGCCGCCTTCTCCGTGCTGGCCTGCACCAATTTCCATTTGATCAGTTTCACCTAAATCGCCAAAAGACATACCATTTTGTGGATGAGTAGCATCAGTGCTTTTGACCGTAATAGAAGCCATGTTGTCAGCATAGCGCTGCGCAATATCAGCTACTTCATCAAGGCTCTTGCCCTCAGCTGCAGCTGCTGCAGCAATATGATATACGGGTACACAACCAGCCAAGCCACGCTGATTGTCTTCACATTCTTCGTTGTAGCGAATTTCTTCACCCGTTACCACTTGACGAACGTTCATGCCCGCCTTCTTGGCAAGCTTCATTGCCTGTTTGCCAGCCAACTGGTCACCAGCGTAATTAAGCGTAAGCAACAACACGCCATGGCCCTTGTCTGCCAACTGCATTGCCTCAAATACCGCTGCCCCATTCGGTGCCGCAAAGATATCGCCGTCTACCTGGATATCCAACATGCCCTTACCAACAAAACCTTTCTGGGCAGGCTCATGACCAGAACCACCATACGTAACAATAGTTACGCGATCTGCATTTTCAAGATCTTTGCTCACAACCGTGTGATCATTGACGGTCAAAATATCACCATAAGCAAGACTAAGACCAACAAGTTCTTCGTCAGTAATGGTTTCCTGACTGTTAATAAATTTCTTCATCATAAAGATTCCTCCTTGTTTAGAGCAGCGTTTCGCTATGCTCTCGCTCTATCCCTACGCAGGTTCCCCTTATGCCTGCGCAAGTCCCCTAAAGAAGCACGCCATTGATACCGCTCCAGCATCAGGCGTGCCAATAGTTTTTTCTCCATAGCTTTTCGCTCGACCGAATTTTGAAACAAAATTCTTTGAGTTTTCTGCCCCTTGCTCAGCCGCCTGTGCCGCAGCTGCGAATAATCCCGCTTCATCACCTGAATATGCTGCAATTGCTTCACTTGCTGGTATAACGGCATCCATCATGGTCTTATCGCCCACTTCAGCACCGCTCATATCGGCAAGCTCACTTAGAGCATTCGCAAACATTGCTTTAAGCTGCTCAGTGTCCACTTCATCGCCCTCGGGTGCAACTTCTTGCAAACCATCCAGCCAAGTGTTCCACAGAGGAACCGCGCTGCCGCCATTAAGCACCATTACCGCCATGGCAACATCATCAAGCATTTCCTGAATACCGCCATTGGAATCTTCTACAGCACCTTTAATGGCATTGGCAATCTTTACCATGGTTAGACCGTGGTCAGCATCACCAAACTTTGAATCAATTTCGGTTAACTCATCTTCAGAAGCGATCACTTCTTCACAAGCGGCATTGAAGCGTGATGCTAATTCTTCTTTTCTTAGCAATCAGACCCCTCCTTCATATTTCGTGGGTAACGTGGTGTTACGAACAGGACATCTTGTTATAGAGATGCTCTTTACAGAAACAGATCGTGATACACCTTTGCTATTCGTTAATGTTTACCTAGCGTTCCCTTACGCCATAACGCGCGCTATTTAACGCAACGAAGTACCTTATAGTAGCGACGCAATACTTCACGCATAGCTTCATCGCCCGTGTTTAGCAAGTCAACCCAATTGTTTGGATGCTGTTCATATATAGCATCGCGTGCCGCCACAATAAAATCCGTATACAAATTGACCTTTGCGACGCCACCTTGTGCACACCTGGCTAAATTTTCATCTCCCGAACCAGATCCACCGTGCAATACCAGCGGCATCTGAAGCGCTGCATTTAATTCGGCTAAACGCTCAAAATTGATATGAGGCTCACCTTTATAAGTGCCGTGCACTGTACCAATAGAAACCGCGAGCGAATCTACGCCCGTTTCGTCTACCAGCTGCTTTGCAGAGGCAACTTCGGTATACACACTTTCAGACATCGCATGTGGGTTGTTGTCCTCTTCGGTACCTACATGACCAATTTCTGCCTCAACCGTCACCCCATGAGCATGCGCCAACTGGCATACCTCTTTAGTTAGACGGATATTTTCATCCAAATCTTTACTGGACGCATCAATCATGACCGACGTAAAGCCACATCGAATAGACTCTTCTACAGTCTCAAGCTTGGTTCCATGATCTAAGTGAAGCGCTATTGGGGCTTCATACTTTTCAGCGTAGTATTTGCCCAGCATAGCCGCTTCTTCAATACTTAGTTGTTTAAGATGAACTTCAGCGAAGCTCAAAATCAAAGGAGCGTGAAATTCATGTGCAACTTGCGCATAGGCACGAACTGAATTTGAATCTACAAAATCAGGCGATGGAATAGCATATCCCTCCCGCCATGCCTTTTGTAGCATGTCATTAGAGTTTACAAGCATAAAGCTTCCCCCTCCTTTGGCGTAATCCCCCAAAACCACGCCCTGCGGTGATGGACGATTGCCCAATCTAATCGCAGTTAATCTAGGTTTGATTATATCTTTCAGAAAGGTTACGTTCTAGAAGCTTACTGCTCCATTACGCAACGAAGCGGAATTTATAGCAAAAGCCGCTAAGAGTCACTTAAAATCTTGATGGTACATTTTAAAGAGCAGTGCGGTGCTTCTCTGGATTGATCTCGAAACCAAAACCCCACATCAGGATAAACGGAAATGCTAAATAAGTGTTAAACCACTCTTGGTGAATAATGTCCAAAGCACTACCGTTCTATACTCGCATATAAGATATTTCATTACAAAAATGCTGGTTTAATTACGCTGTTTTCGCGAAAGGCTCACTTTCAGCAATCTCGTGAAAGATCAATTACCACCTTGGCCTAATTCCTCCCGCACTATGTAATGATCTGCAAGGGAGGTTACATGGAAAATGCAGTTGATATTACTGCCTCTTTTTTAGAAAACGAAGCTGCAGACCGCATTACCCCCGCCAATAAACCCCGTTTTATCACCCCTGGATCTAGCCCACGCTTTATTCACTTGCTCTACGTTCCTACTAACGTTTGTTCACTTCGTTGTTCATATTGCTACCTTGACCACGAAAGTCTGTTACAAGAAACAAGTGATCCTGCTCATAAACAGGGAAAAGATCCTTTGACAACACTTTCCTTTGCGATAGAAAAACTACAGGGATCAAACATAATGCCCTTCACCCTATCGCTTCATGGTGGCGAAGTTACCTGTCTTTCGCCTGAACGGTTCGAAAGTCTTGTTTCCTACATTGATTCCTACTATCGCAAATACGGAGACTTTCTTCGCGAACATGGCTTTAAAGTAGGAAAGCCTCACGTAAAAACAAACTTATATAACATAGATAAACATCTTGAAGCTTTAGCGCGCCATGAAGTTTCTATCAGTGGAAGCTTAGATGTGCCGTTTTCTCTTCATAAAAAATATCGCCGCACAGCAGGTGGACAAGATACTCTAGATAAAATCTTGCAGAATGTTGAACTACTGCGAGATCTACCTTGTCGTAAAAAAATATCTACCACCATCTTCAAGGAGCACATTAATCATATAGATGAGATGATAGAAGACCTATGGTATCTGCATCGCGAAACATGCCTAGATATGAATGATTTCAACTTCATGATTGGCTTTAGCGACGATGCTTCGCTTCCCCCTCTTACCGAAGATGATCAACTTGCGTTTTACAAACAAATGCATGCTGAATTTGATGGCACCGAACTGGATAAAGGTGTTAACGGTGCTTGGTTTGCAGAATTCACGCCCAACTATTGCACCGGAAGCGTTAACTGTGGAGAAAAATTCTTCCTGCTTGATTATCAAGGAGATATCTATTCCTGCGTTCGCGGACAAGGCCACAAAGACTTTTACTATGGGAATATTTTTAGCGATTCGGTAGAAACCATTCTTAACAACGCACGCACGAAAATATTTACCGCACATAACAAAATGCCATTATCTAGCGACTGCATTGAGTGTGATTATTTGCGTCTTTGCATGACAGGATGCCCTTTTGTGAAATTGCTTTACGGATCAGCAAAATCCTATACCTGCAAGTTGCAGCAGAAAATGTATGAAGACAATCCAACTTTATACAAACCCACACCAGATTCCGCTTCCGATGCGTACCACTACGCACTAGCTATGAGACCTTTACAGGCTGAATCTCTCCGCCCAAAGCCAGCCTATGTCCTACCAAATAAGATTCCTTCGTTACTTAGTATTATTGAGGCCGACAAAGAAATTGCGGGCGTGTTTGCCGATGATGCATTCATTATCGAAGTTGACGGAATTCTTCATTCTATGCAATCACAGGTTTTGCGCACCACGCGCGAATTAGTGTCAATCACCCCAGTAAGCACAGTGAAGCTTTACGCTAAAGAAACCATTTTTAATGCTGCATGTAAATGGCCCGTTAATAACTCGCTTTACCTTATGTTGCTATCAGGTGAGCTTGTTACCTACGGAGATGAAAATAGAACAAAGCAAGAACACGTTATGACCCATCAGATATTCTTGCGAACTCTAGCTTCTATGCCTTCAGAGCTGGAAGGTTTTTACTGCTTTGATGCAAGTGAACTACTGTCAGGTTACTATCAGTATCTATCCACGGAAAAACCTAACAACCTGTTTGTTACCACATCCGCACTACGAGATGCTCATTATTCGAAGCATAAAAATAACGCCTATTACCATATTCAAACCATCAATCTGCCCTTTCCTAATATTGAGCTTTTGTGCGAAGACGATTCGGATCAAAACGCGAATGCCAGTTTGCAAGAAATGAGCACTATCCATACTAAAAACAGAAACGACCTTGTTTTGAAAAAGGAGGACTAGCCATGTTCTTTAATAAGAAAAAGAAAATTCTGCGCCGTTGCCAAACTATGGGTAAATATGTAAGCGGAATAGATAGCGCAATGATTTCTTATATGAGCGACTTTCTTATGAAAGACAGCAGAAATACCGTTCAGGCTAATCGCAATTTTCTTATGTTTGTCGGTGCATCGGGAGCAATAGTAAGCACTATACCAATCACGCCACTTCGCGATGATTTCAATGCAGTTGCTATTTCAAGTTCATGGGCAAAAATTCAACACCCCTACACACCAGCAAGTGATATCTATACTTCATCGGATAGCAATGATTCCAATAGATTCGAAGACATGCAGGAAGACAATAATGGATCCGATGATGGCGGATGGTCTAGCTATTCAGACTCCGATGGCTCCAGCTTCACCAACAACAATAATAATAACAACAACAATAATAATAACAACGGCTAGTGCTAGGGATTCCTATGGTTGATTTCTACCGCCCACCAACAAAAGACGAGATGCAATATGCCAGTGACGTTATACATGGCAAACGAAAAGTAGATATTCTCGTCATTGCCATTGCCGCAATTACGGGGGCTCTTTTCGGTGTTATTATTGGCTTTTCAGGTGCTGAAGCAAATAACGAAGCACCGGATCCCGGATTTATTTTACTCTGTGCTGGAATATGCGCATTAGCGCTTGGCGTAATAGCTATGTTGATTATGGCAGCTCTGCGCTCGATACTCGCAGTTTGCAAAGCTTGGTTGCCGGCGCGAATAATTACAATCGTTGCCTGCGTAGTTCTTGTTATTCAAATTCTCAGAAAACTGCAGTTTTGGTTGATTTTTCCTTCGCAAGTTATCATGGATATTGCGCTAGGATCTCTTCTTCTTGTGTTCGCATTGCTGTTTTTCAACTTAGGATTACGGTTAATCTTTATTATTTATTGCATGATTACTGGCAAAGATGAAGATGAGATTATGGTACGTAACATTTCTGCTAAAAACAATAAGAACAAGAGATAAAAAAACCTCTCTCCATGCCAAGATTCACTCAGTTCCTCCACGTAGGTATTTGGAAGCATTTCATATAAAATTAGTAAGCGAATTTGATACATTAGGCTTATTTAATTGCCTTTCAAGACCAATACCACTTTGGAGGTCGAACTATTTATGAAAAAAGCTCGCTATCTTGAATTGCTTTCCGAATCATTTCCAACTACCCAAAAGGCTGCCGCAGAAATTGCTCGCACCATGGGAAAACTCGCTCTACCAAAACCTGCAGAATTATATATTTCCGATATCCATGGCGAATACGAAGCATTCGCCAACATTTTAAGAACAGGCTGCGGCAAACTACAAAAAGTAGTTGATGAAGCCTTTGACGATTCGCTTACGGAAAAAGAAAAAGCTGCGCTAGTTTGCCTTATTTGTTACCCCAAAGAAAAGATGGCATGCATCCTAACCGACGAATTTGAAACCACAGAATGGTACGAAGAAGCCATTTCCAAGCTTTTGGTACTACTAGATTACTTATCCCTTGACCATACCCACAACGAAATAACTAACGCACTCCCAGAAGAATTTAGGGCAATAACCGAAGATTTGCTAGCGCAGGATTATCCCGTTGAACTGGTATCTTCCCTTATCAGCACCATGACTGCTGAAGCGTACATTGAAGCACTTTGCGTTGCCATAAGAAGCCTTCTTGTTGGTAAACTCCATATGGTAGGCGATGTGTATGATCGTGGTCCCTTCCCAGACTTAATCATGGATGAACTTGAAGCTTGCTCCAACATAGATATCCAATGGGGCAACCACGACATTGTTTGGATGGGTGCTGCGCTAGGTCAGCGTGGCTGCATTGCGCATGTAGTTCGCAATTGTGCCCGTTATGGCAACTTATCAATTTTAAGCGATGCATATGGCATCAATATTTTGCCCCTTGCTACGTTCGCGCTTGAAGCTTACAAGGACGACCCTTGCGTTGGTTACGGACTTAAGGGCAATCCAAACCTTTCACCTCAGGAAATTGATTTGAATATCAAAATCCAGAAAGCCATGGCAATTTTGCAGTTCAAGGTAGAGGCAAAACACATCGACGACAATCCTTCTTTCAATCTTGAAGACCGTAAGATTCTTCATAAGATCAATCTTGAAACCAACACCGTTGAAGTTGATGGTATTGAATATGAAATAACCGACCCCGTATTCCCTACGGTCGACTGGACTGACCCTTACAAATTAACTGATGAAGAAGAAGCAGTTATGAGCTCGCTTGAGCAGGCATTTCGTAACTGCGAAAAGCTTCAACGCCATATGACACTTCTCCTTAAAAAAGGAAGCTTATACAAAATTGAAAACAACACCCTCATGTTCCACGCTTGCGTTCCTCTAAACCAAGATGGCTCTCTTAAGGAAGTTGATATTTACGGGCAAACCTATAAGGGCAAATCATTATTTGATGCGGTTGACCGTTATGTTCGTGATGCCTTTACCGCCAAAGACCCCCAAAGTCGCAAACATGGCTGCGATCTTCTTTGGTATTTATGGCTTGGTGAAGGCTCTCCGCTTTTCGCAAAAAGTAAGATGGCTACCTTTGAAATTTACCTTATTGAAGACAAGGCTGCTCGTAAGGAAGTAAAGAATTCCTTCTATTCCTTACTTGAAAACGCAGACGTATTAGACAACATCTTTAAAGACTTTGGAATGGATGCATCAACTGCGCGAATTGTTTGCGGTCATACACCAGTCAAAGTAAAAGATGGTGAAGACCCTGTAAAATGCGGCGGTAAAGTAATTATTATTGATGGCGGAATGTCAAGCGCCTATCAAACCACTACCGGTATTGCTGGATTTACTCTAGTCTCTAATTCTGAAGGCGTTCGTCTGGTTTCACACCAACCATTTGTTGGAAGCGTTGCAGCAATCCAACTTGATAAAACGGTCGAATCAACTGAGCGCATAATTAATGAGCCCCAACATATGATTCAAGTAGCCGATACCGACGAAGGCAAACGCCTTAAAAAGCGCATTGGCGATTTGGAGAAACTGATTAGCTCATATCGCTCAGGGAAAATCAAAGAAGTTAAGTAAACCAACTCTTAAACATACGTATAGGGAATCGTTCAAGGATTCCCCTATACGTAAACCCTGCAGGTAAAGGCAATTCCGCTAACTATCATCACATTAGCCTTCATTAAATTGGATCGCTATATAATCCCTTTTCGCCTTCGTCTGCATTATGAATATCGTAAGAAGCACGCCTGTTCCAATGGTCAATTGCTTCTTCATAGGTAGGCTGTTTGGTTTCAGCTTCATAACCGCATTTATCACATGCTACGTAGTAGGAAGGTTCGCCACTGTCACTATTAAACCATTCAGATACATGAACTTCGGGACTTCCGCAAAACGGGCAAACATTCAATCCAGCCATTTTTCATCCCTCCCTGGTCTGAGCTAGGCTTCTTTACTTTTCTGGAAACTTAAAACTGCTTCAAGCTTTTGATCCCTTCAAAAGAATCACGATCCCCTTTTGCCTGATGCGATCTTAATTCCAATTCCATTGTATACATTTATTCGGACAGGATGAATGTATTTTAAAAACCCTTATTCAATTGAATAAGGACACAAAGCGTCAATTCATCGTATCAGGGCTTCCGCTACAAGACTTACTTCAACTTCGATGTTGCAACTGTTTGGCAATCGCACGCTTGTGCCATAATCAAATTCATGGAGAACAAGTGTGAACATACTGTCGAACCAAAGAAAGCCTCTACCTTTTTAATCATCATGCTTGCCGTAGCTTCGGGTATGGCAGTGGGAAATCTCTATTGGGCTCAGCCTCTTTTGGCACAAATAACCACTAGCTTTGATATTGATACGGCACAAGGTGGTTTTCTTATCATGGCCACTCAAATTGGTTATGCGTTGGGTCTTTTCTTTATCGTTCCTTTGGGTGATGTACTACACCGACGTAAACTCATCTTCACGATGATGATACTCTCAATACTTGCTCTTATTGCCGTATCGATGGCTCCTTCATTTACAGTGCTTGCATTTTCTCTTGCCTGCCTAGGACTTGTTACTATTTCAGGACAAATAATCATGCCTCTGACAGGTGACATTTCAAGTCCTACCGAACGCGGTAAAAATGTTGGTATTATTTCTGGCGGAATTACCATTGGTATTCTTACTGCCCGTACCATTAGCGGCTTAGTTGCTGACATCTTTGACTGGCGAGCAATTTATCTTTTTGCTGCTGCCATCAACCTTATCTTGGCCTTCATTATTGTACGGATGATCCCCGAAACACCTGATCGTGCCAAAATTCCTTACCCATCGCTTATTCGTGATGTATTTCATACACTCCATACCACACCAACGCTTATTCCATTAATGATGATTGCTGCCTGTTCGTTTGGTATCGTGTTCAATATTTTCTGGACCTCAATCACATTCTTACTATCATCGGAGCCTTTTGGTTACTCCACGTTCCAAATAGGCCTGGTAAGCTTAACCGCTATTACGGGTGCGGTTGCAGCCATGAAAGTAGGTTCGTTGCAAGATCGCGGTCTTGGAGTTAAAGCTACAGGTGTGTTTTTAGGTATCACCTTGGCTTGCATAATTCTTGCAGATATATTTGCTGAATCTTCAATTGTAGTCCTAGTTGTATTAGCTGCCGTTTATTCACTTGGAAACCAAAGTGTATCGATTCTTAACCAATCACGCTTGTTTTCTTTAAATCCTGAAAAGCGCAGCCGCCTAAACACGTGCTTCGTCGTAAACAACTTCATCTTTTGCGCCATTGGAAGCACATTGGCTTCTGTTCTTTGGAATCTCGGTGGCTGGCACGCCGTTATGACGGGTGCCGCTATAACCTTAATAATCGCTCTTGCTATATGGGGTATTTCATACAAGTCATCTGAAAAGTTTGATGAAGAAACCCATCTCCTCGAACAGAGACTACATTAATTCAAACGATATCTAGTTGATTTACCAGGTCATTAGATAACTACAAAGAAACGCTAACATCGTTTCATGATAAGGATTGGATAAGGATTGCCTTGCTCATCCAATTCCGAGCGATCAACTATTTCAAAACCCAAATGCTCATAAAACCCTACCGCTTGAGGATTCTGTTCATTTACCGCAAGCTCGTTTACCTTATGCTTTTCAAGCCCAAGATTAAGGAGCTGTTTACCAACGCCTGTTCCACGCTGACTTGCATCAATAAAGAGCATTTCTAATTTTCGATCTTGAATTCCCATAAATCCAAGCGGAACACCTTCATCATTTTCTGCCACATAAAGATATTGAACACCCGCAAGAGCTTGCGGTACATATTCTTTAATATCGAGCACTTCTTTATCCGACAAGAATAAATGTGTTGCTCGAACTGAGCCTTCCCAAACCACTACTAACTGATCAATTAATGATTGAGTGCAATTTTCAACTTGATAAATATGCACAGCAAAGCTCCTCTTAAAATCTAAAAAGTTTATAGCGCTGCGTTTTTCATCCAGGTATTACCTCGTGATCGAAGGAAATTAGCAAGACCGCGACCACCTATCAAGAAAACACTAAGCAAAATCCAAAGAACTGCCATACGAACAATATCGTTTGGTAAAGCTGGAGCCACCAAAAATATAAGAATAAGTAAAACCGCAATATAGCTAAACGCAGCCGCAGTACAGCCAAAAGCAAGGTAACGAAAATCCCCTGCTCCAATTAATATTCCATCTAATGCCCACGCCCAACCTTGCAAAGGCATCAGAACACCAGTTGCTATCATTCCCGCAGTAATAAGAGACTGAATTTCAGGATTAGGTGAAAATAGTTGCCCTGCCACTAAACCA
>URMQ01000007.1 GCA_900548955.1 uncultured Eggerthella sp. | reverse complement strand
GTTGCTTTAGTGACGAATCCTGCTCCTTGGCGTAGCAGTAAAATAGGCACGAAATAGAGCGATTGGGCTGAAGGAATTCAGCCCAATCGCTTTTTGTTTACAAAAATAATCAGTTTCGTTCCGTTTATCAACGCGAAAATACTATTCGTGACCAAAATAGCTTTGATGGTTACAAAAGGGGTATAAAACTCCTGATCATTTGCTAGTATCGCTTTAACTTACCCAGATTAGGTATCACGCGTTACGGTCGTGTCCCTTTGGATCGCTGGTTTAAATCGTCTGTTACACGCGGCCGTGAATTGTAATACGGCTTTTACATACAGGAAATGGAAATGGCGCTCTTTTCTTTCTTGAAAAGAGGGAGCCAAGTTTTTGCTCGGGGGGGCATATGTATAACGTAGCTATTCTTGAAGCCAATCAAAACCATGCGAACATGCTTAAAGCATTGATTGAGAGAAGTCAGTATCAAGAAGTACTCGATATCGTGCAGTGTCCCTCTATTATTGAATTAGCTAAATTTTTATCCGATGGCAACGTTGCTAGTATGTTGTTTGTAGATGTATGGATGGGGGGAACCTCGTAAGCTTTCAAGAAAGAACTCCGTTCCTAAAGGTGTTGAAATCGTAGAAAAGTATCGTCGCTATTTTTCTCGCTCTCAGGTAATTTATATGTCCGAGCTTGAGTACTATACGTCCCTTATCTACGAAACAGAGCATACATTCTTTTTGCCTAAGCCTTTTGTTCAACAAGATGTCAATATGGCCCTAGCTTGCGCTTTGGGTAATTTGTCGGGCAATAATAACAATAGCCTGCCAGTAAAAATTGGTACTTCAATTCGATTGATCAAGTATGCCGATATTCTCTACATTGAAAGCCAGCGTAGAAAGTTGCGCATCCATACTGCCAATGAAAAAATCGATATTTATGGCTCCCTAAGCTCGACGGCGGCATCTTTGCCTGATCAATTCGTTCAATGCCATAAAAGCTTTATTGTGAATTTGGATTATGCTGTTGAGCTACAAAAGGACTACTTTGTTATGGTCACGGGCGATAAAATTGCAGTTAGCCAAACAAGACGCAAAGAAGCACGTCGTCGATTCTTAAACCATCTTTCGGTTGATTTTAAATAACTTCGTTCTGCTGGCTTCGGGTAACTGTTTTTATGCAGTTTCAACCAATCGCTTTTACCGGATTCAACCAACCGTGTTTGTCGGGTACAACCAACCGTGTTTGTCGGGTACAACCAACCGCGTTTGTCGGGTTCAGCCAACCACGTTCACCGGCTTCAACCAACTGCGTTCGATTAATTTCCGATATCTGTGCAAATTACGTGAAAAAGTTTGTCTAATTCTCAAAAGAGATTCTAAATAATATGTTCTATCAGGCATGATTGTAAATCTAGGAATGGACACGCCCGGGTGCGTGGCGTTTGACAAGGTATATACCCGGTGATAAAGTTCATCTTCGCGTCTCCCCGTGAGGCGTGTGTTTTCGCGTGCGTAACTGCAGAACGCACTCGGAAAACGTGAAAAGGCATGTAGAAACTAATAAAGAAAAGGAGTTGAGTCTTGCCTACTATTAATCAGTTGGTCCGTAAGGGCCGCGCCAAGCAGGTCGACAAGAAAAAGACCCCGGCGCTTAAGGGCAACCCGCAAAAGCGCGGCGTGTGCACTCGTGTTTACACTACTACCCCTAAGAAGCCTAATTCTGCACTTCGTAAGGTAGCTCGTGTTCGTCTTGTTAATGGCATGGAAGTAACCGCTTACATTCCAGGTATTGGTCACAACCTTCAGGAGCACTCCATGGTTCTGCTTCGTGGCGGTCGTGTAAGGGACCTTCCTGGTGTTCGTTATAAGATCATTCGTGCTGCTCTTGACTGCGCAGCAGTTGATGGTCGTGCACAGGCTCGTAGCCGTTACGGTGCTAAAAAGCCTAAGAAGTAAGTAAACCCGCGATTACCGCGATTTAAGTAGTCGTTTAAACCGAAAGGAAGATATATGCCGCGTCGTGCAGCAGCAGTCCGCCGCGAAGTGCAGCCGGACGCTCGATTCAACAACCGCTTGGTCACGCAGCTGATCAACAAGGTGTTGTTAGACGGCAAGAAGTCCGTCGCTGAAGGCATTGTTTACGGTGCTTTCGATATCGTTGCTGAAAAGACCGGTCAGGATGCTCTGACTGTCTTCAAGAAGGCAATGGACAATATTCGCCCTACGCTTGAGGTAAAGCCTAAGCGTGTTGGTGGTGCTACCTATCAGGTACCTATGGAGGTTAACTCTCGCCGCGCAACTACGCTTGCTATCCGCTGGATGGTTGACTTCTCCCGCAAGCGCAAGGAAAACACCATGAAAGAACGCCTCGCAGCTGAAATCATGGATGCAGCAGAGAATACTGGCGCTTCCATCAAGAAGCGTGAAGACCTCTATAAGATGGCAGAATCCAACCGTGCGTTCTCGCACTATCGCTGGTAAGGAGGAGTGGACTAGATATGGCAAAGACATCTCTTGACCACACTCGTAACTTCGGCATCATGGCTCACATCGATGCTGGTAAGACCACTACCACCGAACGTATTCTGTACTACACCGGTAAGACCCACAAAATTGGTGAGGTTCATGACGGTGCAGCTACCATGGACTGGATGGTTCAGGAACAGGAGCGTGGCGTAACCATTACCGCTGCAGCTACCACCTGCTTCTGGAAGAAGGATGGCGAAGAATATCGCTTCCAGATTATCGACACACCCGGCCACGTTGACTTCACCGCTGAAGTTGAACGTTCCTTGCGTGTTCTTGACGGCACCGTAGCAGTATTTGACGCTGTTGCTGGTGTTCAGCCTCAGTCTGAAACCGTATGGCGTCAGGCAGAGCGCTATGGTGTACCTCGTATCGCATTCATCAATAAGTATGACCGCGTAGGTGCAGACTTCTTCCACGCAATTCAGACCATGCGTGATCGTCTGGACGCTAAGGCAGTTGCAGCTCAGCTTCCAATGGGCGCTGAAGACAACTTCTGGGGCGTTGTAGACTTGGTAACCATGACTGCATGGGACTTCAAGGCAGACGATAAGGGTATGACCTATCCAGAGCCTATGGATGAAATCCCTGCTGAATTTAAGGAAGATGCTGAAATCTATCATCAGGAACTTCTCGAAGCAGCAGCTGACTGTGACGACGACCTGATGGAAAAAGTTCTCATGGAAGAAGAAGTTTCTGTTGAGGAACTCAAAGCAGCTATCCGCAAGGGTGTTATCAACTGCCAGATCAACCCTGTATTTGTAGGCTCTGCTTACAAGAACAAGGGTGTTCAGGAACTTTTGGATGCAGTTGTAGATTATCTGCCTGCTCCTGGCGATGTTCCTGCAATTAAGGGTACCAACCCAGAGACTGGTGAAGAGGACGAACGTCCTGCAGATCCTAAGGCTCCTTTTGCAGCACTCGCATTCAAGATCATGACCGACCCATTTGTTGGTAAGCTCACTTACTTGCGTGTATATTCTGGCTCTCTTGAATCTGGTTCTTATGTACATAATGCAACTAAGGACAAGAAGGAACGTATTGGTCGTTTGCTCCAGATGCACTCCAACAATCGTATCGATATCGATAAGTGCTCCGCTGGCGACATTGTTGCAGTTGTAGGTTTGAAGAACACCACCACTGGTGACACCCTCTGCGACGAAAACGCTCCTATCATTCTTGAGTCCATGCAGTTCGCTGATCCTGTTATTGACATTGCTGTTGAGCCTAAGACCAAGGCAGAGCAGGACAAGATGAGCTTGGCATTGCAGAAGCTTGCTGAAGAAGACCCAACCTTCCGAGTTTCTACGAACCACGAAACTGGTCAGACTATTATTGCTGGTATGGGTGAGCTTCACCTTGAAATTATTATCGACCGTCTGCTTCGCGAATTTAAGGTTGAAGCAAACGTTGGTAAGCCTCAGGTTGCTTATCGTGAACGTCCTGGTCATGAAGTTCTCAATGCTGAAGGCAAGTTCGTTCGTCAGTCTGGTGGTCGTGGTCAGTATGGTCATGCGATCATCAATATGTATCCTCAGGAGCCTGGCAAGGGTTACGAATTTGAGAACAAGATCGTTGGCGGTGTTGTTCCTAAGGAATACATCCCTGCAGTTGACAAGGGTATTCAGGAAGCTCTTAACTCTGGTGTTTTGGCAGGTTACCCTGTTGAGGACATTCGCGTAGAACTGATTGACGGTTCTTATCACGATGTTGACTCTTCTGAAGCTGCATTTAAGGTTGCTGGTTCTATGGCAATTAAGGATGCTTTGAAGAAGTCTGATCCCGTAATCCTCGAGCCGGTTATGGCAGTAGAGGTTGAAACCCCTGAAGAGTACACCGGTTTTGTAATGGGTGACATTCCTAGCCGTCGTGGCATTATTCAGGGCCAGGATCAGCGTGGTAGTGCAGTAAGCATTACTGCAAAGGTTCCACTGAGTCAGATGTTTGGTTATGCAACCGACCTGCGTAGTGGTACCCAGGGTCGTGCAACCTATACCATGCAGTTCGACTCTTATGAGCCTGTTCCTAAGAATGTGGCAGACGAGATTATCAGCAAGGCTGGTGGAAACGCTTAAGCCTTAGGGCTTAAGTTCCACCGCTTACAATGGAGGTTAAAGTGGCTAAAGAGAATATCCGCATCCGCTTGAAGGGTTACGATCACGAGATCGTGGATCAGTCCACTAAGTTGATCGTAGACACCGCACAGAAGACGGGTGCTAAGGTTTCCGGTCCTATTCCGCTGCCGACCGAACGCAACCTTTACTGCGTTGTAAAAGGCCCGCACGTAAACAAGGACTCTCGCGAGCAGTTTGAAATGCGCACTCATAAGCGTTTGATTGACATCCTTGATCCAACCCCTTCTACGGTTGATTCTTTGATGCGTCTCGATCTTCCTGCTGGCGTTGACATTGAGATCAAGCTGTAGGGGAGTGTGATACTAGATGATTAACGCTATCTACGGTAAGAAAATCGGCATGACCCAGCTCTTCGACGAAGACGGCAAGGTCATTCCTGTAACTGTTATTGAAGCTGCTCCTAACAAGGTATGCCAGGTAAAGACCACTGCTACCGACGGCTACGAAGCTGTTCAGCTTGGTTTTGGTACCATCAAAGAGCAGAAGGTAAACAAGCCTATGGCTGGTCACTTCGCAAAGCAGGGCGTTGAGCCTGTTCGCTATCTTCGCGAGGTACGCGTTGCTGATGCTGCTGAGCACACCGTTGGTGAAGAAGTTACCGTTGCTAACTTTGCTGAGGTAAAGAAGGTTGACGTAACTGGTACTTCTAAGGGTAAGGGCTTTGCTGGTGTTATGCGTCGCTATGGCTTTGGCGGTGGCCCTGGTGGACACGGTGCTCACTTCCATCGCGCTCCCGGTTCTGTAGGCCAGTGCGCTTATCCTTCCCGTGTATTCAAGGGTGTACGCCTTCCTGGTCACATGGGTTGCGATACCGTAACGACCAAGAACCTTGAAGTTGTCCGCGTTGATGAAGATATGAACCTCATTATGCTCAAGGGCGCTGTTCCTGGCGGCAAAAACGGCGTGGTTCGTATTCGCATGGCTTAGAAACGATGCGAAGGAGTTTATAGATTATGGCAAGTATTGAAGTAAAAGACGCCAGCGGTAAGAAGGTATCCGATACCGAACTTTCCGCAGCTGTCTTTGGTATTGAGCCTAACGTGCATGTAATGCACGAAGTGGTTCGTTCCCAGCGCGCTGCTCGTCGTGCTGGTACCCATGACACCTTGACTCGTGGTCAGGTTCGTGGTGGCGGCAAGAAGCCTTGGCGCCAGAAGGGTACTGGTCGTGCTCGTCAGGGTACGATTCGTGCTCCACAATGGGCAGGCGGCGGTACCGTATTCGGTCCTCATCCTCGCTCTTATGCATTTAAGGTACCTGCAAAGGTTGTAAAGCTGGCTATGCGTTCTGCTCTGTCTGCTAAGCTTGCTGATGGCGAGCTTGTCGTAGTTGATTCTCTGACTTTCGAGAAGCCTTCTACCAAGCAGGCAGTTGAGGTTTTGAAGAACCTTGGTCTTACTGGTCGTGTAACCCTCGTTGTTGGTGACGAAGACGTAAACACTTATCTGTCTTTCCGTAACCTTCCTCAGGTTCGCACCATTGGTATTTCCGAGGCAAACACGCTTGACTTCATTGACAACAAGGCTCTCGTATTCACGAGCGCTGCTTTGACCCGCATCGAGGAGGTGCTTGCATAATGAAGGATCCACGCGAAGTTATCATTCGTCCGATCATTTCGGAGAGCACCTACATGCGCATGGAGGACAACGTTTACACCTTCGAAGTAGCTAAAACTGCTAACAAGGTAGAGATTGCTCAGGCTATCGAGGCTATTTTCGACGTAAAGGTTGTTAAGGTTAACACCGCAAACGTAAAGTCCAAGCCAAAGCGTGTACGTTTCCAGGCTGGCAAGACCCGCACTTGGAAGAAGGCTATGGTTACCTTGGCTGATGGCGATTCCATCGAGATTTTCGCTGCACAGGATTAGTTTTAGGTAATGGCGACTGGCTAGTGGCTGGCCTTGCCTTGCCTGACCTAGCTAAGCCTGGTTTGCCTGGTTTGCCTAGTTTGCCTAGTTTGCCTAGTTTGCCTAGTTTGGTCTGGCTTGCCTGGCAGTAGGTAACAACAGCCAATATGAGCCAAAGCCTTGTAGCTCGAACAAACCAAAGCATAGCTTGAGCGCATCAAAACTCATAGTTTGAACGCGCCAAAGTATAGCTCGGTTAGACTCAAACCCCCGTTGGATGCTTCCAGCGGGGGTTTGCTCTTTTTGGTGTCGTTTTTGGATGAAAATCTACGTTTGTTACTAGATTTAGTCAGGGATACTTAGAATTAATTGATTAGTTAGATTTTTAATGACATCAATGGTCAATTATTCGTAATGAAAGATTTAACGTGTGGAAATCGGTTTAGTTTTGAACGAGGCATTCGCTTTGTTAGGTAACATTCGTTCATTTTCTGCCAAAAACAATGTCCTGTTTTTACAAAACTAATTTGGGAAAGAATTAGAGAGTAGTTCTTTGCGTAGTTTGGTTTGATTTGTTCGAAATCCGCGTGGAAGTCTAATTCGATGATTAAGTTCTTTTGCAATTAGCGTAGCAGTCTGTTCAAATTCGTAGCGATTTAGTACTTGCTTTTTGGTGATAGTAATTACTTTGTGTCCGTTAAGATCCAGCAGATTTGCTCGTTGAATATCTTTGTTGATGGAAATTCGATTTGAGTGAAATTGGTCGCTATCGTATTCGGCGATTACACTTTCTTTTTTCCAATACAAATCAGCAATAAAGAAATGATGTGATGTGATTTTTTTAACGGAATGTCTGAGTTGAATTTTCTGGTTTAGCTCAGGAAAGGGAATACCGTAGCCGCCTAGCTTATAAGGAAGACACAATAAGAGGGTGCATGCTGTTTCCATTGGCGAAGCTGAATTGTCGCGTATGAATTTTAGCGAATACAGTGCTTTTCTTGATCCGAAAATCTTTGGGTTGTATTGAATAAAATCTCTGAGATCTTTACAAGAGGTAATGGTTTGAAAGTTGTTCGATTTGTTGTATTGAACTTTTTCGTTATCGAAAGAAGTTCCGCATAATTTGTATCCAAGTTTTAGTAATTCAAAAATCGTGCTTTCTGTTGCATAGTGGACGAATGTTAGTTCAGGGGAAGTTATATAAACATCATTGAACAAATGGATAAGGTGTCCTTTTGGTAAAGCATTCGAATGATAATGTACGACTACATTTTTACCAACACCCCTAGATAACGAATTGGAATTAATTGAATTTTCTTTTGGTCTTAGGACATGTATGCAATTCTTTGAGTCGACAAGGTTGTCTACAAAGTGACTGATTTCTATCAAGGTTTTTGTAGTGGTTTTAAAAGAACTAAAGGGCGCGAAACGTATCCTTGAATTCCGAATTTTAAAACCTTTAGATTGCAATAGATATTCTGGAGCATGATAGCTCCAAAACTTTGCTGCGCTGTTATATGAAA
The DNA here is from genome assembly GCA_900548955.1 of uncultured Eggerthella sp. Taxonomy (GTDB): domain Bacteria; phylum Actinomycetota; class Coriobacteriia; order Coriobacteriales; family Eggerthellaceae; genus Anaerotardibacter. Next base: position 23,147 of record URMQ01000007.1, on the reverse strand, counting down.
TCGTTATTCCCTTCATATCTCTAGAGTAGAAGAAAAAATTCACATAAAAGAGAACTTTTGAGCACAGTTAGTGCACATGAGAACCACTCAAATCACTCGTATATGAGGACGAAATGAGCAAGGTGTGAGAAAGATGTGAGGAAGGTGCGAGGTAGGCACGAATAAGGTGTGAGAGCGCAAGAAAGTGCACGAAGACTTGAGAAAACGCGAGGGAGACTCGAGAAGGCGTAAGAAAGCAAGAAAGCGCCGGAGGCTTCGAGAAAGCAAGAAAGCGGAAGAATCGAGGGACACGGAGGATGCGCACGAGAACCGAGAGAAGTGATAGCGCAGTTATAGAATTCAGATCAAGACTCCTAGTTGTTCTGTGCTGCTAAAAGCTCTAAAAGAAGCTGAACACGTGTTCCCAAGAAATAGGTTGTAGTGTCTAAGAAATCGCGAATGGAATCTCCAGGAAGGATAAAGGGCTCAATAAGTTCATTCGATTCGGGATGGGCGTCTCCTGCTTTTTCTACTTTTGCAAATACGACAAGTACATTTTCGTCAGTCATGCCAACTGAAGAAAATCCAGGTTGAGCTAAGGCTCTAATAGGCAGATCGACATCTTTTCTAAGGCAGTACCCCGTTTCTTCGCGAAGCTCACGATCGACGGTGGTTGATATGTCTTCGCCCTCATCAATAAGTCCTGCGGGGAATGCTACAAATACGCCATTAATGGGGTAGCGGAATTCTTTAATCATTAAATAGCTGCCGTCAGGGAGTTCGGGAACGATGCATACAGCATCGCAGTTTTTAATGCGCGTTTCTAGTGTTGAGGCTAAAGCAGTTTGGGATTCGTTTTGGCCACAGTAACCAGAAGAACTCTGCGCATTGTTTAAAAGTTCGTCTCGATATGCTTCAAGTGATTTTCTAGAAGCGCTTTCATAGGTGTAGAGCGATCCGTCGGGCTTTTCGTAAGTAAGGACATACTTTTTGATCCAGCCATCGCTTACTTGCTCTACTTTAACGAGCTTAGGCAAGTTGTCTTCAAATTGAGCGGAAGAAATTCCATCCATGGTTCATCCTTTGCAGATTGAAAATAAAATGCTGCTTGAGAAGAGCTACGTGAAAGCTCGCTAAAGCTACGTAAATTAGTCTACCGCAAGAAAAGATTGATTCGGAAAGAGTATATTTAGAGCAGTGAAAGGAAACGGTGATCGACTGTGTTTCAAGATATTGAACCGCACTCTTTTTGTAACGATTTTGCATGGGCAGAACCCGAGTCTTCGGATCGAATTCTAATTTATAGAGGGAGCAGTGTTCTGGTTGCAAAAAGCTCAGAAGGCACGCTTCATTTTCCTAGCTATGGTGCTCTGCGCAAAGCAAAAGTAATAGGTGAATCTTGCAACTCGCAGTCGGAAGCGTTTAATATTCCGCTGCGTTTAGATGGGCAAAAACCCTCAGCGCTGCTTCTTTTTACTGTTGGAGAGACGGCATATTTTCGTTGCGAAATTGACGATGAAGCACTGGAAGAATTCTTGAGCGGTAAACAAGACGAAGCGCAGATTAAAAGTCAGAACGAAGTGCAGAATGAAGCCAAAGTAGAAGCACAGGCTGTTAAGCAAGATGAAGAGCAGTCCGAAATAAGCAACGAAGCACAGTCTGAAATAGGTGCAGAAACACGGTCTGAAGCTCAAACAGAAGCCCAGCCAGAACAGCAATCGCAGCTAAGCTATGAATTTATTCCCATTGCTCAATTGCGCAACTATCAGCCAAAACATCGCGTTTTTGCGGGAATGGTTGGTTATGAGTATCACGCATGGTATGACATGCATCATTTCTGTGGACGATGTGGCTCGAAAATGCAACATGGAATTGTCGAACGAATGTTGCAATGTCCTGAATGTGGCTGCATGGAGTTTTCGCGGCTGTTCCCTGCGGTCATTATCGGTATCGTGGATAGGCAACGCAATAAAGTATTGGTTTCTCGCTATGCGGGTCGTCAATACAAGAGCTATGCGCTTATAGCGGGCTTTTGTGAAATGGGTGAAACGGTCGAGCAGACCGTTCATCGCGAGGTAATGGAAGAGGTTGGCTTAAAGGTGACAAATCTTCGCTATTACAAAAGTCAGCCGTGGCCTCCTTCTTCATCGCTTCTTTTTGGCTTCTTTTGTGATCTTGACGGCGAGAGCTCTATCACGCTTGATGATCACGAACTCGAAGAAGCCGAGTGGCTCTCTCGTGAAGATTTACCTGATGACGAAGACTACTCGTTAACGCGCGAGATGATGGGCGTGTTGCGAAAGGGAGAAGAAACAAAGTATCCCCTTGCTATTTATCGATGATTATAGTGTCGGTCTTTGGCAAATGTCAGGTTTTGGAAAGTGCTGGTCTTTGGTAATTATCAGGTTTTGGAAAGTGTCAGGTTTGGTAAATGTTAGGCTTTGGCAATACTACTTCAGTAAGAGAGTAAGGGCTAAGGCATGTGGGGGATTGCGGTTATAGTGGCAGCCTGCTGTTTAGCGTTCGGCGCGGTTGATGCTGCGGCGAAAATGCGTGAAAAGAAACAGGTAGCTTCAAATTCAGAATCTGATGCTGAATCAGCTCTTACAACCCTTAAGCAAGAACACGAACAAACGCTGAGCTGCACTCAGAACGCAAACCAACAAGTACAGAGGAGTAATGATGACTAATGTTCTCTTTTTAGAATATCCAAAATGTACAACCTGTAAAAAAGCGAAGAAATGGCTTGACGATCATGGGGTCAACTACGAGGATCGCCATATTGTGGAAGATAATCCAACCGCGGAAGAACTTAAAGCCTGGCACGAAAGAAGCGAACTTCCACTACGTCGTTTCTTTAATACAAGTGGCATGCTCTACCGTGAACTTGGAATTAAAAAACGCTTTGAAGAAGGCATGACCGACGAAGAGGCTTTTGATCTTCTTGCGACTAATGGCATGTTGGTAAAGCGCCCTCTTATTGTTGGAAAAGATTTTGTTTTGGTGGGGTTTAAGGAAGCGCAATGGGAAGAGGTTCTTCTGTAGTCGGTATTATTTGTCGCTTACGTGTAGGTATATAAATCATCGTCTTTCTTGATGGCGAAAAGTTTGCTCATAACTGAATAATTGGCATAGGGATTTATGGTTCACGGCGCATCAGTATTAACTGGTGGGCCGTTTTTGTGAGCTGCTTTTCTATACGTCTGTTCTGTCTGCTCTGTAGACCTTATATTGTTTGTCTTCGAATCAGTATTTCACTGTTCTCTTAATGCCTCTCCCTGCAAAGCACGGATTATGAGGATCCTCTTAAATAAAGAAAAAATAGTCGTTTCTTGTATTTGCAAGAAACGTTGCGTAACCTAAGCTAGTATTTAGAAATGAACCGTAACAACATTAAAAACAAACTGCACGGATCATGAAAAATCGATAAGGGTGACTGCTCGAGCAGAGCAATTCGCTTGTGAAAGGAGCAAGGATGACCGAAGGAAAGATGTCCCGCCGCAATTTTTTAAAGGGAGCCGCAGTTGCTTCGGCTGCTGTTGTTTTTGCGCCCTTGTTTTCTGCTTGTAGCGCACAAGGGGATGGCGACGAATCGCAAGATACTGCTCAGGCAACTTCTCAACAAGTCACTAACGAAGCTTCCATTGCCGAAAGCGGAGTGTTGGTAGCTTATTTCTCTGCTACGGGAAATACCAGGTCGGTAGCAAAAACAATCACTCATTACACTGACGCAGACATGTTTGAAATCACTCCTGCCGAACTCTATTCAGAAGAAGATCTTGATTACAACGACGAAGAAAGTCGAGTCAGTCAAGAACGTGCTAATGGTGTATCTACTGTTGAATTAGTGGAGACAACTCCGTCTGGTTTTAGTGAGTATTCAACAGTATTTATTGGTTACCCAATTTGGTGGGGAGATGCTTCATGGGTAGTTAATAATTTTGTGACAAATAACAACTTCGAGGGTAAAACAGTTATTCCGTTTTGCACCTCGGCTTCTTCTCCTATGGGTTCAAGCGGAAATAATTTGGCAGCTTTGGCAGATTCAGGAGAATGGCTTGAGGGTATGCGTTTTGATGGCATCAATGCAGATGAGTCAGAGATACAAAGCTGGATAAGTGAACTCGGACTCCAAGAATAAGTGTATTGTGATTGCTGAATATGCAGGAGAAAAGATGAAAATAGTCGTGTTACAAGGAAGTCCTAATTTGGATGGATCCACGGCAATGATGGTAGATGAGTTTATTAAAGGAGCTCAAAGTGTAGGGCACACGGTAGTCCGTATTGATGTGGACCGAGCAAACGTTAATCCGTGTACAGGATGTGTGCGTTGTGGGTATGAGGGGCCTTGCATTCAGCATGACGGAATGGATGCAGTGCGCGAAGATATCTTAGCTTCAGATATGGTGGCATTTGCGACTCCGCTCTACTACTACAGTATGTCTTCTCAGCTTAAGACTGTGCTCGATCGATTCTGTTCCGCAAATTTTAGTATCACATCAAAACGCATGAAGTGCGCATTATTAACTGTAGCCTGGAATTCTGATGATTGGACATTTGATTCGCTTGTGTCTCATTATCAAACGATAGTCCGCTATTTAAGTATGCAAGACCAAGGAATGGTGTTGGGGTATGGTTGCGGAACTCCTGGCATGACAAAACATTCGCCGCACCTGAGAGAGGCGTATGAACTAGGCGCGTCTTTATAAACTTTTACTCTGAAGTGGAGTTAATGGGAGAGTTCGCCAAGGAATGTCAGTAAATAGTAATGAACGTAGAGCTGGATTAAAAGGCAATGCAACAGTAGAGCCCGCAAAAGCGGGCTCTTTGCGTCTTGTGGCGAGGTATGCTCTTCTGATGCGGCGGACTCGCGATGCGAACGTTTTGCAATACGAGGGCTTTTGCGATGCGAACACCATTGCCCTAAATCCTGCTTCGACTTCCGATGATATTAGCGATGATCTGGCCCGAAAGACACTTCATCAAGTGATACAGGTGCGTCACCGTCAAAACAGTGCACGTAATTCTTTTCTTCGAACGCATGGATATCGTCAGCACTGTAACCCAACTCTTCCAAAACGGAAGCGGTGTCGTAGCCAAGTGGTTTAGCGCGAGTAATTTCAGGGTCGCCCACAGAAGCCATGCGAACAGGGCTGGTAGTAATGCAGTGATCGCCAATGCTGTCGTAGTGAATAGGACGCAAAATATCATTTGCGTAGGCTTCTTCGTCACTCATGACGTCTTCCATTGTGTTGCAACGAGCGTAAGGAACATCCTTTTCAATAAAGAGTGCTTCCCAGTACTGCCAATCGTGCTGAGCAAAGGCATCGCCAATAAGCTTTACGACGGTTGCTACTTCTCCTGTTTCGTTAATTTTGGCGCAGTTGGTGTAGCGTTCGTCTTCTGCGTATTCGGGCAGGCCGATCAAACGCATAACAAAGGGATACCATGCATCGTAGGATCCGTAGCAAATAAGGAACCAAACACCATCTTTGGTGCGATAACAATTATTTGTAGGGCAGGTTGCCATATTTCGATTCTTTGGATAAGGAACGCCAAAAGGTTGAGAAACAACGGCAACTTGCATTGCCCATAAAGCCATATGGTGTAAATTGACCGTAACCAAGTCGCCTACACCAGTTTGTTCTGCACGCCAAAGGGCGCTCATAAGACCCATACCAAGAGCGATGCTGGCATTCCAGTCACCAAAAGCAGCAGGCATATTACCAGGCATAAAGTGCTCACCTGCTTGAGGGATAGACATCAGCAATCCTCCGCGTGCAGAGTAACAAGTGGCATCGAAACCCTTGGCATCTTTCATGGGGCCACGCTCACCATAGCCGCGCATTTGACCATAAACAAGCTTGGGGAATTTTTCGTGAAGGGATTCATAATCAAATCCAAGGCGCTTTAAGCTTGGAGTACGCAGGCTCGTTACGAAAATATGAGCCTTTTCAATCAGTTTCAAGGCAATTTCGCGTCCACCTTCGCTTCGGACATCGAGCGATAAGAACTTTTTGTTGGCATTGCTCATGTCGAAAGCAGGATTATCCATGCCAAGTTCAGGCATACCGAATCCTGGCCCATCAAGACGGTGCAAGTTACCAGAGAGCGTTTCGATTTTATATACGGTGGCGCCGAGTTCTCCTAACATACGAGGGCAGGCAGGCATGGCAACATAATCGCCTAGTTCTACGACCACCAAACCTTCAAGTCCCTTAGGAAGAGTAGACTCATTGCTTTGATTGTTGATTTGAGTATCCATTAACCCTCCAAGATACGTATGTAATATCACTTTTCTGCTTTATGAAGAGAAGTGCTCCTAGTAAACGTCCTCAGCATTTACTTGCCATGTTTTGCGTCAATGCTTCTACGTTAAAAATCATCACGCTCTAGTTTAAAAGAACTCGATATAAGTTGGGTTTACGTTTGCAGAAAAAATAGCGCAGGATTTGATGGGGCGGAGGGATTGTAACTGGATTTGATGGGGTAGAGTGGGCCTTGATGGGCGAGAGTGAATTGCTGCAGGTTTTAATGGATGGAGCGAATGCGCTGATTGGAGATAATAAGCACCTGGGCAAAAAATAAGAGCCCCGAAGGGCTCTTATCGTGTTATCCCGAATTAGCGTACAAACGGATGGCTTTAGGATGGCTTTAAGGTTGCGAGGCAAGACTCTTGAAGTTCTTGAAGCTTCGGAGGCATTGGATGTTTTAGATATGCCAGATATCCCAGATACTTCAGATACTTCAGGCGTCTCAGTAGCCCCAACCAATAAAACTACTCGTTTGCAGCTGCGGTTTCAGTAGCAACCTTTTCAGTTTCAGCGGTTTTCCACACAGGAGAATCTTTACCAGGTTTGAAGTCGATACCAGCCTTGCGGCGCTCTTTGTAGTCTGCTGTAGCGGAGAACAATGCGTCGGAAGAAGAGTTGATGGCGGTTTCGACGGAGTCTTGAATTACGCCAATAACAACCGATACCTACAACCTGCATTGCGATGTCGTTGCTGATACCGAAAAGCGAACAGCACAAAGGAATAAGCATCAAAGAACCACCAGCAACGCCCGATGCACCGCAAGCACTTACTGCAGCAAGTATGCACAAGATGATTGCGGTTACAGGGTTAACTGCAATACCTAAGGTATGGCAAGCTGCCATAGTCATAACAGAAATAGTTACCGCAGCGCCTGCCATGTTTACCGTTGCGCCTAGCGGAATAGCAACAGAGTAGGTGTCTTCATGAATGCCAAGGCGACGGCAAAGGTCCATGTTTACAGGAATGTTAGCAGCGGAGCTGCGAGTGAAGAATGCGGTGATACCGCTGTCCTTTAAGCAGCGGAATACCAAAGGATAAGGGTTTTTGCGGATATTCAAGAATACAAGAAGGGGATTTACCACCAAAGCCGCAAAGAACATACAACCCAAAAGGATTGCGAGAAGTTGACCGTATTCGATAAAGATTTCAGGACCGTTTTGAGATACGGAAGTATAAATAAGGCCCAGAATACCGAAAGGGGCACAGGCAATAACCCAACGTACAACTGCAGAAATTGCATGGGAGATATTGCTGAAGAAATCACGCGTTGCTTCAGAGGTATAACGCATTGCGATACCCAAAACAATTGCCCAAACCAAAATGCCAAGATAGTTTGCATTTACCAGTGCATCTACAGGGTTAGCCACCATGTTGTTCAGCAAAGTCATAAGAACTTCACCAATATCTGATGGGATAGCTTCTGCCTCACCTGGATCAGCCAAGGTAAGGGAAACAGGGAATGCAAAGGAAGCTACAACTGCGGTAATAGCAGCACACAAAGTGCTAATTACGTAAAGCGTAATAACAGTGCGCATGGATTTTGGCAACTTGGTGCGGCTGAGTGCGTTGATAACCAAAAAGAATACCAAAAGAGGGGCAACGGCCTTCAGTGCGTTTACAAACAAGGTACCCAGAAGTTCGATAACAATAATATCTTTTGGACCGAACAGGCCGATAAGGGCACCGATGATTAGGCCAATGACAATTCGCTTGATAAGGCTCAAGCTCGTCCAGGCGTTTACAATTGCTTTCATAAACAAGACTCCTTGATTGGATAAGAAACAAGCGCATTTTAGAAAAGCGCCTTTAGCAACGTAGTACAAAACTAGGTAGCGAAACGTGCTTTCGAAAAATGCAAATGCTTATTATAGCTCTCTGTGTAAACAGAAAGCGCTCCGTTTGCTATTTCTTTGAAATACGAGCGAAATGTTCAGGTGATTGGCGACGAGTGTCTTTGACGCAAACATCTCTGGCGGTAAATTAAGGCAAACAATGAAGGTGCATCTCTTTAGTTCTTTTGATGCTATTCGTTTTGGCATATAATCCACGTTTTTCGAGCAAGTACCTGCAAAAAACAAGCTCCCCGATTATCGGGGAGCTTGATAGGCGAGCGTAGGAAAATCTTAATCTAAGGAAGAAACTATTATGAAAGAGTCCTACACTTAAACGCTCTATGAGAAGTAGTTAAACAAAGCGATTTGCTATGCCTTGTACTTCTTTACCAACTGACGACCAGCAATGTAGTTCATAACTTCAGTGGTGCCGCCGCCCATTTCATTACCGCGGAGGTCAGCCCAAATGCGACCAACGCGAATTTCCTTGGTGTAACCAATAGCAGCATAAATAGCCATTGCCATGTCAGCTACGCGGGTGAGTTCCTTACATGCATAACCCTTGAGCAGAGCAGATTCAAGACGAGTAGATTCGCCGCGGTCAATCATGTCTACTACCTGATACAGACGGAGACGTACGTTTTGGATGATGTTTTCCATCTCGCAGAGGTGTTCCTGGATCTGGGTCAAGTGAGCGATTGGCTTCTTGAATGCGATACGCTCAGAAGCATAAGCACCAGCGTCGTTCAAAGCAGCCTGTGCAAGACCAAGGGAAGAAGCAACAACCAGGCAGCGTTCGAACTCGAGCTTCTTCATGAGAAGCTTCCAGCCCATGCCAGGTTCGCCAAGACGCATATCCTCGGTAAGAACTACGTTATCGAAGAACTGGTCAACGAATGGAATTGCCTGCTGGCCAACCTTTTCAAGATGAGCAACGGTGAAGCCAGGGGTATCGTTAGGGATGAGCCACAAGGAGTACTTGTCGTTTTCGTAAGAAGGATCTTCGTCCTTAGCTACAACCATGGTGTAGATAGAAAGACCGCCAAGGGTAACCCAGGTCTTCTGACCATTCAGGATATAAGTGCCGTCTGGCTGCTTCTTGGTAACGCAGGTCATAGCGTTGTTGTCGGAACCAGCAGCAGGTTCAGAAATTGCAGAACAAGCGATGCAGGTGCTCTCAACATTTTCGATAGCATCCATGATCATTTCTTGCTGTTCTTTGGTGCCGAAGTCAATTACGTCGGTAATGGTATTGAAGTCGGTTACGAAGGGAAGGGTAACACCAGTGAACTCATGAAGCTTTTCTACCAAAAGAACCTCGGTAAGCTTGTCTACTGGAACGCCACCAACTTCCTCAGGAAGGCCAAGATGCATGAAGCCTGCTTCACGGTAAGCCATAGCTGCTTCTACGCTGATATGATGGTCTACTTCGTAGGCCTGCTTTACCGCTTCATCGGTGAAATAGCGGCTAGCATATTCACGAGCGCTTTCAATCAGCAATTCCTGTTCGTCAGTAAGCTGAAAATCCATAATTACGATCCTCTCCTCATTATTTGATCGAATGGAACAGAAAAACATTCACGATCGAACGTCCTGTTCAAACCATATCCTAGCATTTGAACGCGTTTTGCTCTATGAGGGGAACTATTTACTTTTCGTATACTTTTTTTAAATTTCTGAAACTGATTCTTATAACAATTGTATAGATGCAAGTGAGACGGGAAAAATGAAGTCACCAAGGAGCTCTGATTCCCGTCTCGGCTTACTTAGAATGTTGCAGATAAGAGCTTAGTTTCTTAGCTTCCTCCATGCTATAGCTACAATCAGTGCTGCACTTCCCGCTACTATTGCCGCTCCCACGAAAAGTGGTGCAATAAAGTCACTGGTTTGAGCAAGACCAGATTTGTCATCAGAGCCGGAAGTAGTGTTGTCTGAGGGGTTTGTATTGGTTGAGTCGGTCGGATTGTTTTCGGTGTTGTTGGAATTATTGTTTCCAGAGTTGCCGTTATTTCCGCTGTTATTCCCGGAGTTATCTCCATTGCCGCCATTATTTCCACTGTTCGTATTTTCCTCAGAAAATACGACATGAACATTAACGGGTCCACTGACATTTTTGACCGTGAGCTGTGATCCGCTAAGTTCGTAATCAAGCCCTGCGGTAACGCTGATTTGCGCATTGTCTAAGCTGTAGTTCTTGTCGGGAGAAAGTGAGAAAACAACGTTATTGCCTTGCTCTACGACATAGGATCCATCATTTGTAGTTCCTTTTATGCCAATAACGCCATGTTCTGCGGTTGCAGTAACACTCCAGCAAATAGGCTGATTTTCAAAGTTTGCAACTGCATCTTTAAGTTCTGTGTAGGCTTGTTCGATCGTGAGGTCTCGATTGCTTCCGTTAGCGACAGCGGTTGCGTTTTTAATGGCAACTTCAAGTGTTGCATGAAGATCTTCGTCATATACGCGTCCGTTTGCGCTATTGATTTCCTCTTGCTTAAGGAGATCCTGCGAATAAGTAATTGCCTGAGTAAGAACATCAAGGGAGGCAGAGTTTGAGGGGTCGGATACTGCATAAAGCGAAGCGATTTCCTCTTCACTCAAGGGGCGATCCCACATATCTAAATTGTCCATAGTAAATCCGTTGGAGCCATATTGCTTGCCACCATCAACGCCGAGAAGCATATTGAGACCGCTGGTCATATCTCCAATTACGGAAATGTCGGTGGTCTGCACTAAGTTTCCATCGAAGTATGTGCGCGCTTCTTGCTCATCGCGGTCCACTTCAAATGACATCATGTGCCATGCGTTGGTGTAGCTAGCTACCGTGCCGGTGGCGTAACAGCCGTGGTCGTATACGTCGTCACCAAGAGTGAATTCGATCTTGGTCGAGTTGCTTCCTTCGGGAGCAACGTTAATGCCACTTCGATACCAGTTAGTCCAATTTTTATTCGAAATAAAGGAACCGTAGCCACCAAGATCTTCGGCGTTGATCCAGAAATTGATGGTGAGGTTTTTGTCGGTTCCTAAATTCCATTCTTCAAGGTTTCCGAGGTCAACGTAATTGCTTGCGCCAGCAGGTATATATACTGCGTTTCCGTTATCCTCATTAAAGCTTTCAGTGAAAGAAACCGAACCATTTGCGCTGCCCGTTACACCAGAAATGCTATCGGATAGGTTGCTTTCGAAATCCATGCTGAAGAATTGCCCTTTAGAAATACCTTCAGGAAGCTGAGGCTGATTGGGTAATTCGGGGAAAGTAGCGCTACCTTCGGTTCGGAAGGTGTAAGTATAGGGCTCGGAAGCGTTTTCGAAATCATCATAGGCGACAATGGACGCGGTGTAGTAACTTGCTGGCTGGAGTCCACTCAATTCGAATCCCATGGTATTGGGAGTCATATACCAGCGAGAGTAAGCTTTGAATGAACCACTCACACTTACCTGGCCGCCTTCACTAAAGTAGGGCACTTGCTTGGTGGTGTAGTTGACGGGATTGCCTGCGATATCGGTCAGAGTAATCTCATAGTAATTTACTAGCTGGTCATCAGCTGCATGAGAAAACCCGAGAGTGGTAGAGGTTTCGGTGGTGTTGGATGTGGTTACTTCGGTATCCTCTTTCCACCAAGGGGCGATAGTGGAGCGATTCTCGTCAGTGTAGGTAAATCCTTCCTTACCGAGCGTTGTGTCGACTACCCAAGGCATCCCAATCCAACGATTGTGAGTCATATCGTAGCGACGAATTACGGTAGAACCGTCTTCGAGTACGGAAATAAAGTTGCATGTTGCCTCATAAGGGGTAAGGGAGCCTTCGGTTCTGTCGCCTTGTCCGCCATTAAAATATCCCGAATCAATACACGGACCATCCTGATAGATGTAGTTCATCGAACCATTTTCGAAAAAGGTGAAGTCCTTTTGGTAAATGCTTGTTTCGGGCTCTACAGAAAAGTGGGTGTGCGCAGATCCTACAAATGCCTGGGGATAATCCTTTAAGAGATCCTGTAGATATCCAGGCGCAGCTGAATTAGCGATGTCGTAGTTGGCATGAAAGGGGCCGCCAAGAGAGGTGTTGGCGTATCCGCTATGAGTTTGAATGAAGATTGGTTTGGTGGGGTCATAATCAGGGGTACTTGAGATTTCTTCAAGGGTTGTCTTTAGGAAGTCGGTATAGTCCCAGTAATCAAGAGAAATAAAGTCATATCCGTTGATCTTGATATGAATATTGCCTTTGCCAGTTTCGGCGTCAGGGTAGAACCATTTTTCGTCGTCTTTGTGATTGATATCCATTACGGTTCCGAATAGAGTCGGAATATCATGGTTTCCACTGGCGAGTAGCATGGTTGCATCAGGGAAATTTTCGGAGAGCGATCGCTCTACTGCACAGTACCAACCGCCTGCGCGTGATGCATGAATGTCGGTTTTGTCACTATTGTTCCAGGCATTCATCTCGGGGCTGTTGGCACCTACTACATCGCCGTTATCTAGAACTGCTTGGACGTCGAAATTGTGGCTTGCCGCCCAATCGGCAACGGCTTTAAGACGGTAATTCTTTTCGTTGTATGATGCTTCGGTCGTATCGGTTCCTTCTTCTCCTCCGCCAAATTCGGTATCGGACATACTGATAAAGGTAAGCTTGGTGGCAGCGGAGTCGTAGGCATTATTGGCCTCGTCGATTTTTTCTTGCGTCATTTCTTCGGCGTTGGAAGTGCTTTGTGCTTCTGCATTTGCTGCAAAGGCTATAGCAGGGGTGCCGGAGAGTGCAAGGGTGAGTGCTGCGCACAAGCACGCAGTTTTGAGCGTGTAGGCTTTAAGGCGCCCAAGCAAGTGGCTCATTGATTCCTCCTTTGTTTACATCGTGATCTGGAAAGCCAGAAACAATCCTAGAGAGGCGATGTAAAAACGAGGGAAGAAGAACGTAAGAAACTCGTTGCTCTTAGCGATGAATTCTTTCAAGATGTAAGATCTTCTCCATCGAGAATAATTGCGGTCAAAAATGTGATATGCAGCAGTGTGGTAGGGAATGGCCGCCCTGAGTTTTCAAATCACCGCAGAAAAGGATCTAAACTATTTTGAGAAGAATCCAAAAAACGAGAAACCGCATAAGAAAAGCATCTACTGATGTGAGGAATCCTTGCTTTCTTGATAGGTCAGTAAGGCTAAAAGCGGCATGACGAGCACGGTCAATGCTCCTGCGGAAACTAAAACCGAAGCTAGCGATGAAGATATAGCGCCCGCACTCACGGCAACCGAAGTGACTGCAACGATAAGAGGAAGAGCGGTTGTGCAGTAAAGAGAAACGGTAACTTGGTTACGCCAACCAAACGCTTTGACTTCGGGCGTCTTGTCGGTGCGCAATGCAATAAAAATAGGTACCGCACGAACTAAGAGAAGCATCGCAATAAATCCAATTAAAAGGAGTGGCTGGTTCAATACTGCAGTAACTTCAATTTTGGCGCCAGAAACTACGAAGAATAAAGGAATTAAAAATCCATACCCAATGGCATTTAATTTTTCTTCAAGGACATGGTCGTTTTCAGGGACAATATAGCGCAGAATAAAGCCCGCAGCAAAGGCGCCTAAAACAATATCTAAGTCAAAAATTGCTGAAACTGCTACAAGTCCAACGAGCAGGAACATGGTCACGCGCACGAATGTTTGCGAAGTAGTATTGCGTCCTCGAGAAAGAACCAGAAATATTTGATGTTCTGCTTTTGCTGCTCTTTGACCTAAAACCGCAACGAGTACCGCAAGAGCGATAAAGGTAAATAAGATAATTACCGTGATCCATGGGGCGCGGGTAGAGAGCAAAAGTGCCATAGCGATAACGGGGCCCAATTCTCCCCACATACCATAGGCAAGAACACTTTCGCCTGTTTTTCGAGTGAAAATACCACGTTCTTTCAAGATTGGCATAAGTGCTCCGATGGCGGTGGTGGTGAGTGCAATAGCAAGGGCTAGAGCATCAATGGAAAGTTCACCAAGGGAAGCATGATAAATACTCATAACAAGGGCAAATGCTAAAGCGAGTGTGGCAAGCCATGTTTTCAATCCTCGCTTGCCTTCGCGACCTGTGATGGTTTGCGGATTGATTTCAAATCCTGCAAGCAAGAAAAGCATGGCGCAACCTAAGTCAGATAAAAACAAAACGCTTTCATCGAGCCAAATATGGTTTAGGACTGAAGGTCCTAGTAAGGCACCGCCTATGAGGAGTAGAACGGTTTCCGGTATCGGTTTTTTAGGGATGAGGTTTGCGATAAGTGGAGCAAGCGCCGCTATGAGGGCGATGAGAGCGAGAGATATGAAATCGTGAGTCATATGAGGCTGATCCTTAGGGTTGGAAAATGACGACGCATATGGCGAAGTCTAGGTTGTTATGACGTGTATGTTTAAAAGTAGCTGGAAAAGACTACGAATGTTTTTGATGAGAACGGATGGATTATAACAAGATAAAAGTAAGAACTCCTTTTCAAAGTGATTTTCTTAGGTAGTATTAAAAAGCTTTTTACTCGGAAGTCAAAAGAGGCCAAGGGTAAATAAGTAAAGAGCTCAAAGAAACAGCTATTAAGACACAACTATCAAATAACTAAGAGTAGCAACCAGAAGCAAAGCCGAACCGTCGGATGAGTGGACATGCAGATCGGGCGGATAGGTGGATTTGCTTGGTAGTAGAGACGTGCGGAGGTTTTTGCGTCCTATGATGCAGAAGAAACAACGAATGAATTTAAGAGAAGCACTACCGTTGGCAGGTATTACGGTGTCCACTTTTATCTTCTGTACGTCTGAATTTATGCCTGTAGCGCTTCTAACTGATATTGCGCTCAGCTTTTCTGTTACAGAATCTCAGGCTGGCATGCTTATTTCGGTATACGCATGGATGGTGATGCTGCTCTCGCTGCCTCTTATGATCGCTGCTTCACGAATTGGGTTTCGCCGTTTATTTTTGATAATTGTGGCGTTATTTGCTTTTGGACAGCTGCTTTCTTCACTTGCTACCAGTTATTTTATGCTTATGGCAGCACGTATTGTGGTGGCCTGTGCCCATGCTATTTTCTGGTCGATTGCGCCTCCTATGGCAGTTAGAGTGGTGAGTGAGGATCATCGCCATATGGCATTAGGCATGGTGGTGATGGGCGAATCAGTTGCTCTTATTGCCGGGCTGCCTATTGGTCGCGTCATTGGATTGGCGCTTGGCTGGCGTATGACGTTTGCTTGCGTTGCTCTTATTACCGTACTAATCCTGGTATATCTTTACTTCGTTTTGCCTTCTATTCCCGCTACTAAGCCATTCTCCGTCCGTAGACTTCCTGTTCTTGTGAAAACAAAAGCACTTCGTGGCATCTATATATTTGTGGGCGTGTTAATGACTGCCTATTATATTTGTTATAGCTACATTGAACCTTATCTACTGCAAAGTGTAGGACTTGAAGAACACGTGGTAACTATAGTGATCGCTTGTTTTGGTGTGGCAGGCATTGTGGGAAGTATGCTCTTCTCGAAACTGTATGCACGCATGCGACTAAAGTTTCTATGCGTGTGCTTGGTTGCTCTTGTGGCGGCGTTCTTTACTTTATATATAAGTAGGGAATTGTTAGTGGGTGTACTTGTGGCTTGCATGGTGCTTGGCATGGGAAGCACCGCAATGAATGCTATTTTGCAATCAGAGGTTATTCGCTATTCGAGCCTTGATGATCAAGCAGTTGCTACCTCAATATTTTCGGCGATATTTAACTTCGGTATAGGAAGTGGCTCTGCGGTTGGCGGGGTAGTAACAAGTAGTGTATCGGTGGGCGCTATTGGACTTGCTGCAGGAGCGTTGGGAGTAGTAGCGCTTCTGTATTGCTTTGCTGTGGTAATTCCTCGATTGCGTTTGCCGCGCTCATAGCAACGAAGTAGTGAGAATTGCGGACAGTTATAATCGAGGGAGTCGTTCGCTTTTAGTAAAAGGTAGGGGAAGCGTTACTGCTATATATAGTTGTTCGCCCTCGGCTAGAAAGCTTTCTGGCTGAGGGCATATCTGAATAGTGATTAGTAAGTTAATTATGCTTTGGTAATACGCCATAGCAAGTAAGGTGCATTTTGGCGCAACTGTGAATTCTTTGCGAAGAAATAAAGACCCATATTTTTAACTTGCATAGAGGCGTATTCGCAAGTATAATTCTCGTTTGCGTCTGGCTGTTGATGGATACACCCGGACGCGTGGTAACTCGGAGTCGCCGGGAACCCTCTCCCAAAGGTTCTCATGGCGGTGATGGAGACCACACAAGATCGAGGGCATGAACAAGCAGTTCAAGCCCATAGAAAGGAAGAAAATGGGAGTAAAACAATACAAGCCCACAAGCCCTGGGCGTCGCTTCCAGACCGTTTCGGACTTTGCTGACATTACGTGCACCAAGCCCGAAAAGTCTCTGTTGGCACCACTGCCCAAGAAGGCTGGCCGTAACAACAACGGTCGCGTTACCACCCGTCATCAGGGTGGCGGTACTAAGCGTCGTTACCGCATTATCGACTTCAAGCGCAACAAGGATGGAATTCCTGCAAAGGTTGCCACGATTGAGTATGACCCTAACCGCAGCGCACGTATCGCTCTTCTTCACTATGCAGATGGTGAAAAGCGCTACATCCTTCAGCCTAAGGGTCTTAAAGTTGGCGAAACTGTAATTTCTGGTCCAGATGCTGACATCAAGCCAGGCAACGCATTGCCACTTTCCGCTATTCCAGTAGGTACGCTCATTCATGCTGTTGAGCTTCAGCCTGGTCGCGGTGCTGCAATTGCTCGTTCTGCTGGCACCAGTATTCAGCTGATGGGTAAGGAAGGCAATTACGCTATTCTTCGTATGCCTTCTTCTGAAATGCGTCGTGTTTTGGTATCTTGCCGTGCAACCGTCGGTGAAGTAGGCAACGCAGAACATGGCAACATCAAAATTGGTAAGGCTGGCCGTAACCGCTGGAAGGGTATTCGCCCCAGCGTACGTGGTACGGTTATGAACCCTGTCGACCATCCTCATGGTGGTGGCGAAGGCAAGAACAAGTCTTCTGGTCGTCATCCTGTTACTCCATGGGGCGTGTCCACCAAGGGTCATCGCACCCGCAACCCCAAGAAGGCTTCAAGCCGCTTGATCATCCGTCGTCGCAAGAAGTAGCGCCCGATCGCTTAAGGAGAAACATTGAGCAGAAGTTTGAAAAAAGGTCCTTTCGTGGAACCTCGCCTTCTCAATCGCATCGTGGCGATGAACGAAGCAGGCGAAAAGAATGTCATCAAAACTTGGTCACGTTCTTCCACCATTTTCCCAGAGATGGTTGGTCATACCATCGCTGTGCATGATGGTCGCAAGCATGTGCCAGTTTATGTAACCGAGTCTATGGTTGGACACAAGTTGGGCGAATTTGCACCAACCCGTACCTTCCGTGGTCACGACAAGTAAGAAAGGGTGAAACATGGAAGCTAAAGCAATCGCTCGCTATGTGCGCGTTTCGCCCCGTAAGGCGCGTATCGTGCTCGACCAAATCCGCGGCAAAGATGTAGTAGCCGCTCAGGAGACCCTGCGTTTCACCAACCGCGCAGTTGCAGAAGTCGTAGAAAAGACTTTGAACTCCGCTGTTGCTAATGCTGCACAGAAGGGTGCTGGCAATCCAGACAATCTGGTTGTTAAGGCATGCTTTGCTGACGAAGGCCCAACCTTGAAGCGCATTCGTCCTCGTGCAAAGGGTTCCGCATCGCGCATTCGTAAGCGCACCAGCCACATCACCGTCATCGTAGCAACCCGAGAGGAGGCATAGTATGGGTCAGAAAGTAAGCCCCACCGGCTTCCGTCTTGGTGTAACCGAAGATTGGCGTAGCCGTTGGTATTCCGACAAGGACTATGCGAAGAACCTTGAAAATGACCTCGCAATTCGCAAGTTCCTGGAAAAGCAGCTCGCCCATGCAGCCGTTTCTCGTGTAGAAATTGAACGCGCTGGCGACAAGATTAAGGTAATCATCACCACGTCTCGTCCTGGTGTTGTTATCGGTAAGAAGGGCGCAGAAGTAGACGCTCTTCGCAAGAAGCTTAACCAGATTGCAAACGGTACCGTATCTGTTGAGGTTGTAGAAGTTAAGCGTCCTGAGCTTGATGCAAATCTTATTGCTCAGTCCATTGCAGAGCAGCTGGAAAACCGTGTTGCTTTCCGTCGTGCTATGCGTAAGGCTGTTCAGTCTGCACGTAAGTCTGGTGCTAAGGGTATTCGTATCCAGTGCGCAGGTCGTCTTGGTGGCGCTGAAATGAGCCGCCGTGAATGGTATCGTGAAGGTCGCGTGCCTCTGCACACCCTTCGCGCAAAGATTGATTACGGTTTTGCAACCGCTGCAACCACCATGGGTTCCATTGGTATTCAGGTTTGGGTATATCACGGTGAAGTACTTCCAGGTCAGAAGGCTCCACAGCCAGCTCTTGAAGGCTCTTCTCGTCCCAACCGTCGCGGTCGTCGCAACAACGATAGGGGTGATAAATAATGTTGGTACCTAAGCGCGTTAAGCACCGCAAGGTCCAGCGTGGTTCTATGAAGGGTAACGCCAAGGGCGGTACCACTTTGAATCACGGCACCTGGGGCATTCAGGCTCTGGATCGCCATTGGATCACTAACCGCCAGATCGAGGCAGCTCGTATCGCTATGACCCGTCGCATGAACCGTACCGGTAATGTTTGGATCACGATCTTCCCAGACAAGCCCATCACGCAGAAGCCTGCTGAAACTCGAATGGGTAAAGGTAAGGGTAACCCAGAGGGTTGGGTAGCGGTAGTAAAGCCTGGCCGTATTATGTTTGAGATCGATGGCGTTGACGAAGAAACTGCACGCGATGCGCTCCGTCTCGCAATTAATAAGTTGCCCATCAAGTGCAAGATCGTTAAGCGCGAGGCAGAAGGGCAGGAGTAAATGAAAGCAGCAGAGATCAGGAATCTTTCAGGTGAAGATCTGCAGGCTAAGCTAAAGGAAGCACGTGCAGAGCTTTTTAACCTGCGCTTCCAGATGGCAACCGGCCAGTTGGATAACACCGCTCGCATCAAGCAGGTCAAGAAAGACATCGCTCGCATCCAGACCGAGATGCGTGACCGCGAGCTCAAGGCTGTTCAGGCTTAAGGCTCGATAAGAAAGGTTTGAATAGCATGAGTGAAGAACGTAATTCTCGTAAAGTCCGTCAGGGTGTTGTAGTAAGCATTTCTGGCGATAAGACTTGCGTCGTACAAGTACATGAACGCAAGCCACATCCGGTATACGGCAAAATGGTTAACTCTACTAAGAAGTTCCATGCTCACGACGAGAACAATGAAGCTGGCGTGGGCGATACCGTAACGATTATGGAAACTCGCCCGCTGTCTAAGATGAAGCGTTGGCGTCTTCTCGACATCGTTGAGAAGGCCAAGTAAGTTTTTTCTTACTTGAAAGCATCGAAAGGGATAAGCATATGATTCAAATGCAGAGCATGCTCGCCGTCGCTGATAACTCTGGCGCTCGCAAGGTGCAGTGCATCAAGGTTCTGGGTGGCTCTAAGCGCCGCTATGCAGGCCTCGGTGATGTCATCGTATGCAGCGTTAAAGAGGCTATGCCTAACGGCAGCGTTAAGAAGGGCGATGTCGTCCGCTGCGTAGTAGTGCGCGTTAAGAAAGAAGTTCGTCGTGATGACGGCAGCTATATTAAGTTCGACCAGAATGCAGCCGTGTTGATCGATGCCAACGGCGCTCCCCGTGGTACTCGTATCTTCGGTCCTGTTGCTCGCGAACTTCGCGACAAGAAGTACATGAAGATCGTGTCCTTGGCACCGGAAACGCTGTAGGAGGAACAATTCATGGCTAAAATGAACATCAAAACTGGTGACAAGGTAAAGGTTCTTACTGGCAAGGATCGTGGTGCTGAAGGTACCGTTCTTTCTGCTAAGCCGCAGAGCCAGCGTGTTACCGTTGAAAAAGTAAACATTATTAAGAAGGCAATGCGTCCTACTCAGGCAAATCCTGAAGGCGGCATTGCATCCATGGAAGCTCCAATCCATGTCTCCAACGTGGCTCTTATTTGCCCCTCTTGCAAAGAGGCTACTCGCGTTGGTGTTAAGCGCGAAAACGGCAAAAAGATTCGTGTTTGCAAGAAGTGCGGCGCTGACATTGATTAATTAGTTTGCTTGTCAGCAAACTAATTAACTCGATGCTGCGGATTGCTTAAGTGGCTCAGCTGGCGCTCCATAATTTGCTCATGTACCTAAGTACACTTCGCAAATTCTTCACGCCATCTAAACTCGCTAAAGCAATCCTCGCTGACTTAACCAATCAAGCGAGTTCTCGCAGCAACGGTAACGCACAGTAATAGGTACATAACCACACATGTTTTTCGATTAAGAAAAGCGTGTGTGGTTTTGGCGTATAGGTTGACCTAAAGATGGTATTCCTGTATGGTTTCGTCTTTGGGTGCGCTAATTGCGCCTATGACCCTGGCAAAGGCTAGGGACGCAGGGTCGGAAATCCTGCGTTTAATTCATCGAGAAAGGTAAAACACTACAATGGCTACTCCTCGTTTGAAGGAAAAGTACGTAAACGAAGTCGCTCCAAAGTTGTTTAAAGAACTTGAGTGCAGCAACGTAAACCAGGTTCCACGTTTTGAAAAGATCGTTGTGAACATGGGTGTGGGTCGTGCTGCGGGCGACAAGAAGTTGCTTGACGGTGCTATTGCTGACCTCCGCACCATCACTGGTCAGCAGCCAATGGTAACCCGTGCAAAGAAGTCTATCGCAGGTTTCCATCTGCGTGAAGGCCAGGCAATTGGTTGTAAGGTAACTCTTCGTGGCGACCGCATGTGGGAGTTCTTTGACCGCCTGATGTCTATGGCTCTTCCTCGTGTACGCGACTTCCGTGGTTGCAATCCAAACAGCTTCGATGGTCGTGGTAACTACACCATGGGTCTTACTGAGCAGCTTATCTTCCCTGAGATCGAGTATGACAAGATCGATCACACTCGTGGTATGGACATTACGTTTGTTACCACTGCAGAAACCAATGAAGACGCCAAAGCATTGATGGATGCTATGGGCTTCCCGTTCAAAAAAGAAAACTAAATTCTCGAACAAGTAGAGAATTGGTTATAAGAAAGAAGGATTTTGAATGGCTAAGAAATCGATGATCGCCAAGTCTAAGCGAGAGCCGAAGTTCTCGACTCGTCAGCACAACCGCTGCGCTCGCTGTGGTCGCCCTCGTGCGTACTACCGCAAGTTCGGTCTGTGCCGTGTCTGCCTTCGTGAACTTGCTAACAAAGGCGAACTGCCCGGCGTGACCAAAGCTTCCTGGTAAGAAATTAGAAGTTAAGTCACGTTGTTGAGTGTCGAAAGTCAAGGCGTGTGCGTTAAGGGCGTATGCGAACCGGCTTTTCGTCTCATCATGAACAAAGGAGAAACACAACAATGAGCATGAACGATCCTATTGCAGATATGCTTACGCGTGTGCGTAATGCAAACTCTGCAGGCAAGCCGACGGTTTCCATGCCGTCTAGCAAAAAGCTTGTTGAAATTGCACGCATCATGCACGAAGAGGGCTACATTGCTGGTTATGATATTGAAGAGGCACAGCCTCGCGATATTCTGACCATCACCCTCAAGTATGGTGACAAGAAAGCACGCACTATCCGCGGCTTGAAGCGTATTTCCAAGCCTGGTCTGCGTATTTATGCTGGCAAAGATGAACTGCCTCGCGTTCTTGGTGGTCTTGGTACCGCTGTTATTTCTACGAGCAAGGGCGTTATGGCTGACCGCGATGCACGTAAAGCTGGCATCGGCGGCGAAGTGATCGCTTACATCTGGTAGGAAGGAAGGAGCGAATATGTCTCGAATTGGTAAAATGCCTGTCGCCATTCCTTCCGGTGTTGACGTAACTGTTGACGGCCACACCGTTACCGTTAAGGGTGGCAAGGGTGAATTAACTCGTACTTTCCAGGACATCATTTCTATCAAGGTAGAAGATGGCAACGTTATCGTTGAGCGTCCTGATGATAGCCGCGAAGCAAAGAGCCTTCACGGTTTAACTCGTACCCTTATTCACAATATGATTGTTGGTGTATCTGAGGGTTACGCAAAGAAGCTTGAGCTTGTTGGTGTTGGCTATCGTGCCGCATTGAAGGGTACCGATCTTGAACTGCAGCTCGGTTTCTCTCATCCTGTAGTTGTTCCGGCTCCTGAGAACATCACTTTTGAAGTTCCCAGCCAGACCGAGATCATCGTTAAAGGCATCAGCAAAGAACAGGTTGGCCAGGTAGCTGCGAATATTCGCGCATGGCGTAAGCCTGAGCCTTACAAGGGCAAGGGTATTCGCTATGAGGGCGAATATGTACGTCGTAAGCTTGGCAAGGCTGCTAAGTCTGACTAGTCCAGAAGCGTTGTATCGAAGGGAATTTACTCATGAAGAAACTTCAAAAGAAACAAGCTGGGCTTCGTCGTCGTCATACTCGCGTTCGCGGTAAGATTTCCGGTACGCCCACTCGTCCACGTTTGTGTATTACTCGCTCAAACGCAAATATGTACGCTCAGGTAATTGATGACGTAGCTGGTAAGACCATCTGCGCAGTATCTACTCTGGGTTCTGAGTTCAAAGCAACCGAAAAGCGTGGTAGCACGGTAGAAGGTGCTGAAGCTTTAGGTGAACTCATTGGTAAGAAAGCACAGGAAAACGGTATTACCGAGGTTGTATTCGACCGCGGTGGCAATCTGTATCACGGCCGCATCAAAGCTGTTGCTGACGGTGCACGTGAAGCAGGCCTGAAGTTCTAAGGGAGGGTTAGTGTCTATGGCTAAAAAGCTTGAAAACCAGGCAGGCGTTCCCGAACTCCAGGAACGTGTTGTCTACATCAACCGCGTTTCTAAGGTTGTAAAGGGCGGTCGTCGCTTTGCTTTGACTGCACTTGTTGTTGTAGGCGATAGCAATGGTCGTGTAGGTATTGGTATGGGTAAGTCCCAAGAAGTTCCTACCGCTATTAAGAAGGGCGTTGAAGACGCTAAGAAGAATATGTTCAAGGTACCTCTGA
>URMQ01000006.1 GCA_900548955.1 uncultured Eggerthella sp. | reverse complement strand
AATTCCGAGTTTCGCTTCTGAGCTTCAATTCTAAATTTCACTTCAGCGTTTCACTCCAGAACCCTACTTCAGGGCTTTAATTTGGAACCCTAATTATCTCTGTGAGCTGCTTTTTCTGCTTTCGCTTTTTCGATAATTTCTTGGGTAGATTCGAAATCATCAAAACGTGCGCTGCCCGGAGCTTCCATGCGATCAAGAGGTAATACGACCAAACCAATGTTGTTTACGTACGCATAAATTTCCATACCGCGCTTGCAGCGGAAAGTGCATTCAACACAAGGGTTCTTATCGCAGTATGCAAAAGCGTCTTCGTCGGCAAATCCAAAAACAATAGGAGGCCATTTTTTAGGAGACACATATTTAGTCATAATGCCCGTGAAGGTTTTGAGCGCAAACCAACGAGGTTTACAGCTTGAATCAACTGTTCTCCAGTCAATTTTTACGCAGTTGTTGTTTAAGCCGCCCATGATCTGATAGTTTAACTTGAAGCGGTCTTCTACTTCGGCAGCAGGGATAGGCTGAAGCTGTTCCATGGGCTTGCCGCAGCAGGTAAGGTGAAATTCAACATGAGCATATGATGGCTCAAAAATAAGAGAACGTTCACCGTCGTTGATTAGTTCATTGTCAACTGCGCCATCCATTCCTTGAACTACTGCACCGCATTCAGTGCAGTGGAAATAGGGAACATGGGCAGCGGTAACGCGTGGCTTCCATGTTGCATGTGTGCGTGTTGGGCTATATTCTGCCATCAAAACCTCTTCTCTCGGCAGTTTTATGCGTGTCATATTGTAATTCGCAAATCTGAAAAATGCCTAGTGTTAATTATAAATGCCTAGGATATATTCCTAGATTGTATGCAATCTACAAGGAACATCTGTTTGTCTTACGTAGAAATCTGTTTGTTTTACATCTGTTTGTTTTACGTAAGACAACGTTCATTTAATTTCAAAAAAATCGATTTTGGCCAATTGATTCACAGTGGCCTGACACGAAGGGCTTCTTCTTGACAGAGGGCACCAGGAAAAACTACGATTCGTAGTATTAAACCAAGATCCCGAAACGGAAGGGGAACGCGCATGAGCGTATACCAGGAGGCATATTGCCTGCCCGAATTCAAGTATGAGTACGAGCGCCTGAAGGTTGACGTTCGTGGTCCTATCCACGTTGTTTCTTTCGACGACGCTGCTAACCTCAATGCAATGTCTTACCAGCAGATGGCTGACTTCAATGATTATTTGAAGAAGGTTCGTATGGATCCAGAATGCCGCGTAATTGTTCTTACCGGCGAGGGCAAGTCTTTCTGCGCTGGCTTCAACCTGAACGAGCTCAACTATGAACCTCCTGAGGACATGGGTCGCGCTCAGCGTGATCACTGCATCATGCAGACCATTTGCTCCGATCAGGCTGTAAACATGCGTAACGCTATGCAGCCAATCATTGGTGCTTTGAAGGGCCATGCAATTGGTGGCGGTCTTTCTTTGGCTTGCGCTTGTGATCTTCGCGTTTGTGGTGAATCCTTCAAGATGCAGGCTGGTTACCTCAACATTGGTTTGACCGGTACCGACATGTCTGGTTCTTACTATCTTCCTCGCATCGTTGGTTATGCTCGTGCTGCTGAAGCTTTGATGACTGCTCGCCGCATTGGCGCTGAAGAATTGCTTGAGTGGGGCTTCGCTAACAAGGTTGTAGCTGACGAAGATGTAGTAGAAGAAGCAGTAAAGATGGCAGAAGCAATGGTTAAGAATTCTGCTCCTTTGGGCCTTCGTCTTACCAAGGAATCTTTGCAGTGCTCTCTCGATAACTCTTTCGAGGCTCAGATCAAGATGGAAAACCGCAATCAGGTTCTTGCTTCTCAGACCGAGGACGCTCGTCGCGGTGTTCGCAAGATGAATCCTAAACTGCGCGAAGAAGTAAAGGCTCATCCTGAGAACTTTGCATTCACTAATATGTAATTGTGTAGAACTTCTTAGCGGTTCTAAAGCGCCAATTCAAGTTATACGGCGTATTACAGTC
The DNA here is from genome assembly GCA_900548955.1 of uncultured Eggerthella sp. Classification (GTDB taxonomy): domain Bacteria; phylum Actinomycetota; class Coriobacteriia; order Coriobacteriales; family Eggerthellaceae; genus Anaerotardibacter. Next base: position 29,814 of record URMQ01000006.1, on the reverse strand, counting down.
GCTCCCGAAAGGGAGCGACTTTTTTATGCATGGGATCTAACGGCAAATATATGAAACCCCTATAGCTTTTTTCGAAAGAGGAATCCTTCTATTGGAAAAAGAAATCACTCGAATCAATAATCAAAAGCAACAAGACAAAGAGGGTAGCGAGGGAACAGTAAAGGGGAGCTCTCATGGATGCAGTTAAATTTGCCGTTTTGGGTTTAAACCACGGATCGAAAATCGCGCGTTTTGCAAAGGAAAATCCCGAAGTTGATTTGATGGCCGTCGCTGGTTTTGGAGACGGGGATATCGCAATCGCGAACGATCTTGACGTTCCAATTTTTAGCGACTATACGCTTTTGCTTAAACAGACCCCTCTTGATGCGGTCTATATAGCTTTGCCTAATACGCTGCATGTTGAAGCAGTAGAAAATGCAATAGCGGCAGGAGTTAAACATATTCTGCTTGAAAAGCCTATAGCTAATACCGTCGAAGAAGGAAAGCATGTAATACAGGCGTGCAAAGATGCTGGTGTAACGCTTCTGATTGGGCATCATCGTCGTTCTTCAAGCAAGTATCAGTTGCTTCGCAAAGTTATTGACTCGGGACGTCTGGGCAAAATCGTAGCTATTCAGTCTCGTTATTGCATCGCTAAGGATGAAGATTGTTTTGATCGCGAATGGTATGTTGCGAAAGGTGTTGGCGGCCCGCTTCTGATTAATGCTATACACGACTTCGATGACCTGAATTTCGTAATTGGCAAAAGCCCCGTTAAGGTATACGCCGCAACAAGAAACACGATCCGCGGAAATGAAGCCGAAGATTCCGCTTCGGTTCTTATTGAGTATGAAAATGGCGTTACCGCAACATATGTGGTTTGTGATGGAACTCCAGGACCCTGGAATTACGACTTAGCTGCTGATGAAAATGAATCGTTCGTTATGTGCCCTGGCGAAAATAGTTTGCAGGTATTTGGTACCAAGGGATCATTTGGCTTTCCGAATATGGATCTGTATTACTACGACGAAGACGCCTTTGGGTGGACTCATGAACTCAAACACGAACACTTTGAGGTAGAAACCAACATTCCACTTAAAGCAGAACTTGAGCATTTTGTTGATTTATGTATGGGTAGGGAAACGGCTCCACGATGCTCTGGTGAAGAAGGTTTGCGGACTCTCAAAATAGTTAATGGCGTATTCGAGTCTGCCGAAACAGGAAATGCTGTTTATCTGCAAAGCTAAAATAACTAAAGACATAGTTAAAGATATAACTAAAGACAGCAGGGCGTAGGTGTTACCGTTTCTGCAGGTATGATATAGAGCAAGCCTTTGCACAGTGTTTTATATCTGCGTGTTTATATCTGCGATGAGGGGTGAATATATCGTGAGACTGGAACACCTGCGCTACTTTACTCGCTTAGCTAATGTACTAAGTTATACCAAGGCGGCAAAAGAGCTCTATATTGCTCAACCAACTCTTTCTGCGGCCATTCGCCAGCTCGAAAAAGAACTGGGACTTCAGCTTTTTAAGCGAAGTGCAGGCAGTTCGCATGTTGAATTAACTGCTGCGGGAAAAATATTGCATGAATATGCCGTCCTAGCGGTAAATAACCTTGATACAGGAATTCGTTTAGCCCACGAAACGCAGGACGAAATCAATTCAGAAATAAAAGTTGGCACGATTTATGCCATGCAGGGTTACTTTTGGTCTCAGGCAATAAAGGCGTTTACTGAACAGCAGGCAAACACACCGAAGATAGTTATAGAACAGGCTTATTCGATCGAGCTAATTTCACGCTTGCGCAAAGGGGATCTAGATGTGGCGTTTGCCGCCAAAACAGACAAATGGTCGGATCTTAGCTATACCTTGGTTTGGTCACAGCCATTGGTACTTTGCGTAAACAAAAACAATCCGTTAGCAAAGCGCAAGTCAGTTTCATTAGATATGATTTCCTCTAATGAATTACTGACGTACTCTTTGGCTTCGCCCGCGTTAAACTCAATTAAGAATAACTTGCCATGCGAAAAGCTACGTTTGGTGCGTGAATACGACGACGAAATCACCATGAGTGCTATGGTCTCTTCCGACAAGAATAAAATGGCGCTATTCTGCTATTCGTTTTTGGTAGAGGCTTTCAAGGATGTAGTGTGTCTTCCAATACGAGATTTGCCCTACGATTTTCATAAGGTATACCTTGTGAGTCGCAAAGAATCTCATCCAAAAATTGTAGAAGATTTCATCGAGTGCATGAGTAATTATCGCTTTCCTAATGCCGCTGAAAATCTGAGTGAATTGATAAAGTAGCGTGAACATGTTCATTGTAAATAGATAGTTTCTAGCTATGAATAGATGGACAAATCCTTCAATATGAGTAAATGTGGTTTAAATGCGTTGCCCCTCTGTTGCCCTTTACATAACGAGAAGAAATAGGACAACTTTTATTTGCGCAGGTCAAAACTTTATCAAAACTTATAGAAAAGTACATTTGCAATAAATTATGTGAATAGAAACTAGCAAAAACACTAGTTGAACTGGGTGTATAGTAAATCGCAATAACTTTCTAAAAAGCGTGTTACATCGCTATTGGAAATGGATACGGCATAGTTTGAAAATGGTTTTCGCAACATCTCCAAAAAAATGAACAAGTTCTAAAAGGGAGCATGCACAAAACATGCGTGGTTTTAGATGGGTTCTTATATGTTGCAAGAGAAAGAGGAGTGCGTTTTCCCCGTTATATAACTAAGTGGAACAAAGCTTGGTTTTCATTTTGTGAATATCGGGAAATACGCAAGGGAAATCGATTGAAAGAAAGGAAGGGAAACGCATGGCTTCTGATGCTCAAAAGTCATTCCACGGTATCGCGGCACGTCTTGACCGTATGCCAATCTCTGGTTTCCACATGAAGATCATGTGGTTGCTGGCAGGTATTACGTTCTGCGACTCCGTCGACATGTCTATTGGTGGCCCTATCGGTGCTGTTCTTCAGGACGAGGGCTTCATGACGCTCGAACAGTTTGCGTTCTTTAACTCCATTACTATGGTTGGCTACCTCATTGGTGGTCTTGGATCTGGTTTAGTATCCGACAACTTTGGTCGTAAGAAGGCAGTTATTGCTTGCGGCACTATCTTTACCGCTGCATGTTTCGTAGCTGCTATGGCTCCTAATGCTGACTTCCTGACCGCATGCCGCTTCATCATGGGTATTGGTCTTGGTGCTGCATTCCCAGCTGGCTATTCTGCTTTGACCGAGTACACGCCACCTCACAAGCGTGGTAAGTGTCAGTCCTACATGGGCTTGATCGCTAACTGCGGTACTTTGTTCGGTTCTGTAATGAACCTCATCATCCTCCCAATGGCTGGTTGGCGCGAAGTATTCGTATTCTGCGGTATTCTCGGCGCAGTAGTAATGGTTCTTATTGGTGTTTGCATGGACGAATCTCCTCGTTGGTTGGCTCTCAATGGTCGCAACGACAAAGCAGACGCTATTGTTTCCAAGCTCGAGGCAAAGGCTGCTGCTGGTGGTAAGACGGTAGAAGAAGTTACCGCTGAAGAGATTGAGCGTCGCGAACAGGAACAGGAAATCAAGCAGCTTCCATTCAGCTTCTTGTTCAAGAAGAAGATGCTTCCTCGTACCTTAACCGCAATGCTTCTTTGCTTCACCATGAACGTAATCGTTTACACGGTTATTACTTGGACTCCTACCATTCTTCGTGCAAATGGTTTCGATACCAGCCTTGCAACCTTGACCACGGTAGTTATGCAGATGGGTATTCCTATTGGTGTAGGTCTGTTGACCTTCTACGTTGAGAAGGTAAACCGTAAGGTCATCCTTATTGGTTCCTACATTGCAGTAGCAATTCTTGGTCCTGTATGGGCAATGCTTCCTACCGACAACGTTGCTCTTATCATGGGCTTTGGTTTGCTGGTTTGCGTATTCACGTTCACCAACTCTGTTACCACCGCTGCAATTTATCTCTCCGAGCCTTTCCCAACGGCTTGCCGTATCCGCGGCGCAGGTGTTGCAAACGCAGTTGGTCGTTTGGGCGGTATCTTCAGCCCAATGTGGATTGCATTCTTCGTTGCATCCCCAATCGGCACCATTGGTGCATACTTGGTAAACTCTTGCCTCATTGTTGTTACCGCAATTTGGCTGGCAATCTTCGGTGTTGAGACTCGCGGTCGTACGCTTGAAGACATTACCAAGGGTCTGGAAGACGACTAATTTAGTAGAATTTAGTTAGCCTTCTATAAACTGCTCTTTCTCAAGTGGGGTCCGAATTTCGGGCCCCACTTTTATATTCAGTGACGAAATATTTTCAATTCACCTGGTGTAGAAACGAAAATAAATAGCAACGTTTTTTTTGAATAACGAAAATAAATAAATACGGTATGCTAAGTAACGGTTTCTGAACTAAGGGGATTTAGTTTAAAGATCTTTAATTTTTCTTTTGGTTCAATAGGGGATGGAGCAGAACCAAAGGATTATTCCAAGGAGAGGAATTCATAATGAGGCTTGACTATTTGCGTTATTTCAACCACTTAGCCAAAGTTCTGAATTTCACTAAAGCGGCAGAAGATTTATTTGTCGCTCAGCCTACGCTTTCTGTGGCAATTAAGCGTATGGAGCAAGAGCTTGGGGTAAAGCTGTTTAAGCGAGGTAAAGGCAGTTCTCGCATTGAGCTAACTGAGTCTGGCGCTGCTTATTATGAATATGTTTCTCTTGCCTTAAATAATCTTGATACGGGATTGCGTGTTGCACGTGAGATTCAAGGTGAAGCAAATTCGCTTGTACGAGTTGGTACCGTATATTCCATGCAGGGTATCAACTGGTCTCAGGCAATGCAAGCATTCTTGAGCAAGAAATCAAATCCTCCGAAAATTTCAATCGAGCAGTCTTATTCTCCGGAACTCATTGCGCGTTTGCGTAAAGGTGAATTGGACGTAGTATTTGCTGCGCGCATGGATGATCTGGATGATCTGAACTATATCTACGTGTGGTCACAGCCACTGGTATTAGGCGTGCATAGAAACCATCCTTTGGCCAAGCGTGAAAAAATTACCTTAGATGATTTGAAGAAATATGAGATTTTAACCTACCCAAAAGAGTCTCCTGTTCAACGTATTGATATTGAGCTTCCTGTCGACGAAATGAATTTACTTCGTGAATATGACGATGAAATTACCATGAGTACCATCATTTCATCTGACGAAAACAAGCTGGCGTTGTTCTGTCATTCGTTTTTGGTTAATGCTTTCTCAGACGTGGTCTGCCGTCGTATCGAAGGTCTTTCGGAAGACTTCCATAAGGTGTATCTAGTAAGCAGAAAAGAAACGCACCCTAAGGTGGTAGATGACTATATTTCATTTATGAGCGCATATAGTTTCCCGAACATTATAGAGACGGGTACTATCAACTAATTTAAACGAGCGAAGATGCGCTATGCGTTTAAGTTCTTGCGAAAAGTAATTGCATTCGTGCAACGCTCTCTTAGTTACTTACCTTCGGGTAAGTAATTCTAGGTTTAGAAATTACTAATTTGATACAAAACACCAGTTCAACAACTCTATAGAAAAACATAATAAAGTAACTAAAAAAAGCTATTCGAAAAAATAAGTAATAAAAGTTCACAATATCTTTTCAGAAGTTATTGATGTCTACTTTTAATGATACGGGTGGATAAAAGCGGCATCACTTCAGGGGAAGGTCGTTCTGACCTAGATACTTCTGTTTGAAACAAGACATTTTGCCTAGTTTCTTCCTTTAGGAATCGAGTTCAACTTAAGAGGGACAAACAACTCCTTTTGCATTGGGGCAAGAGGGGCTAAGTTGTTTTGCTTTCGGCAAAACTCGTAGGAAATGAAAGGAAGGCGATATTCGTATGGCTTCGACTGAAGCAAACAAGTCGTTCCACGGTATCGCAGCACGTCTTGACCGTATGCCTATTTCTGGCTTCCACAAGAAGATCATGTGGCTTCTTGCTGGCATCACGTTCTGCGATTCCGTTGACATGGCTGTTGGCGGTCCTATCGGTGCTGTTTTGCAGACCGAAGGCTTCATGACGCTTGAACAATTTGCGTTCTTTAACTCTATTACCATGGTTGGCTATCTGGTTGGTGGCTTACTTTCTGGTATTGTTTCTGACAATTTTGGTCGTAAAAAGGCTGTTATTGTATGTGGCTCGGTATTCACTATTTTCTGCTTTGTAGCTGCTGCAGCTCCTAATGCAGACTTCCTGACTGGCTGCCGCTTCTTTATGGGTCTTGGCCTTGGTGCGGCATTTCCAGCTGGTTATTCTGCTTTGACTGAATACACGCCACCCCACAAGCGTGGTAAGTATCAGTCCTATATGGGCTTGATCGCTAACTGCGGTACCTTGTTCGCATCTGTTATGAATCTTATTATTCTGCCTATTGCTGGTTGGCGCGAAGTATTTGTATTTTGCGGCGTTCTTGGTGCTGTAGTAGTAATTCTTGTTATGACCTGCATGGATGAATCTCCTCGTTGGTTGGCTATGATGGGTCGAAACGATCAGGCAGATGCTATTGTTACCAAGCTCGAGGCAAAGGCAGCAGCGGCTGGCAAGACCGTAGAAGAAGTAACCGACGAAGAAGTTGCAGCACGTGCAGCAGAGCAAGAAGTAAAGCAACTTCCCTTCTCGGTATTGTTCAAGAAGAAGATGCTGCCCCGTACCTTAACAGCAATGTTCCTTTGCTTCGTAATGAACGTTCTGGTTTATACCATCATTACTTGGACGCCTACCATTTTGGTTGCAAAGGGCTTCGACACAAGCATGTCTACCTTGATGACGGTAGTTATGCAGCTGGGTATTCCTGTTGGCGTTGGTGCTCTTACCTTCTATGTTGAAAAAGTAAACCGCAAAACCATTCTTATTGGTTCCTACTTGGCAGTAGCTATCCTTGGCCCAATTTGGTCTTTGCTTCCTACGGATAACACGGCACTTATTATGGGCTTTGGTTTCTTAGTTTGCGTATTTACCTTTACCAACTCTGTTACCACCGCTGCAATTTATCTTTCTGAGCCTTTCCCAACGGCTTGCCGTATTCGTGGCGCAGGTGTTGCAAATGCGTTTGGTCGTGTAGCGGGCATCGTAAGCCCAATGTGGATTGCATTCTTCGTTGCATCTCCAATTGGAACTATGGGTGCTTACCTTATTAACTCTGCACTTGCTGTTGCTATGTCAATCTGGCTGGCAGTATTCGGCGTCGAAACTCGCGGTCGTACCCTCGAAGACATTACCAAGGGTTTGCTCGACGAAGACTAAAGCAATTTCAATAATCCACCCGATTTCAAAAACCCACGCCCTAGTGCGTGGGTTTTTCTGTAGCTGTGATTGTTTTTCTTAATTCACCAGCGCAAAAGATGCAGTAAAGAAATAAGAAAATAGAAGTCGGGCGAAGTAAAATATAAACATAACGAGATTGAAAGGGGAAAGGTATGCCAGCAGAAGTAAAAGGAACAGGTATTACTGGTCATACGCATATGGTTGCTATGATTGGCAGCCCCGTAGAGCATTCGGCATCGCCTGCTACGCACTCGCTTGCTTACAGAAAAATGGGAATCGATGCAGTATTTCTTGTATTCGATGTCCAGGAAAAGGATTTAGCTAACGTTATGGGGGCTTTTCGAGCAATGAAAGGCTGGGTAAGCACCACGGTTACTATGCCCTTAAAGCAAGCAGTTATTCCGTATTTAGATGAACTTAGCGATGCCGCAAAATTAATGGGTGCGGTAAACATGATCAAGAAAGAAGACGATGGCAGACTTGTTGGTCATAATACTGATGGTAAAGGTTTTGTGAATAACTTAATAAAGCATGGGGTAGAAGTTAAAGGCAAAACCATGACGCTTATTGGTGTTGGTGGTGCGGGTTCGGCAATTTTTGTGCAAGCAGCCTTAGATGGCCTAGCGTCGTTGAATGTATTTGCTCGTGAGGGCGGTAAATCGTATGAGCGTGCTCAGGAGCTGAAAGAAGTAGTAGAAAAAGCTTGTGATTGCCAGATTAGTATTTACCCACTTGAGGATGAAGAGCAATTGAAACGCTCAATTGCGGAATCTGACATTTTGGCCAACAGCACCAATGTGGGCATGGGTGAAGGAAATACAGAAACGCCAGTAGCTGCCGATTTAATAAAGCCTGGCATGACCGTTGCCGATGTTATTTATTCGCCCTTGGAAACTCAGCTTCTAAAAGATGCCAAGGCAAAGGGTTGTAAAGCCATTAACGGCTTGGGAATGCTTAATGAGCAAGCAGTTGTGGCAGACCGAATTCGGTTTGGCATTGAAATTCCTATCGAAGAAATAAAGGCTGAACTTGCTGAATAAAGTTTTTTGAAAGCTCATATCGTTAAAATTGCCAATTAAAAGATCCCGTTTGAATAGTAATTCAGACGGGATCTTACTGATAAATGAAGTCTAGTAAGTGCTCGATGTTTAACTGAGCTAGACCAATCAAGCTATTATCGCTAGTCGATCGACTATTTCTTTACTTCGGTGCGAGCAATCTTGGCTTTGCGAAGCGAGGGCTTCTCTTCAGCTACCTGCTTCATAAATACGGCAGCCAAGATATCAAGTATCAACATGATAAAAGTACCAGGATCAGGGATGCCCACAGTAGTAAGAAGCATAACCTGATACACAACGGCAATAACTGCAACAAGACCCATAATTATGACCAAGATTCTTGGAGAAGCCTTGTCGTAGAGCCAGTGGAAGCCTTTGAAGTTAATAGTGGCGCCAAAAATACCAACAAAAATAAGCAAAATTGCTTCAACACGCAGAAGTGTAGCTACGGAATAACCATTAATCATATTGCCGCCATATAACACAAGGTCAAACGTAGCAAAGTCACCTTCAAAACCGCCATATTGCTGGCCTTGAGCATAAGCGATAATAGCGCAGCCAGCACCAGCAATTGCGCAAATGATTGACCAAATAAAAATAGCGTTATACGTGTTGTGAAGGCGATGACGTTTAGGGGTTAAGGGGTAACCATCATCGCCAATACGGTTGCCTTCTTTGTCGTAGTGGATATAGAGCGGTTTTTTCTCAACTTTTTCAGGATTGAGTGCCTTAGATTCGTCTTTAGAATGGGGACGTAAACGGAATTTCATAGGTGTCCTTAATTCGAGTGCTTGTCATGTTTTTATGGCTATGCTTTTGCTATCAAACAAACCAAATGTTTCCTTGAGAGCATAAGCACCGTGTTGCTTTGCCATTAATCCGCACAAGGCGTTACGTGGTTTTGTGCGTGCTGTATTTAGTGGCATGCAGCATATATACGAACGATCATTAGTGTAGCGAAGAATTGCTCGAAACAAAGCGCCGGAGCGTTTGTTGCGGTATATCTCCACGAATGAATACATACGTATAAACAACTCTTAATCATACCCATTTCTGCTCCGAATGCGCACTTATAGAAGTTGCAATTCGTTGTAACTTTCCATCTGCTATATTAAAAAGCTATTGGACAAGATTTTCCGGAGAATACTCGACACGGCAAAACAGGAACAATAGTTTCTCAAAACAGCTTCAGTAGTCTTGTCTTTTGGATTACGAATCATTTAAGCCATTAAAGAACAGAAGGCAATCTATGAAGCTTGCTCACCTGCGATACTTTAAACACCTTGCCTCTGTAATGAGTTACACCAAGGCGGCAAAGGATCTGTTTATTGCTCAGCCTACACTTTCGGCTGCTATTAAACGTATGGAGCAAGAATTAGGTTTTGACTTGTTTACTCGTACTGAAGGCGTTGCAGCTCGTATCGAATTAACTACACAGGGAAAAATATATCTGGAATATATCACTCGCGCGCTTGAAACCTACGACGAGGGTATTCGACTTGCGGAGCAATCTGTTGCTATTAGCGAAAACACTATGCGCCTAGGAACCGTATATTCCATGAAGGGTCAGTTCTGGTCTCAGGCGATAAGTGCTTTTGTGGCGCAATATGAACAGCGTCCGCTCATTCATATGGAACAGGCCTATTCTGGCGAACTTGCACGCCAGCTTAAGGAAGGCAAAATTGATGTTGCCTTCGCGGCGAAAACGAAATATGCCACCGATTTGAATATGACGTTGGTGTGGAGCCAGCCGTTAGTGGTTTGCGTGAATAAAAAACATCCGCTTGCACAACAAGCATCTGTTTCGTTGGATGACTTGAAGGGATATCGTTTGCTTACCTACGGCAAGGAATCTTCGGTTGCGATGGGCTTGGATGGCCTGTTTGCGAATAGGGAAGAAGAATTTGATCTGGTACGTGGTTTCGATGACGAAATTACGCTTTCTTCCTTTGTTTCTACCGATCCAGAAAACGTGTCGCTTTTGGTATATTCCTTCTTGGTAAATTCGTTTGATGATGTGGTTTGTTTGCCTATCGATGGCGTACCGCAAGATTTTCACAAGGTATACCTTATGAGTCGCAAGGAACCTCATCCAAAGCTGGTAAGCGATTTTATTAACTTTGTAAGCAACTACGCATTTCCTGAATTATCTATCCATTAAAAGCTGTCCTCAAACGCAGCGGATGCTTGAGGGAAAGGCGCCAAGCTGCGACGTAAAATACCATGCATTTCAGCAATAGCAATTCCATAATTCACGATTGGTACTCCTGTAGCGCGACATGAAGCTATGCGATAGCGCATTTCCCGATCGTTGAGCATACAAGCACCACAGTGGATAACCAAATCGTATTCTTCAAGCGAATCAGGAAAGCCTCCTCCGGAAGTGAAATCAAAGTGAGGCTCAGCACCTGTGAAATTACGAATCCAGTTGGGGATTTTTACTGTACCAATATCGTCGCATTGACGATGGTGCGTACACCCCTCAGCAATAAGAACGCGGCTTTCGTTGGTTAGTTGGGCTAAACGTGCGGCACCTGCAGCGTAATCTTCAAGATTGCCTTTATACCGTGCCATCAGAATGGAAAAAGAGGTGAGTTGAATATCTTCGGGTGTAAGCTCGGCAACCTTTTCAAAGGCTTGGGAGTCGGTAATAACAAGACGTAGCTTACGTTCGCATGCTTGAAGTGTTGCGGTAAGGTTTTCTGGTTGGCAAGCCAGGCAGATTGCATTGCAATCCAGCACATCGCGCATGACCATTTGTTGAGGCAAAATGATGCGTCCTTTTGGCGCAGAGCTGTCAATGGGGATAACCAGCACGACCAGATCGTTTTCTTCAAGCAAATCAGCAACAAGTCGTTTATTCGATTCGGCCTGCTTGGCGCATGAACCTATAAGGTTTTTAAGTTCGTAGATCCCTTCACCTGTCTGAGCGCTTACGAAAATGCTTGCGGAGTTCTTGCAGGGAGCGCCGTGAAGAATCTCGAATTCTTCGGCGGAGCCTTCATTGAGCTGTTCGACAGAGTTTCCAGTTAAAAGTGCAGTGCGTTCTTCTCCTGAAAGCAGATCGGCCTTATTAAGGGCAATCACAAAAGGAATCTCTCGAAGCCTGAATGCTTCAATCAGTTCAAGATCTGCCTGCTGAAAACCGCAGGTGGCATCAATTACTAACACTGCACAATCACACAAACGAAGCGCTTTCTTTGCTTTAGCGACGCGCTGAGCGCCTAAATCCCCTTCGTCGTCGATACCAGGGGTGTCAATAATTACGACGGGCCCCAACGGTAAAAGCTCCATGGCTTTCTTTACGGGATCGGTGGTAGTTCCCTTAGTGTCGGAAACAATAGATAGATCCTGATTAGTAACCGCATTGACCACGCTGGATTTTCCTGCGTTGCGGATACCAAAAAATCCAATATGGAGGCGTTCTGCTGAAGGGGTAGCGTTGAGGCTCATGGGGGTTCTCCTAGAAGCGATAATCGCGACCAATGCCGTCGACGATATTGCGGATATAGCTTTCTGCAAGCTCTTTCGTTTTTGGATTGGTTACCTTTTGCAGCTCTTGCTGAATAATGGTCATGCCTTTTGTCTTGGTTTCAGGAGTGGCATAATCGGTTAAATATTCTGCCAACGTAATTAACGCGTTGGGGTGGCAGAAGTTTAAGATTTCGCCATTTTTGCAAAATGACATGAACCTATCGCCTGTGCGTCCTGCGCGATAGCAAGCCGTGCAGAAGCTCGGAATGTGGTTGTTGTCCAAAAGCCAGCTAATGACTTCATCCAGTGTGCGCTGATCGGAAACGTCGAACTGTTCGGTGTCATGCGGACGCTGTTCTTCAACGTAGCCGCCAACAGAAGTACGTGATCCACCGCTAATTTGCGAAATGCCATATTGTAGGGCATGTTCACGCACCGTTTGACTTTCGCGCGTAGAGATAATCATGCCCGTGTAGGGCACTGCGATACGAATAAGTGCGATAAGCTTTTCGAACATTTCGTCAGGAATACCGCTGTCGAATTCATCGGGGTTGATATCCATTGCAGGCTTAACGCGAGGAACGCTGATGGTGTGGGGACCTACGCCGTGCACTGCTTCTAGGTGCTCAGCGTGCATTAAGAGGCCCGCAAATTCATAGCGATAACCTTCCAGCCCGAACAGAACACCTAAGCCCACATCGTCAATGCCGCCTTCCATAGCGCGATCCATGGCTTCGGTGTGCCAGTTGTAGTCGCTCTTGGGACCTGTTGGATGTAGACGCTTGTAGCTTTCTTTGTGGTAGGTTTCCTGGAACAGAATGTACGTGCCTATTTCTGCTTCTTTAAGCATGCGATATTCATCTACAGTAGTAGCGGCAATATTTACATTAACACGCCTGATAGCACCATTTTTGTGCTTGATGGAATAGATGGTATGCATGCTTTCCAGGATGTATTCGATAGGGTTGTGTTTGGGGTCTTCGCCTGCCTCTATTGCAAGGCGCTTGTGACCCATATCCTGTAAGGCAATTACTTCAGCGCGAATTTCGTCTTGCGTAAGCTTGCGGCGCGGTATTTCGCGGTTTTTTGCATGGTAAGGGCAGTACAGACAGCCATTCACGCAGTAATTCGAAAGATACAGCGGTGCGAACAGAACAATACGATTGCCGTAATAGGCTTGCTTGATATCGTGAGCCAGTTGTTTGATCTCTCTATTGATTTCTGGATCATCGCAAGCAAGCAAAACCGAAGCTTCGCGGTGCGTAATAATGGCACCATGATCGTTGGAAGGGTGCAAATTGGTGCGTGCTTTATCCAGAATGGAACGGCACAGTTCAATATCGTTTGCGTGTGTATCGGCATAAGCAAGCGTGTCTAGAATTTCTTCGTGGTTGATGAATTCATCAGCGCACAGAGACTTAGGATTGTAGGGAAAAGACGTCATTATTGTCTTCCTTTCGGGTCTCCGCGATCGACTACAACGTTATAGCCAATCGTTTGCATTTCGGCGCCAAGGAGGTTTAGGTGCTCTGCTGCCTCGGTGCCAGTATGGGCTTTATTGTTATACAACTCATAGTTCGCGCGTACGTTTAACGGCGAAAGGTTGGGCATTACTACGTTGGCACCCGCAAGCATTCCCTTAATGCGCCCCTTAGGGTCAAGTGATCCTAGGGCGGTGGTTGCGGGAAGCAACACAGGCGGGTGAATGATGCGAATAAGCGACAGCAAGAAGCAAGTAAGCTCAATGCTGCCAGCAGATGCATTAGAAAACGGTGTGGCGTGATGGGGAATGAAGGGCCCGATGCCACACATTTCGGGTTTAAAGTGCTCGATATATTTCAGGTCATGCGCTAGATCGCACGCTGTTTGATAGGGCGCACCTACCATAAAGCCACACCCGACGGCATAACCAATGGAGCGAAGATCCTCTAAGCACTGCAGGCGGTCTTCGAGATGCATGGTGTCTGGATGAAGCTTTGTGTAAAGGTTTTCACACACCGTTTCGTGGCGAAGCAGATAACGATCAGCACCCGCTTCGAATAAGCGCTGATAGCTTTCGTAACTGCGCTCGCCCAGTGAAAGCGTGATAGCGCAATCGGGGTGTGCAGCTTTTAGGGTTCGAAGCAGTTCGACCAAGCGATCGTCGGTAAACCAAGGATCTTCGCCGCCTTGAAAAACGAAGGTTCTAAATCCCAGCTTATATCCTTCATTGGCGCATTCAATTATTTCGTCGAGACTTAATCGATAGCGCGTGCAGGTGGTGTTACTTTTACGAATGCCGCAATACAGGCAGTCGTTTTTGCAGTAATTGCTGATTTCGACAAGGCCGCGAATGTAAACGTCGGTACCGTATATATCTTCGCGAATACGACGCGCTTCTTTTGCTAAGTATTCAGCAATTTCGTTATCGTAAAACGCTATAAGCGCTTCGTATTCTTCAAGTGAAAGCGAATGGGTTTGCGTGAGTTTTCGGGCAAGATCCAGTAATGAGCCATGCGAAATGTGCTCATTACGCGTTTCGTTATGTTCTTGCTCTTGTTTCATTGCTTACATATCTTTTCGCTGGACAAAGTCTTTTTTAGGGGGAATCTCTTTAGTGTTGGACGAAGTCCTTTTGGTAAATCCCTTTGGTGAAAACCTTCTGTCCGAGGCTCTTTTGTAGCCGATAATGCTCTTTTCTTTGTGTCGAACAACGTTCTTTTGTGGATAAAAGTTAACCGGCGAGATATCCAAGCAAGATATCCCACCGGTATTTCTAATAGGTAACAATCTCATGATTGTTACCGTGCGGTAACTAACGAGCAGTTCCGTTGCTTTGCGCCGCTGTAACAGGTAACGTTTAAATGTCCCACTCAATCTGTTCGGTGTGGAGCCATTCTTCTGCAGTTTCAGAAAGCGGCTTGCCAATCCAGTCGGCGTAGAGCTTTTGGATGTCAGGATTTTCATGGGAGAAGCGCAAGGTATCGTTCGAATCAAGGCGATTCAGAACCTTAGCGCGTTCAGCTGCCATTTCTACGTTGAATTCAATAGGCTGTCCGCCGCCACCAACGCAGCCGCCAGGGCATGCCATGATTTCAACGAAGTCGTAATCAGCTTCGCCTGCTTCAAGAGCGTCAAGAAGCTTTGAGGTATTTTCAAGGCCACTTGCTACGGCAATCTTGATAGTAAGATCTGCGATTTCTAAGGTCTTGTCGGTCCAAGGACGCTCAGGCGTTGCTTCGGTGGTGTCGCAGGTGGCAAAGTCGGGGTTCTTGCCCGTCAAGATGAAGGCAGCGGAGCGCAGTGCAGCTTCCATAACGCCGCCTGTGCGACCAAAGATGGTGCCAGCACCTGTAGACAAGCCTAAAGGATTGTCGAATGCAGTTTCTTCCAGGTCGGCGCAGTTTACGTTGAACATACGCAGCATATTATTGAATTCGCGCGTGGTAAGAACAGCGTCTACGTCAGGGCCTGCTTCGGTAGAAAGCTGAGGAACGCCGCACTCATATTTCTTAGCAACGCAAGGCATTACAGAAACAACAAACATGTTTCTCTTACCTGCAGCCTCCATAGGTTCTTTTAGGGTATTCTTAACGACTGCGCCCATCATCTGGTGAGGAGACTTACTGGTGGAAAGCTGCTCTACGAACTGTGGATAGTGGAGCTTTGCGAAGCGAACCCAGCCAGGGCAGCAAGAAGTAAACATGGGGCGCTTCTTGCCAGAGGTATACCACTCAATAAATTCGTTGCCTTCTTCCATGATGGTAAGGTCGGCAGCGAAGTCGGTGTCGAATACACGATCGAACCCTAAGGATTTAGCAGCAGCAGCCATGCGACCAGGTGTTGCTTCTTCATGGGTGAGACCCATTACTTCGCCCCAGGCGCTGCGGATAGCAGGCGCGAATTGAATAACGGTCATAGTTTCAGGATCTGCCAGAGCGTCTAGCACCTTAGGAATGTCATTGCGTGCGGTAAGAGCGCCAGTTGGGCAGTGAGTAATGCACTGACCACACAAAGCGCAACCTGCTTCGGTGATGTCTTTATTGCCGCGTACGGTAATACCGCGGAATGAGGAAGGACCCTTGAAGTCCCATACGTTGCAGTGCTGAACTTTGGCGCACTCTGCTACACAGCGACCGCAACGGATACATTTACTTTCGTCGCGCTGCAGAGGGAAGTCTTCATCCCAGGGCTCGAAATCAAATACAGGGTCGAAATCGAGTTCGCCTACATTCAGTTCGGCGGCAGTGCGCTGCAAAGCGCAGGTGCCCGTACGTTCGCACGTGGTGCATTCGCTGCGATGTCCTTCAAGAATGGTGCGCATGTTTTCGCGACGTGCTGCAATAACGCGAGGTGAATTCGTGCGGATATTCATGCCGTCACGAACGGGTGTATTACAGGCAGCGCTCAATGCGTCATCACCTTCGGTTTCTACGACGCAAATGCGGCAAGAACCAATTTCGTTTAAATCTTTCATCCAGCACAACGTCGGAATGGAAACACCTGCAGCCTGTGCAGCGTCCAAAATGCTGGAGCCTTCTTTTACTGATACGGCTTTGCCGTCGATGGTTACGTTATACATATTGGACTCGGCCTCCTTCCATTACGCCGCAGCCATAATGATCGCAGCGCAAGCAGCGGCCGCATTCTTGCTGGGCTTCTTCAAGGCTCATTTCAACTTCAACAGCGTCGAAGTCATGCTTACGCTCGTAGGCGGGACGTTCAACGATGTTTACACGACCGCAAGCAACGCGGTTGTTGGGCTTGGGGGCTGGAGCGGTTGCTCCGCAATCCAGTTTATGATCAAAGCCCAGGTAATCATCGATATTGCGCGCAGCAACTTTGCCTGCACCAATGGCAACAATAACGGTCTTAGGACCAACTTGGCAGTCGCCGCCAACAAATACATTGTCGGGGCCATGAAGAGATTTCAGGTATTCGTCTGCCTGGAAGTAGGTACGATCAGCTTCCATGCCGAATTGTTCGAATGGAGCAGATTCAATGGACTGACCAACCGCGATAAGAATAATGTCTGCCTCAATGCGGTGCAGTGGTTTGTTTGCCTTCTGCGGGGTAGGACGGCCACCCTTAACAGGACCAATCATTTGAGGCTGAGTATAAAGTGCGGTGCAGTGACCATCTTTTACTTCAATATGGTCAGGTGCTTGAAGAACGCACATCTCCACGCCTTCTTGCATAGCTGAATCAATTTCAGCATGCAGAGCGGTCATGTCTTCAATACGACGACGATAGGCAACCGTTACGCTTTCTGCGCCAGCACGAACACTGGTGCGAGCGCAGTCCATGGCAACGTTACCGCCGCCAATAACGACTACCTTTTTACCCGTGAAGTCGGGGTAGTTGTTTTCGCCAATTTCGGTAAGCAAATCAACCGCGCTCATTACGCCTTCAGCATCAGAGCTTTCCATGCGCAAAACTTTGCCACCTTGAGCGCCAATAGCCACATAGCACGCATCGTAGTCTTTGGAGATTTGTGCCATGGTCTTGGTATCAATGTCGCTTTCATAATGAACGGTAATGTTTCCAGCGGAAAGAATGGCGCGAATGTCTTCTTCCAAACGTTCGCGAGGGAAGCGGTAGGCAGGAATGCCATAGCGCATCATGCCACCAAGATGCTTGCGGCGTTCAAAAACGTGAACTTCGTGTCCCATCAGTGCACTAAAGTATGCGCACGTTAAACCGGAGGGGCCGCCACCAATAATGGCAATCTTTTTGCCCGTGGGTTCTGCTGGCTTAGGGGTTTGAACCTTGTCAGCAGGCATGTTGTCTACCGCAAACTTCTTGATGCCACGAATGTTGATTGGCGCATCAAGCAAGGTGCGACGACAACGATCTTCGCAAGGATGTTCGCAAACGAAAGCACATGCGGTAGGGAAGGGGTTGTCTTTGCGAATCATGTTGATTGCGCCAGCGTAGTCGCCTTCGCCTACAAGAGCGATGTAGGCTGGAACATTTACATGAGCAGGACACATGGTTTCGCAAGGAACGGTTTGTGTTACGCCTTCCTGGCAGGTGTAGTTGGTTACATGGCTTTCGTATTCAGCAGCAAAGGTATCCATACCTTTCAGGAATACATCGGCTGCATGCCAGCCAATAGCGCAATCGGCAGTATCGCGAATAACCGTTGCCTTCTTATGCATATTTTTTAGCAAGTCGGGTGTGCCTTCAAAAGCAAGCACTGCTTCAAGCATTCCTTCAAGTTGGGGAATACCTTCACGGCATGGAGTGCACTTTCCGCACGTTTGACAACCGCTTGCTTGTAATAAAGACAGCTGCATAGCAACGGGGCACATTCCAGGGGGTGTTGCTTCAATACGGCGAGCGAACTCTTGCATGTAAGCTTTTTGCAAGGCATCGTCGTGAGCGACGGGTGCCACGGATAGTTTGCTCATCCAATCCTCCTAACATGTGAACGACAAGTTGTAGCTATCACTTGGGCTCAGTGCTACAAAAGGGGCTTATCTGTGTGCATACGAAAACCGCATACGCGAAAAGCCTGCCCTTAATTGTATAAAACGAAACACTCTGATAGACAAATCAAAATATGCAAATTACCAGGGGCTTTATTGATTCTGTTGAAAAATATTCATGAGAGATCTTCTCGGGCGGACGGATTGAAATTTCAGGCAAGTGGTACGCATTACGCCGAGAAATAGATTGATAAGGCATTGAAATATATACCAAGTGGAAATAACAGAAATACGAGAAACGCGCGAAGCGCGCGATGACAGCATAAGCTGGCGGCAAAAGCTGACGACAGAAGCGAGTCTTTAAAACTTCAAAATGGCTCAGGGAGCTTCAGAAAGAATCAGGAGGCTCTAGGCAAGGCAAAAAAGTACGAGAATCTCCGAAAATCCCCAGAACTAAAACGAAATTAGAACACGTTCAAAATGTGGTATGGGTCAACGGATGAATTTTGGGGGTAGGCGGTGGGCAAAAAATAGGAAATGTCCCAAAATATTCACGAATTTTGTACTTCTAGTCAGAAAAAAATGTAATTTTCTCAAAAAAATAGACAAACCCGAATTACTGACCATCCCCACAGAGCTTTGTGATAGCCATACTAGAAAGGTGATGAAAATAGCCCGACTGCACCACAGGTAAGCAAAACGCTTTTCGCTGCAACGCAGAGCGGGTTCCATCGTTAATAACAATGGAAGGAGAAAGTCTGTATGTCCACTACAGATAAACTCAATGGCTTCGGCCCTCTCGCAGGCGTTAAAGTCGTAGAGCTTTGCGAATGGGTAGCAGCTCCTGCTGCAGTACGCTGCCTTTCTGAAATGGGTGCAACCGTCATCAAGACCGAACCTCTTCATGGCGATGCTCAGCGTACCCAGGGTCCTGGCTTTGGTTGCGAAAAGAACGATTTCGAAGATCCTACCTTCGACCTTAACAACACCAACAAGGACTTGGTAGCTATCAACCTCAAGAACGAAGACGGCATGAAGTTCATGAAGAAGCTTCTTGCAGACGCTGACGTTTTTGTTGTTAACCTGCGTGACAAGGCTTTGAAGAAGCTCGGTCTTGACTATGAAACCATTCACGAAGAGTTCCCAACGCTTATTTGGGCTCAGATGCGTGGTTATGGTGAATATGGTCCTGAAAAGGACTCCCCTGGATACGACGCAGTATGCTGGGCAGCTCGTGGTGGTGTAGCTAACGTTTTCCGTGAAAAGGGCCAGTCTCCTGCTATCGCTCCTCAGGCATTCGGCGACAACAACGCTGCTTGCATGTTGGCTGGCGGTATTTGCGCAGCTTTGTTCAACCGTACCCGTACCGGTAAGGGCGAAAAGGTTGTAACCAACCTCTATGCTGCTGCAATCTTTGCATCTGACATTGGTATTTGTGCTCAGCAGTTCGGTGCTGACTATCCTAAGTCTCGTACCAACGTTCCAAATCCTTTCAACAATACCTATCGTACTTCTGACGACAAGTGGATTTACATCTGCATGCCTCAGTACGATAAGTACTATGAAATGATGATGAAGATCTTCGGTCGCGAAGACCAGATCGACAACATTGACACCAAGGACCTCACCCACTTGAAGGCTTCTGGTAAGAACAAGGAAGTTATCGGTTGGCTTGAAGAGGCATTTGCTAAGCAGCCATTCGATTACTGGATGGAGCAGTTCCGCATTCATCAGGTACCTGCTCAGAAGTTGTTCCGCTTCCCTGACATCCTTCGCGACGAAGAAGCTTACGTAAACGACGCTCTTCGTTATGTTGAATATGACGAGTATGGCAAGCATGCTCTGCCAATGACCCCTCTCCGCTTCGGTTCTGCTGGCGATCCTCCTGTTATCCTTGCTAAGCCTGTTGGCTATCACACCGAGGAAATCATGAAGAAGTACGGCTACACCGACGAAGAGATTTATAAGATCGAAAAAGAAGGCGGCGTAGGCATCTATCACGGTGAACCTATTCCTGACACCATCTTTAAGTCTCAGCGTCAGGAAGCTGGCGAAGCTCCGTGCACTTGGGAGAACTAATTAGGTCTAGCAAACAGGACGCAAAATAGAAGCAATTCTGTTGCAACTTTCGAGGCACGCTACGGCGTGCCTCTTTTATGTTTAGGCATTGTTTTGTGTCGAGGTAAGAAAGTGTATGGGAGCATGCTTTTCGGCAGGCAAGAAAGCATGTTCTTGAGGCTTAGACACTAAGAAGTGTACGAGTAAAAGAAGAACGCAATAGTGCAAGCTGAAACATGTAAAAGAGTGGAAGATGGTGCAAAACGGTATAAAACAGTGTAAAAAGGTGTAAAGTGCCAAAATATGTGCACTTTATGAATAAGCACTTGTTACTATTGCGTTAAATGCTCAGATATATAGAATAAATTATTGCGCTTAGGGCGCAACCAGATAGTGCGGGGTGGAGCAGTCTGGTAGCTCGCCGGGCTCATAACCCGGAGGTCGTTGGTTCAAATCCAGCCCCCGCGACCAAATGTTTCAGCAGGTCAATCGGTAAATCGGTTAACCTGCTTTTTTATTCCCATAACTCATAGAATTGCCAATTGGGGTCGAATTGGGGTCGAAAATTAATTAAAGTGATTTTGTGGAAGAAGAAAACATAAAATCTAAGATGCCGAATGAGCTAAGTAGGCGCAAACAGATTTGTCCTCTGGCAAGCGCAAATGGGCACTGTTGCTCAAGGGGCAAATCGGTGTCGAGGCAGATTTTAAGTGCAGCAAGGAAAACCTACTCGACCTTACAGGTTCGAGTAGGTTCTAGTAACGCGCCTCGCTTTCGGATAATGACTTTTGTTGCACCGCTGACCGCTTTTGGGCCTATAGACTAACGTATAGCGATGATTGGCTTGTAGATCAAAAATTTCCTGACTCCATTTGCTATTCAGAACGAATTTTTGCAAAAGTCGGTATTTTGGTACGCATTAATTTTTTTGAAGAGTATTCGCAAGTTTGGGTCGCGATTCTGGTTATCTAGGGAAGGTGCGACCCCGTCGTATTTTCCTTGCGTGCGAAGAAATTTACCGAGACCCGTTCGAGACTTGTTGGATTTCACTGCAGTAGTCGGATCGTGTATCTTAGCGTTTCTCTGTGATGTCAACTCTTCAGGCAATGCTGATTGACTTCGTTTCGTTTCAATAATCCCGATGGGATCTTTTACAAGGTCAGCAGTTCATTACCAAACTCAATTACATGCCTAAAGGAGCGAGGGATATCGTGCTCTCGAGACTCGCAAATCGCCGCTCGCGGCAAATATTTTGCCTGTTCGATGGTATCATTCGTTTGTATTGCATATCACATGCGAAAGGTGACTCCATGAAGTTCAGCGATTTAGTCGAAGGAGGCGCTTCGGGTACTGAGAAGCGTGAATATCTGGTCGACGGCGACATGACCGCCATCACGTTCCGCATTCCACGCAATCTGAAGGAGGCCGCCCAAGGCGAGGCGCGCAATCGAGGGGTCAGCTTCTCTGCGTTCGACAGGTATTGCATGATTCAGGAGCTTTCGAAAGGCGGCAATTAGACGATGACAAGGCTGGCGGACATAGCCAAAGGCGTTCGCGCGCGCGGAATTGCGGGGGATCAGGTGGTCACCGTTGTGGCGACGGAGTGGCATGGCGAGTCCGTCCTCACCGTCACCTATAAGACCGATTCCGGGGTGCTCGACGAGACCATGGTCTACGATTTCGATACTGACCGAATCGAAATCGAGAACGCGTGTTTGTGGAGCTTCGACGCCGACGCCGACGATGTTCGCCTCGTTTCCGAAGCCTACCGCATCGGCCTTGCTCACCTGTTTGACCCCTATCTTGCTGTAAGGACATCGTCCATAGAGGCTTTACCGCATCAGATCTCCGCGGTCTACAAGGATATGCTGCCTAAGCTACCCTTGAGGTTCGTGCTCGCCGATGATCCCGGTGCCGGAAAGACCATCATGACCGGCCTTCTTATCAAGGAGATGATCGCTCGCGGCGACCTCAAGCGCTGCCTTATCGTCGCTCCTGGCAACCTCGTCGAACAGTGGCAGGATGAGCTCTACCGTAAATTCGGACTCACGTTCCGCATCCTCACGAACGACGTTCTGGAGGCGTCCGCGTCAGGAAACGCTTTCGCAGATGCCGACAACGACTTTTGCATCGGTCGTTTGGACAAACTGGCTCGCAACGACAATATCCAGCAGAAGCTCGAGATGAGCAGATGGGATTTGGTCGTATGCGATGAAGCCCATAAGATGAGCGCCACCAATTTCGGCGGAGAAGCAAAGTACACCAAGCGCTATCGCCTAGGTCAGCTCCTCGGCGATATTACTGAGAACCTGCTACTGCTCACCGCAACTCCGCATAACGGCAAGCCTGCGGATTTCCGCTACTTCATGGCGCTTGTCGACAAGGATCGTTTCGCTGGAGCGAACCGAGTGAAGAACCCGATTTCAAAACGCGGCCAGGCAGCCGCATCGCAGGCTGTGATTCCTGGTTTGAGAGACGATAACATGGACGTTTCCGACGTCATGCGCCGCCTGGTCAAAGAGGAGCTTCTCAAATTCGACGGACGGCCGCTGTTCCCCGAGCGACTCGCATACACCGTGGAATACAAGCTTTCCCCTGCCGAGGCGGGGTTGTATGAAGCGGTGACCCAGTACGTAACCGAGGAGTTCAATCGCGCCGATCGACTCGATGGCAAGCGAAGGAACAGCGTTGGCTTTGCTCTTACCATCCTTCAGCGTCGCCTAGCCTCGAGCCCCGAGGCGATATACCAATCTCTCAAACGTAGGCGCGAGCGATTGGAAGCGAAGCTCGCAGAGGTTAAGGGCGCGACGAATGCCGCCCTCGCTTTTACGGATAAGTACTTCCTTTCGGACGACGATTTCGATGAGGACGATTATGATGCCGAGGAGCTCGAGAGAATGGAGGATGACGTCGTCGATACGGCCTCCGCTGCCGCGACCATTGCCGAGCTCGAAGCCGAGATAGGCACGTTGCGCCTCCTGGAGAAGAAAGCGAACGACGTGCGCATGAGCGGCGACGACCGCAAATGGGACGAGCTTTCCAAGCTGCTCCAGGACGATGCCAATATGTTCGGTCCCAATGGTAGACGCGAGAAGCTGATCATCTTCACCGAGCACAAGGACACGCTCAACTACCTTGCGTCGAAGATCCGATCCCTTCTCGGAAGCGACGCAGCGGTCCTTACGATTCGCGGAGGAATGAGCCGCGACGAGCGTCGTCGCGCCGAGGAGATGTTCAAACAGGACCGCGACGTGCGTATCCTGGTCGCCACTGATGCTGCTGGCGAAGGCATAAACCTGCAGCGCGCCCATCTCATGATCAACTACGACCTTCCTTGGAATCCCAATCGGCTCGAGCAGCGATTCGGACGAATCCATCGCATCGGGCAGACCGAGGTGTGCCATCTGTGGAACCTTGTCGCTGTAGAAACCCGCGAAGGCGAAGTGTTCCAGCGCCTGTTCCGCAAACTCGAGGCGGAGCGTGCGGCATTGGGCGGGAAGGTATTCGACATCCTCGGAAGGCTCACCTTCGAGGACAAGCCGCTGCGCGTCCTTCTTCTCGAGGCAGTGCGCTACGGCGACGACCCGGAAGTTCGGGCACGCTTGAATCAGGTGGTCGACAGCTCGCTCGACACCTCGGCGATCAGGAAGCTGCTCGACGAATACGCGCTCACCGCGGATATCATGGATGCGAGCCGCGTTGCGGTAATCCGCGAAGACATGGAGCGCATGGAAGCGCGAAAACTCGAGCCGCATTTCATCGAGGCGTTCTTCAAGGCAGCAATGGAGAAGCTCGGCGGAAGGGTCGAAGCCCGCGAGCCAGGCCGTTACGAGGTGCTCGAAGTCCCCTTCTCCGTGAGATCGAAGGACATGATGATCGGTGCGGCAGACCGCGTGCTGCCCTCGTACGAGCGCATCTGCTTCGACAAGAAGGACAAGGAGGCGCCTGGACTCATTCCCGCGGCTCTCGTATGCCCGGGCCATCCGCTACTCGACGCCACGGTCGCCGTGCTCGAAGAGCAGATGGGGCCAATGCTCAAGCGCGGCACTGTGTTCGTGGATGATGCAGATGCTGGAACCAAGCCGCGCCTTCTGCTCTATATCGAGGATTCGATTCAGGACGGAACCGTCGGAACCGACGGCATGAAACGGGTGGTATCAAAGGCCTTCCGTTTCGTGGAGCTCGATGCAAAGGGCAACGCGTCGGATGCCGGTTACGCACCGTATCTCGACTACCGTTCCCCGACGCCCGAAGAGCACGCGCCCTCTCAGAACTGATCGACGGACAGGATTGGCTCAAAGGCGATCTCGAGCGGCGCGCCGTTGATTTCGCGATCGAAAAGATCGTGCCGAGGCACCTCGAGGAAGTTCGTGCTCGTCGAATCGCCCAGATCGAGAAGGTCGAGAGGGCGGTAGAAAACAGGCTGACCAGCGAGATACGATACTGGGACTCCAAGGCTTGGGAGCTCAAGGAGAAGGAGAAAGCGGGAAAGAGAGCCGCAAAGCTCAACTCGTACAACGCGAACAAGCGCGCGGAGGAACTCGCAGAGCGCAAGCGGGTTCGCCTCGACCAGCTGGCGCGAGAGAAGCAGATCTCTCCCGCACCTCCTCGAGTTCTGGGCGGCGCCATCGTGATTCCAATCGGCGCGCTCGGCGAAAGTGCTCCCCCCGCGTTCTCCTCATCAGACCGCCGCGCCATAGAACTTGCGGGAATGAGAGCGGTAGAGTCGATCGAGCGCGGTCTTGGCTTCGGGCCACGCGATGTCAGTTCCCTCAAATGCGGGTATGACATCGAGTCCTTTGTGCCACCTGAAATCCGTGGAGAAGGTCCGGCTTTGCGCATGATAGAAGTGAAAGGCCGCAGCGCCGGCGCGCAGACGGTCACCGTCTCGCATAACGAGGTGCTCTGCGCGCTCAACAAACCCGAGGCGTTCATCCTCGCCGTCGTCGAGGTGGACGGGCTCGTCACGCGCACTACCTACATCAAACGGCCATTCGTGAACCCGCCGGATTACTCGGCGGCAAGCTTGAACTACGACATCGAACGCCTCAAGGAGACGGGTGATGTGATACTGGAGAAAGAGGAGACATGGGAGTGAAGAAGCTCATCGAGGTCACTTTGCCGCTCGATGCCATCAACGCAGCGGCGGCGCGCGAGAAGTCCATTAGGCACGGGCACCCTTCAATGCTGCACTTATGGTGGGCGCGCCGGCCGCTTGCGGCGGCGCGCGCTGTCATCTGGTCCTCGCTCGTCGACGACCCATCGTCGCACCCAGAGGAATATCCTACCGAGGAGGAACAGGCAAGGGAGCGCGAGCGCTTGTTCCGAATCCTCGAAGAACTTGTGGTGTGGGAGAATTCCAACAACCCGCGCGTACTGGAAGAGGCGAAGAACGAGATCAAGAAGAGCATGGGCGACAGCCTGCCGCCTTTGCTCGACCCCTTCGCGGGGGGAGGCGCCATTCCGCTTGAGGCGCAGCGCTTGGGGCTTGAGGCGTACGCGCAGGATCTGAACCCGGTCGCCGTGACGATCAACAAGGCGATGATCGAGATTCCGCCCAGATTTGTCGGAAGGTCCGCCGTGAACACCGAGGCACGCAAGCGCGCAGGCCTCGAGGACTGCAACGGCAACGCTGGCCTGGCTGCCGACGTCGAGTATTACGGCTCATGGATGAAGGAAGAAGCGTTTCACCGTATCGGCCATCTTTACCCTAGAGTCGATGTTCCAGCAGAACAAGGGGGAGGCGAGGCGACCGTCATAGCATGGATCTGGGCGCGCACGGTGAAATGCCCCAACCCCGCTTGCGGTCACGAGACGATCCTCGTTCGGTCGTTCGACCTCTCCAAGAAGAAGGGCAAGGAGTGGCATGTCGAGCCCATCTGCAAGCAAGGTGATATCCGCTTCGAAGTGAAGCCCGGCAAGGCCGATCGCGATGGCACGGTGAATCGAAAAGGCGCCACGTGCATCCATTGCGGTGCGCCGATTGCCTTCGATTACGTTCGATCGGAGTCTTGCGAGGGTCGCATGGGGTCAAAACTCATGGCGACAGTTGCCGAAGGAGCAAAGGGAAGACTGTATATTGCCCCAGACGATGTCCAGCTCGCCTCGGCGCAAGTTGAAAAGCCCGAAGACTATCCGCAGGGCAAGCTTGCGTATTACCCCGGTCATCTGAACACCAACGTATACGGACTGGACGAGTTCCACAAGCTTTTCACCAACCGGCAGCTGACGGCTCTGACGACGTTCAGCTCGTTGGTGCGAGAGGCGCAGGAGAAGGTTGAGGCGGATGCGATCGCCGCCGGACTTCCCGATGACGGGATCGGACTCGAGGATGGCGGAGCCGGGGCCAGAGCCTATGGCCAGGCGGTGGGGGTTTATTTGGCTAATTTGGTTGATCAATTAGCCAACCATAATTCGTCGATTTGTAGCTGGCATTCTCGTAATGTGCAGCTACGAAACGTGTTCGCCCGTCAAGCCATACCCATGACATGGGATTACGCAGAAAGCAATCCGTTTTGTAACTCTTCGGGATGCTATGACAATCTGTTTTCGAGAATGATTAAGGCACTTGATGGTCTTCCGAAATATGGAATCAAGCAAGGTGTAGCAAAACAGTTTGACGCGCAGAGCGACAATGGCATGCGCAGCATAATGGTCTCCACCGATCCGCCATATTATGACAACATCGGCTATGCAGATCTCTCTGATTTTTTCTATGTATGGCTGCGACAATCGCTTAAAGAAACCTATCCCTCACTCTTCAGCACGATGCTAGTGCCAAAACATGAAGAGCTTGTTGCTACGCCCTATCGCGAGAATCGTGGCAAGATGGGCGCGAGGAACTTCTTCGAAGAGGGTATGTTCAGAGCATTCGAACAGGTGAACCTATACGCTCGCGATGATGTTCCTGTGACTATCTACTATGCTTTCAAGCAGAGTGAAGCAGAGACGATAAATGAAGTCGAATCGACGGCATCAACCGGATGGGAGACCATGCTTTCGGCAATCATCCGGGCGGGATTTGCTATCACTGGTACGTGGCCTCTAAGAACAGAAATGGATTCTAGGATGATCGCCTCGGGAACTAATGCCCTTGCATCGTCAATTGTTCTTGTGTGCCGTAAGCGATCCAAAGACGCGCCTATGGGAACTCGTCGCGAGTTCGTCATGGCGCTCAAGCGCGAACTTGTTCCGGCGCTCGACAAGCTGCGCTCCAGCAACATCGCGCCGGTCGACCTCGCCCAGTCTGCTATCGGGCCGGGTATTGGCGTGTACTCGCGATACTCCAAAGTGCTCGAGGCGGACGGCTCACCCATGACGGTGCGCAGCGCGCTCCAGATCATCAACCAGGAGCTCGACTCGTACTTCTCCGACCAGGACGGGGAACTCGATCGCGAGAGCCGATTCTGCGTCGAGCTCTACACACAGTACGCCTTCAACGATGTCAAATTCGGCGAGGCCGACGTTCTCGCTCGAGCCAAGAACACTTCCATCGATGGAATTGCGGGAAAGGACGCTCTTTTTTCGGAGAAGGGCATCGTGCGTCTGAAAACGCGCGAGGAACTTCCTCCACTAAGAGCAGAGACCTCCAGGATGACATGGCTCGTCACGCAGGGTCTCACGCATGCGTTAGAAACGGGTGGCGTTGAGGCGTGCGCTAAGATTGTGAAGGACCTTATGAGCGGCGGTGCCGATCGGGCGAAGGCGCTCGCTTACCGCCTGTTCACCATTGCCGACAAGAAGAAATGGCAGGAGGAGGCCTTCGCGTACAACTCCCTCGTGACCGCATGGGGAGAGGTGCAGGATAGGGCGGCGCAGCTCGCCTCGGAAACGCCCGTGCAAGAATCGCTCTTCATCTGATAGGAATCCGATATGGAAAAGCAAAGCAATCATGAACTCATCACGCAAGGGTTCAATCTCCTGCTCGAATCGCTCGCGCCCTATGTCATGCGCGAGCTCATCGCGGCTTACGGCGATGATTTCTGGCAGATCGGCGTGCTCGACCGGCTCTATGACGACCAGAAACGTGATTTGCCGGAGTCCGGCGGTTTCGCCGAGCTGGCGGATTCCCTTGATGTAGCACTCTGCTTGCTTTTGATGGATGTGCAGTGGCGAGAGGTCTTTCGCAAGAAGCTTCCGCAGGATTGCAAGAACTATGTGATGGAGCTTAAGGGAACGCGTAACAAGTGGGCACACGTGGGTCCAGCGGGGATATCCGATTCCGACACATATCGGGCGCTTGACACCATGAGCCGCTTGGCGGAACAGATCGATTCCGACACCGCAGCAGGCATCAATACTCTCTTGAGAACTGCCCGCTATGGCAGCGCAGAGGGTTCTACTGCTCAGACCACCAACGATGCGACGGTCCCTACTCCTCGAAAAAACGCACTCGAGGAGACGAAGGCGGTGCGTGGGCTACCCAGCTGGCGAGACGTTATGGAGCCGCACATGGACGTGGTCGAGGGGAGATACAAGAACGCCGAGTTCGCGGCAGATCTCGCGCAGGTCGCGCGCGGCAAGGGCGAACTAGAATACCGCGATCCTGTGGAGTTCTTTAACCGCACATACGTTACAGAAGGTATGAAGGGGCTGCTCGTGCAGTCTCTCCGACGCGTCGCGGGCCTGGACGGCGAGCCGGTTATCCAGCTCAAGACCGCTTTCGGCGGCGGCAAGACCCATAGCATGCTTGCGCTCTACCACATGATGCGCAGTCGCGACAGAGCATCGAATATTCCCTGCCTAAAGCCAGTGCTGGAGGAGGCCGGAATCGCTCAGATCCCCGAGGTCCGCGTGGCGGTGCTCGTGGGTACCGCGCTAAACCCCGCGAAGGCCACCCGCCCGGCAACCATGCCGGGCATTACGGTGAACACGCTCTGGGGCCAGATGGCATTCCAGCTGGCTGAGGCTGCCGGTGATCCATCGATCTACGATTACGTGAAGGATGCTGACAAGAAGGGCGTCTCGCCCGGATCCGAAGCGCTTGCCAGCATGTTCGACGCATGCGGGTGCTGTCTCGTATTGATGGATGAGCTTGTAGCCTATGCAAAGAAGCTCTATGGTGCCGACAGGCTCCCAGCCGGTACGCTCGACAATTTCATCACGTTCATCCAAGAACTCACCGAGGCGGCGCGCGCTTCTCGCCGCAGCCTGGTGGTCGCCTCCATACCCGAATCAGATATCGAGATCGGCGGCGAGGCGGGCGAACGCGCACTCGAGCAGATCGAGCATACGTTCGGCAGAATGGAAGCCATCTGGAAGCCAGTCGGAGCGTCTGAAGGCTTCGAGGTAGTGCGTCGCCGACTGTTCCTGAACTGCAAAGACACAAGCGCTCGTGATGAAGTATGCAACACGTTCAGTAGATTCTACGGCGACAATGCGGCGGACTTTCCTGTGGACTCCCGTGAGCTTGAATATCGCG
The DNA here is from genome assembly GCA_900548955.1 of uncultured Eggerthella sp. GTDB lineage: Bacteria > Actinomycetota > Coriobacteriia > Coriobacteriales > Eggerthellaceae > Anaerotardibacter. The sequence continues at coordinate 104 of URMQ01000006.1, read as the reverse complement.
ACCGTATGATCTCATGCTATCCGATACATCCCGAGGTGTTCGATCGCCTCTATGAGGATTGGGCCACATTGGAGCGCTTTCAGCGCACACGAGGCGTCCTGCGC
>URMQ01000005.1 GCA_900548955.1 uncultured Eggerthella sp. | reverse complement strand
ATTGTCATATTAACAAATGATTAAATGACGAAAAGATGTTTTTTTATATTAAATGCTGACTCAGCTGGAGCAGGAATAGGTTCAGTTGGCTGCGCAGGTTGCGGAGTTACAGCTGGCTCATTGCCAGGCTGCTGTGGTTGAGGAATGTTCTTATCTTTTTCTTCCATAACGTTTCCTTTCCTCTAAATCCTTTGCTACCAGCAACAAGACGAATCTTTGTCGAAACATCGACTCGCCAACTACGGCGAAAAGGTCTAAAGAGCTACTTAGAGGAAGTAATGTCGCAGAATATATATCCCCTCTTGTTCACAATTATCACACATATAGCCTATTGATGTGACATAAATACTCTATTTCTTGTACTCAAACTGGAATGTTACTCGTTTCTTACAATTCAGGTTGTTCTCTTCATCCTCTCCGCAACTGCACCATTGAGCTTTAATTTCAAGTAGTTCTTATTCGAAGCTTTTCTTTAATTTGATAAAGTTTCTCAAATTCGTTGACAGCCAATCTTTAACCAATAAAATGAGAAACGTTTTCAATTTCATATCATTTAATTGACATTAGCAGTTCAAACTGGAATTTCAAATTGGAATCTTAAAACCAAACAAAACATCTTTTGAAACTAAGAGAGTGATTTAGATGCCTTCACCACGCCAATATAAAACTAAGCAAAAAGAACGCATCCTTGAATGTATTCGGATGCATCAAGGATCATTTATTACTATCAAAGATATTATTTCCGCACTTGAAAAACGCCACGAAAAAGTTGGCACGGCAACCATCTATCGCAACCTTGATCGCTTAGAGGAAGAAGGTATTATCGCCCGATGCGCAATAGAAGGAATTGATGGCGTTTGTTACCGCTATCTGCCTGACACCCCTGAAAACATTTACTTCTTCTTGAAGTGCGAAAAGTGCGGCGATTTGTCCCCTATTGACTGCGGAGAGTTACAGCGCCTCTATGAGCATGTCATTGAACATCATCATGTTCGTATAAACCCCAGCAAAACCGTACTTTATGGTCTCTGCGAAAAATGCCTCAAAGAAGTGGAGGCATAATCTATGGAATTACTCCCCCATCTTTTAGAACACGCATTCGAAGACACTATTTATCTGGTGCCGTTTTTGCTGATCACCTACATCCTGCTTGAATTGCTTGAGCATAAGGCTGGTGACAAAGCGGCTGTTTTGGTGCGCAAAGCAGGCATTGCAGGTCCTTTGGTAGGCGCTCTTCTTGGCGCTGTTCCTCAATGTGGTTTTTCAGCAGCAGGATCTGCCCTCTACGCAAGCCGCGCCATTACTTTAGGCACCCTTTTCGCGGTCTTTTTGTCCACTTCAGACGAAATGCTTCCGCTGTTCATAGCCGAGCAGGTAGATCCAGCAATAATGTTTTCGATCATCGGATGCAAAGTTGCCATTGGTATGATAATGGGCTTTGCAATTGATGGTGCACTTCGCCTAAAAGTTCGCTCCAAAGTAAAGCAGGAAGAAAAAGCACTACAAGCTCTTGGTCACGGACAAGAATGCACGCATTTCCACGAGGGTAAAAGCATTGATAGCGGTAAGGATCCCGTTCGCGAAGTCACATGCAGCACCGCTCATCAATCCACCTGCACCCACAGCCATAGTCACGAACAAGAACCTAATCACAACCACAACCATGGGCGTGACCATAACCGCGATCATAGCCACGATAGCACAGATACGTGCACGTGCCCTCATGGGCACCACCTCACAGGAGAAGAACTTGAGCAGCCATTTTCACATCACCACTGCCATAATCCCAGCTGTTCTATTTCTGAAGAATCCAGTGGTTGGAAAGAAATAATAATAAGTGCGGTAAAACATACCCTTCAGGTAGCGGTTATCGTATACATTATTTCCTTTGTGTTAGTAGCCATTATGGAAATTGCTGGCGAAGACGTTATTACCGATTTCCTTATTACTAATCCAGGTATTGCTATTTTTGGCTCTGCCTTAGTGGGCCTCATTCCTAATTGTGGTGCCAGTGTTGTAATTACGCAGCTCTACCTTGATGGCATGCTTGGAACAGGAGCTATGTTATCGGGCTTGCTCGTTTCTGCGGGTGTAGGCATTTTGGTACTGTTCAGTGAAAACCATCGCCTTCGCCAAAACATCTTTATTCTTATAGGCTTGTTTGTTATTGGCATAGCTTGGGGCAGTTTATTTGAACTACTTGGCATTACCTTTATGTAAGGTGACCCACTTTCCCGTATAAGCAGGCCCTCTTCCAGTTCCTCTTCTTGCTTAAATAATTCCAAGCTCTATGCCAAATTCCATTCCAATCATAAAAAGAGAGCGGCCGATTGCCGCTCTCTTGGCTTATTGCCGCTCTCTTAAAAACAGACCTGCTTCAACAGTTCTTATTCAATACCCAACCATTCCAGCCACTGCGGGAATTCTTTTTGCGCCTGATTGTATCCATCAAAATAGCTTGCACGAAGTTTCTTTAAATCAGTCGTATTATTATCAACTGCCATTTTGTCCGAATACACAATATACGCTTTTCCTTCCGCGGCAAGCTGTTCTAGCTTTTCAAGCTCTGCGTTATAGCGCTCATTGCGCGTTAACAGTGCTTCACGCACATAGGGATATTTGCGGTAGCTATTTGCAATCATGCGCGCGCTGCGTCCAATATCGGGTGTAGGCTTACGGAAGCCCTTTGGGCGCGTCAGGACTGCGAAAATTCGAGAGCATCCCGATTTAAGTGCCAAGTCCAGCGGGATACCAGCGCCATCACCTAAACCACCGTCATAATAAACATGATCACCTATATGAACCGCAGGCATAACAAACGGCAAAGTGCTGCTTGCACGAACGCGAACCATTAAATCCTGCAAGGTTGCCATATCTTCTTTGTGCCAAACAACGGTTTCGCCCGTATCGCGATCAAATGCCTGAATAGCGCAAGGCGTGGGATTGTTCCAAAATGCTTTAAAATTAAACGGCAATACTCCGCCTGGCAGGCCCGTTTTTTCATAAATCCACTCAGCAGAAAAGATTCCTTTCCCATGAAGAAAACTGGAAAGGCCACCAAATTCAGGTTCCATTACTAAATCGACAAAACTATTACGAGTTCGCTGAATATCTCCCGACAAGAAATTCACCGTATTGCTAGCACCCGCAGAAATGCCACATACGTAATCAAACGTAATTCCCTGCTCCATCAAAAGCGATGCCATTGCAGACGTATAGCTTGCGCGCATACCTCCGCCTTCAAACATTAGTACGGTATCGAAAACGTGGCGATTCGCTTTTTCCATTCGAACAGCACCCCTCTATATCAAAATCTCTCGTATGGATATTTCATCGGTGTTCGATATAGAATACAACTAATTTATAGCTTGGTTACCATCAGTTCTTCACCATTACGCTCTTGTTTGGGTAATTGCGAACATTAATTGATTGCCTCTGTAAACTCAAAAGCGCATTCCTGCATATTTTCAGGTATAATGCCTGTACAGAGGGTATTTTCATCGCTTTCATAATCACATTACTAAACAGATATTCGTGATTTGTTGAACAAACGATATCTGCAGATATCTGCAAAGCGATATCTATGTCGTTGGGGAACGACAGATTGAGGGGGATCATGGAACAAGAATCCACCAAACAAAACTACACGCCTTTTATCCGCAAACTGCATTCTTTCGCAGGAGTATTCCCGCTAGGAATCTTTCTTTGTTTCCACATGCTAGTGAACTACTCTGCTAACTGGGGTAGCGCACCTTATGACACCATGGGGTCATTTATGGCGCACATGCCCTACAAAATAGTGCTGGAAACATTCATTATCTTTTTGCCATTACTTTTCCATGCGATTTACGGAGTTTATTTAGCATTCACCTCAAGTGTTACCGTCGGACAATATACCTACTTCCGTAACTGGCGCTATGTTTTTCAACGCGTTACCGGTATTATTGCCTTTCTGTTTGTTGCTTGGCATATTTACGGCACCAAACTACAAGTTGAACTTACGGGAGTAGATCCCAGTTTTGCCATGGTTGCAGGCATTGTAGATAACCCTATTGGACTCGTGGTATTTGCTATAGGACTTCTTTGCTGCGTTTACCACTTCGTAAATGGTCTTTGGACCTTTCTTATTACCTGGGGAATTACCTTAACTCCTAAGTCGCAGCAAATTTCTGAATACATCCTTATAGCGCTGTTCTTTGTATTTGCTGCTTTTAGTATGAAGGCACTATTCGCTTTCGTTTGCTAGTCATTTCCTGCCGTACTTTTCTATTGAAAGAAATAAACAACAAAGCACGACATTAAACATTTCAAAGCAAATATCCGTTGCAGCAAATAACAGCAACGATACATTTCGAGAGGAATCCAGATGAGTAAAGGAACTATAGCAGTAGTTGGCGGTGGGCTTGCAGGGTTAATGGCAACCCTAAAGATTGTAGAGGCAGGCTTAAACGTCGACCTGTTTTCACTCGTCCCTGTTAAACGATCCCATTCCGCCTGCGCCCAAGGCGGAATAAACGCTGCTCTTGACACCAAAGGCGAAGGCGATTCGATCGACGAACATTTTGACGACACCATATATGGTGGCGACTTTTTAGCAAACCAGCATCAAGTACGAGGCATGGTTGAAGCCGCTCCGCGTATTGTGCATATGTTTGATCGTATGGGGGTTATGTTCAACCGCACATCTGAAGGGCTTCTAGATTTGCGTCGTTTTGGCGGAACACAAAAACGACGCACTGCTTTTGCAGGCGCAACCACAGGCCAGCAGCTTCTTTATGCCTTAGACGAACAGGTACGCGCTCAAGAAGTTGAAGGCAAGGTGCGCGTTTATGAGGGTTGGGAATTTGTTTCTGCCACTCTTAACGATGGAGTTTGCTGCGGCATTACTGCTCAAAATCTAGCTTCCATGGAAATCAAGGCCTTCCCTGCTGATGCCGTAATTATTGCAACGGGCGGCTGCGGTGCAGTATTTGGCAAATCAACCAATTCCACTATCAACACAGGCTATGCAGCTGCACGCGTTTACAAACAAGGCGCTCTTTACGCCAACGGCGAATTCGTCCAAATCCATCCCACAGCTATTCCTGGCGAAGACAAAAACCGCCTTATCAGTGAATCAGCCCGTGGCGAAGGCGGTCGCGTCTGGACTTATAAAGACGGAAAACCCTGGTACTTCCTAGAAGAAAAATATCCCGCTTATGGCAATTTGGTTCCCCGCGATATTGCCGCACGAGAAATATTTGACGTATGCGTAAACCAACATTTAGGTATAGACGGAAAAAATGTAGTGTATCTGGATGTGTCGCACATTAAGCCAGAACTGCTTGATGTAAAACTAGGCGGCATCTTAGATATTTACGAAAAATTCGTAGGCGATGACCCTCGCAAAGTTCCCATGCGTGTAGCGCCAAGCGTTCACTATTCCATGGGTGGCCTTTGGGTAGACATCAACCAGCACACCTCCATCCCTGGTCTATTTGCTGCTGGCGAATGTGATTTCTCCCAACACGGCGCCAACCGCCTTGGAGCAAATTCTTTGCTTTCCGCGGTATATGCAGGATCGGTCGCAGGGCCTTCTGCTGCGCACTATGTTTTAGGGCTTGCCGAAGATGGATCGTCTAAGGGAGGCGCTGCCTCTTCATCACAGGTCTATGACGCAGCAGTTAGTCAAGATGCCGCCGAATACGAGCGTCTCTTACAGCTCGATGGCAGCGAAAATCCCTATGTGCTTCACGAAGAAATGGGCGAACTTATGACAAAGAACGTAACCGTAGTTCGTCACAACAAAAACCTTAAGCAAACGCTAGAGAAGCTTGAGGAAATTTCTGAGCGCTATAAACGCATCGGTGTTCAAGACAAAGCAACCTGGAGCAATACTACCGTACCTTTCGTTCGTCAACTTGGCGGCATGATTGACCTGGCGAAAGTAATTACCAAGGGTGCGCTCAACCGCAATGAAAGTCGCGGTTCGCATTACAAGCCAGAATTCCCCGATCGCAACGATACCGAGTGGCTCAAGACTACTCTTGCTTCCTACAACGCAAGTACCGACGCTCCTGATCTGAGTTATGAAGAAGTTGACATTTCGCTGATAAAGCCACGTAAGCGAGACTACACACACGCAAAGAAGGAGGCATAACATGGCTTCCCAAGATACACAGACACGAAATGAAACCACTGCGCAAAAAACAATTCGCCTCACAATCAAGCGCCAAGATGGTCCTGATGCCAAACCTTATACCGAAGAGTTTGAAATCCCCTATCGCCCTCGCATGAATGTGGTTTCTTGCTTGATGGAAATTCGCAAGCACCCCATTACCGCGCAGGGAAAACCAACTACTCCTGTGGTTTGGGAAAGCGTATGCCTTGAAGAAGTTTGCGGCGCGTGCTCGATGATAATTAACGGGGTTCCCCGTCAGGCTTGCTCTGCATTAGTGGATAGCCTAAAACAGCCAATCAAACTTGAACCACTCTCCAAATTCCCCCTTGTGCGTGATTTAAAAGTTGATCGAACGAAGCTTTTTGACGCGCTCAAGCGCATACATGGCTGGATCGATATTGACGGACCTTTCGATTTAGGACCAGGCCCTCGCATGTCAGAGCGTAAACGTCGCTGGGCTTATGAGCTTTCGAAATGCATGACCTGCGGATGCTGTTACGAAGCATGCCCTAACTGCAATTCGCGCAACGACTTCATGGGTCCTCATGCAATTTCTCAAGTTCGTCTCTTCAATGCGCATCCTACAGGCGCCATGCATAAAGAAGTGCGACTTTCGGCTATCATGGGTCCTGACGGAATAACTTCGTGCGGAAATGCGCAAAACTGTGTTCGCGTATGTCCGAAAGATATTCCTCTCACTACTTCAATTGCTCATATGAATCGCGAAACTTTCAAACAAAGCTTAAAGAACGCTTTTGGAGGATTTGAGGACTAAAACTTTACCTCGTGCTACCATTTGCCCATGAACGATTTCGACAGAAGATGGCAGCGCATTTCTCAGTTGCTCTCCATGGAGGCAACAGGTAAAGAGCGCCCTATGTTTTCTAGCGGTCGAACACTTTTTGGCATTAAAAGCACTGCCGAAGAAAAGATGGATCAGTTCGCCCGCGAAATTGAAGAAGAGCACGCCGCCAAACGAAAAGCTGCACGCGAAGCAGAACATGAAACGAGTCAGGGAGGAAAAGTTCAAGAAACACCCAACGTCCCCACTGATCGCTTCGTTGCCAGCAACGTTTTTATTCGTTCTTCAGTAGAGGAACTTACCGATCGCGCGCTTAAACAAGCAATTCGCGATGCCAACAAAAAGCTCGAAGAGGACTACAAGTCAGGGAAAATTACTAAGCGCAAAAAGTTTAATGCCGAATAGAAGCCAAACAGGAGCGCACCGCAATTGCCGTCTAAAGCGCTGCGCTTTGTATACTGCGCCTGACTAATCCACGATACCTAGCGGGTTGTATACTTTGCGATACAGAAAGCCTACATGGTCGTCCATAAATTGGCAGATATTGCCAATAGTAAACACGCACAAAACCGTGCCAATACCCACGCCAATAATATGACCCAACATAATGAGTGCCAAAGCTATAGCAATAATTAAACGAAGTGCATCGTTGAGCCATTTGCCTCGCCCAAAAGGCAATCCCGTAATTTTACAAAGCGCCTGGGTAAACCCATCAGGAGGATTTGGTACAAAATTCATGCTCATTACCATGCTTACACCCACACCCGTAAACAGAATGCCAAGAATAAGCATTACACTTCCCATCAGCATGTCCGGGTTTTGGAAAAACCACAAAATACCTGACGATATGCAATAGTCGAACATATCTACCAATAAACCCATTACAAAAGAAAAAGGAATTTGCAGCGCTATGCGCAGGGTTAACTTACGAAAAACTATGATCTGAATAATAACGTCAACGATGTAGAGCAGCATACATCCTTGACCAAGAGTAATTCCTGATGCCTCGCTGAAAACAAAAGGGATGCAATTTACCGTAGAAACACCCATGTTGCAACGGGTATTCAACACAACGCCGAAAGCAAGAAATAAAGCACCGATTACATAAATAGTAAAACGCAGAGGTAAAATGTTTACCTTTGCATCTTCCGAATGCAGTAGTTCTTCTTTTGTGCTTCTACGGATCTTCTTTACTGTCAAAATTAACCTCTCAAATCTCGCACTATTTTATAAGCGCAATTCGAGAGGCGTTCAAGGGCTTCACTCGATAATCAACGAGGAGTCCGTAAATCGTAAATCGCATATACGCCAAAGCAATCCTCGGGTTATACGCTTTGACAGAATAGGACGCGACATGATGAATTTACAATAAACGACACATCGTCCTTTACTAAGACTTAACTTATCTTACTGTTGTTAAACAAGTAGTTAGCGAGACAGCGACGTCTGTGATAGAGTGAAAACAAAACTGGTATTTCCAATGTTTTGTAAGGGTTGAAGTAACAATGTCCGAATTCATCCGCGCTCGCAGCAGCGAACAAAAAGCGCAACGTCTTGAAGAAATTAAGCAGGTAGCAGAACAGCAGTTCTCACAGCATCCCTATCACGAAATTACCCTTACCACTATCGCAAATGACTTAGGCTGGTCTCGCGCCAACTTGTACAAATACGTAACTACAAAGGAAGAAATCTTTCTTTCTATCATGGCAGAAAAATTCCAAGCCTATGCAGATGCTCTCTCCGCTGCTCTGCCTGAAGGCTGCGGCTTTAGCGCGGACGTAGCTACTGAAGTATGGGCAGGTATCGCTAATGCTCATCGAGATTATTTCCGTTATGGAGACATTCTAAACAGCATTGTAGAAACCAATGTAAGCGTCGAAAAACTAGCCGATTTTAAGCGTGTGTACTACGAGGGAGTCAATAAACTTACTCCCCAATTAGTTTCAATCCTAGAAATCAAAGAAGAACACATAGAAAAATTCATTACCACTATTTATTACCAAGGTGTTGGCTTATGCGGCTGGTGCCAAAATAATCCTCTTGTTCACGAAGCTCTAAAACAGCTGCAGATAGAAAGACCAGAACTCGACTTCAAAGCGGAAATGCGCGACTTCATTTCTATGTGCGTTGCCTGGTATCAACGGAAATAATTTTCAACAGAAATAATTAATAGCAAGGAGCACCCTTATGAGCAGCATCGAACTGGTAGATTGTCATACTCATACCGTTTTTTCTGATGGAACTAGCACTCTTGAAGAAAACATGGAAGCTGCTCTTGGTGCTGGCATAACTACTATTGCCTGCACTGACCACTGGGGAAAGCCAGATTTTATTGACTACTCCATCAAAGCAAACGAACTTTCTCGCTATCTTTCGTCTGTCGCTGAGTTGCGAAACAAGTATCCTTCACTTGAAATTGTTTCAGGACTTGAAGCTGATTGGTATCCAGGATGTGAGGCCGATCTTCGCACCATTCGCGCAGACTTCGATGGTACAAAAGACTACCGCCCTACCTTCTTGCTAGGATCTGTGCACTTCTTGCAAGAAGAACCCATCGATTGGGATGAACAAACCAAAATTTGGGACGAACTCGGCACCAATGCTCTTTGGTGCTTCTATGCAAAAGAATGGTGTGCTGCTGCCACCAGTGGCCTTTTTAATTCAATGGCACACCCCGACTTACCTCGCCTTTTAAGCACCAAAGGTTATGTGCCTACTATTGATCTAACGCCCCTCTATAAAGAAATGGCAGAAGCAGCCCGCGCTGGTGGCGTTCATGTAGAAATTAATACCGCAGGACTTATTAAAGGCTTCAATGATTTTTATCCCCGCAAAGCACTTTTGAGCGAATTCTTTGCCGCAGGAGTACCTCTCACCGTTGGATCAGATGCTCATCTGCACACGCGCATCGGTGCCAATGTCGAAGACGCTTATCGATACGCGCGCAGTGTAGGCTATACCAGCATTGATGCGCCCACACAATACGGCACTTGGCGATCAATCTCGATCGAAAACCTCTAACGATCTCTCCAAGAGACTAAATCAAGTCAACCTAAATCTTTGCTTAGCTTAATTTGCTATCTAGGGGGAAATGCACTCGGCGGCTCAAATAGCGCAAATACATATTTGACCGACGAAGCGATGCACATAGCACGCGTAAGTATGCGGTAGCATCGCGAGTACATTGAAGCCTAGATAGCAGGCTAATGGAGTGGACATTATGGGGTTAACATCTAGCCATTTAACTGCTCTACCTGAGCCAAATTCCCAAATGCACGTACATAAATACGAATAGCATGGCGAATTGCTTCTTCTGTTACACCTTCATTGGCGCCGTGCATATCTCCTACCCAATCTGGCTTAGTTATCACATCAGGGTCGGCAGGTCCAAAACTTACCGCATTAGGAAATTCTCGCGCGTAGGTTGCTCCACCCATGGTGAAGGGCTTTACTTCAAGATTCGTTGCTTGCCTGTATGCTTCCATCAACGCCTGCACAGGTTCTGTTTCAGGATTTACCACAAACGGCTCTTGGTTACGCGTAATGGCTATACGCGCACCGATTTTGCCAGCAGCATCTTCAAATGCCTCTACTAGTTCGGTTCCTGTTTTAGCTTTCGGGAAGCGAATGTCTATCGTAATTGAATAGCTATTGCCATTCTTGCGCATAGTTCCCGCCACGCTGGTAAGAGCGCCAAAATCATCATCTTTTGCCGCTATACCAAGGCGACTGCCCGTATAGTCACCCGCAAGATTATTTGCAACAAAAGAAAACCAATCCTTTTCTTCATCACTACACTGGTCAAGGTTTGCCAAGTATTGACATAAAACACCAATCGCATTCACCGTTCCCTCAGGAAGTGATGCATGTCCGCTAATGCCTGTTGCGGTAATAAGCGAACCCTCTTCGCATGGCTCAACCGAAATCCGTTCAGCTTGTGGAAGTTTATCTACAGAAACGCTTACAACAGCACGCGCAAGAGCAGGAACCGCATTAGTAGCGCTACCACCATCAAATGAAAGAACCGCATGGTTTTCCAAGGTGGCTGGTTCGGGCATTTCATAGTCTAGCGTCACGCCAAACAGACCCTTTTCGCCATAGCACAAAGGAAAATCTGCATCAGGAGTGAAAAGAAAATCTGGGGCATCGTGATGAGACAGATAATACGGAACATCCGCCATTCCTGTTTCTTCGTTGCAGCCAAAAATAAAGCGAATGGTATGATTCAGCGAAATGCCGCGATCTATCCAATATTTACAAGCATAAAGCGCGCTCAAAAGCGGGATTTTATCGTCCGCAGTACCACGACCAAGCAAAACCCCATCTTTCTGTGTTAGCTCAAAAGGAGGATACGTCCATCCTTCCCCTGCAGGGACCACATCAACATGCCCGATAATGCCGAGTTGTTGTCCACTTTTCCCGACATAATCCGCGTATCCCGCATAGCCTTCGCCATCGTATACCTCAAAGCCCATGCGTTGTGCTATTTGCAGTATTTCATCAAGTGCTTTGCGCGAACCTAACCCAAAGGGTGCGCCTTCACCTGTATGGTCAGGATCAAAAGAGCTATCTATTTCAATAAGCGCTTTCGCATCAGCAATAAATTCTTCCCAATTGCTGGCAATATACGCATCTATTTCTTCATTCGTTACCTGATAGTCAGTATTCATGGTTGGTCCTTTTCTCTATTAGCCCTATCATAACAACAGCAAATTCGAAAAAGGCACATCTTTAGCTGATATCGCCGAAGGGAACTAAATGGTTGACCAATTTTCACGTAGCCGTCTACTTTATGGTGAAAAAGGAATAGAAGCACTTTCGCATACCCGAATTGCCGTGTTTGGTTTAGGTGGAGTTGGTGGTCATGTAGCCGAATCGCTTGTTCGTACTGGCATCGGAACAATCGATATCATTGATCACGATACGGTAGATATTACTAATGTGAACCGACAGATTATCGCAACATACGAAACGATTGGCATGGACAAGGTTGACGCTATGGAGCAAAGACTTTTGAGTATCAACCCTCACTGCCACATCATTAAACACGACTGCTTCTATCTCCCTGGAACTGCCGATGAATTCGACCTTTCGATTTACGATTACGTTGTAGATGCCGTAGATACCGTTGCCGCAAAACTAGAATTGATCACCCGCGCAATTAAAGCTAATACGCCTATCATCAGCGCGATGGGGGCAGGCAATAAAACAGACCCTACTGCACTGCGCATTGCCGATATTTATGAAACTTCAGTTTGCCCCCTTGCCCGCATTATGCGCAAAGAATTACGTAAGCGAAACATTAAACATCTGAAAGTTTGCTATTCAACCGAAGCACCCAAAGAACAGGTAATCCAAACAGAAGCAAATCAGACAGAAGCTAGCGGAATCCCACAAGAAGATGCCTCACACACACGCCGATCAACCCCTGGCTCCAACGCTTTTGTTCCTGCCGCTATGGGACTAGCTATTGCCGCTGAAGTGGTGTGTGATCTTGCCAAAAATGATTTGCGGTAGCACCATCAAACTGATGGATAAGAAAAGCAAATAATAGCTTGCTATTTAGGTAGAAACACACTCGGCGGCTCAAATAATTTCTATATCATTTGACCGACGGAGCGATGCGCATAGTATGCGAAGCATACGGTAGCATCGCGGGTGCGTTGATACCTAAATTGCAAGCTGTTTTGATGTGGTTTTTCTTTAAACGAATCAGGTAGCTATTCGTTGCTCTTAACCCTTCTGTGGCTTATTGATCTTGGTGGTACTTAGCGCCACACGAACCGCTTCTTCCGGATCATCAGTCATTACCACCAAGTTAGTATCCAATTCGTCAATCATGCCACGCTGTGCAAGAGTTGATTGGATCCAATTAATCATGCCTGCCCAGTATTCCTTACCAAATAAAACCATAGGCATGTTTGCTACCTTGTGAGTCTGAACCAAAACCAAAAGCTCATACATTTCATCAAGTGTGCCAAAACCACCCGGGAAAAATATAGCGCCAGAAGAATACTTAACAAACATAGTTTTGCGTACGAAGAAATAGCGGAAGGTCATCCCCAAATTAACCCACTCATTAAGTTCTTCTTCGTAGGGAAGCTCTATAGCAAGACCGATAGATTTTCCGCCCGCAAGTGCCGCACCACGATTAGCAGCTTCCATAATACCTGGTCCGCCGCCCGTAATTACCGCAACGCCTTGATTAGCCAACAGAGCGCCTGTTAATACCGCTTCTTCATAATATAGATCGGAGGGCTTAGTGCGAGCAGAGCCAAATACTGCAATCGCAGGTCCTATTTCAGCTAACGCACCAAAACCGTCAACAAATTCTGCTTGGATTCGCATAACACGCCATGGATCTTGATGAAGCCAGTCAGTTGCGTGCGCATCGTGTGTACTAGCAATTAAGTTGCCAGTGGTGTTGTCCTGAGGAATCATAGGACCACGCATCAATACCGGACCGCGACGATAAGCAGCACCAAGGGGAGAATCTTTTGTTTCTGTCGCTTTTTCTTCCGCGGTTTGAGCAAGAATGCCTGCTAATTTTTCACGGAAGGCGTCATCAATAAGCTTCTGCTCTACCTTTTTCCCTGTCTTTTTCTTGTTCCCCTTTTTAGCCATCGTTACCCCTACTTTAAATAATGTTTTGCTACGTAACAGCGATTCCAACTTTGCGTATATTGTAATAATTTAACAACGCTTCAGAGTATGGTTACATATTTGAATCAATGCCCACCCAAGCATTTTGTTACTTTTTTCTTTCACGCGCAGCATATAAAATCGAAAATGAAAAAAGCCTGCTAGCATCAGCTATTCTTCTGTCTCCGATACACCATCCCCCAAAGCACGAGATGCGTGCAAATCCTCAAACTTTGCCTTCATCGTAGGATTGTTACGCGTAAGCTTTTTGATAGTAAGCGCCTCGGCCTTATCGTTAGCAAGACGAAGATTATTCTCCGAACCTAAAAGAGCTTCTTTTGTTTTCAGAAGATGGTCAATAGTCTTGTCAATTTCGTCAATTGCCTTCTTGAATTTCTCGCTTGCTAAACGATAGTTACGTCCAAATTTCTGCTTGAAATCTTCCATTTCGTTTTCGAAATTGGTGATGTCTATATTTTGCTTCTTTACCAGCGCCAATTCCGCCTTATATTCCAGTGCACTTTGAGAAGTGTTGCGCAAAATGCTGATGAGCGGAATAAAGAATTGCGGACGAATAACGTACATCTTTTCGTAGCGATAGGACACATCCACAATGCCTGCGTTATACAGTTCGCTTTCAGGTTCCAAAAGCGAAACGAGCACTGCGTATTCACAGTTCTTTTTCCTGCGATCTGCATCTAACTTCTTAAAGAAATCCTCGTTCTTATGGCGATGAGTTGAATCGTCTTGCTCGTTTTTCATTTCAAACATAATGGAAACAAGCTCATTTCCCTCTTCGTCGGTTTCGCGGAAGATATAGTCGCCCTTAGAACCCGATGAGGCATCGTTATCTTTTTCGAAATATGCATTCTGAAATGCGGTGGCACGCAAACGATTGAATTCGGTTTCACAGTGCTGCTCAAGCGTTTCGCCAAGCATCTTGGTTGAAAGACGCGCTTTCATATCGCGATAGCGCTCAATTTCTTGATCCTTGTAGGCAATTAGTTCATCTTTGGCGCGAAGCTTGTCGGCCATTTGCGCTTTAAGTTCGTTTTCGCGCTGATTCTTTTCTGCCTCTTTCAAGGCAACCTGCGCTTCTAAAGAGGTGCGTTCTTGTTTGATCTGCGCATTAAAGTTATCACGCTCACGATCAATTTGCGCTTTTAAGGCATCGCGTTCGCGTTCGATTTCTGCTTTAGCCTGCGTTACCGCTAACTCTTTTTCGGCCGTAAAGGTAGTTTTTTGATTCGCGAGCTGCTGCTCGAGTTCTGCAATTCGCACTTCTTTTTGAGAAACAGCATTCTGTAAAGACGATGCCAGTTTCTCTTGGGCAAGCGCAGCGCTATCTTCTTGCTGCTTTAGTCGCGCTTGTAAGGCTTGTCGTTCGTGCTCTACCTGAGCTTTAAGCGCATCGCGTTCTCGTTGAACTTCCGTCAGCGCAGCTTCACGTTCATGCAAAACCTTTGCCACTTCGTTTTGAGCGTAGAGCTCCTTTTCCCTAGAAAGAGCATCTATCTGAGCCTTGAGTTCAGATATCGCAGCATCACGCTGAGCCACTGCCTGCTGCATAGAAGCGTCTTTTGCTGCTAAGCTCTCTTGCAACTTTCCTTGCGCCTGCGATGCCGCTAACGCAAGCGCCTGTTCCTTTTCGTTACGAAGCAATTCTTCACGCTTTGCTAACTCTCGCTGAAATTCACCATCGCGCACCTGCTTAACAATATCCGCAAAGCCCGATTCATCTACCTGAAAGACTTTTCCGCAATGAGGACACTTGATTTCGTTCATATAAAAGCTCCTAAATGAAGTGGATTCCTGTTCGCCTTAGTTACCTGCAATGATCGGTTGCGCTATTCTGCATCGCCTTGCACTATCCTGCACCGCTTTCACCATTCTGCAGCACCTGCGCTACACCAAAAGCCAACCACCTTCAGCATAAATAACCTGACCTGTTAAGTAGTCCGACTCTTCACTTGCCAAGAACAAAACGCAGTTAGCAATGTCGTCCTTAGTGCCACGGCGACCAAGGGGAATTTTCTTGCACAGATCAATTTCTTTTTGCGGGTCGGCATAGAGTGCCGCATTGAGGTCTGTCGGAATACTTCCTGGACCTACTGCATTAACACGAATGCCGTGTTTTCCCATATCTCGCGCAAAAGTCTTGGTAAGGGTAACAACGCCCGCTTTACTTACGTTGTACAGCGCATTGTCGGGCACATAGGTAACGGAGCTGACCGATGCAATATTTACCACATTGCCCGTTGTGCCTGCATCAATATGATGCTTAAAGAACCACTGGCAGGCAAAGAACACTGACTTTAAATTAGCATCCAAAACCTTATCAAACTGAGCCTCGGTTACGTCACGCGTATCTTCTTTTGAATAGATGCCTGCATTATTGACCAGAACATCTATCGTGCCAAACTTGTCTACTACCGCCTGCAAAAAATTCGCTACATCTTCAGGCTGAGAAACATCACAAGGAAGCGCCATAATGCGACTACGATCGTCCCCTGCTATTTCTTGCATAAGCTCTTCTTTGCCTGTTTTTGAAATACTGCACAGTGCTACTTTTGCACCTGCCTCATAGAAGCGCTCCGCTATACGGCGACCAATACCACGCGCAGAACCCGTAACAACGACAACCTCATTGGAGAAATCATACGTAATCATGGCGTATTCCTGTCTTCTAATTATTCCTTTCAATAGCAAGTACACCCATCATACCAAGTAAACAAACAAAAGCATGTCCATTACTTGCGTTGTGTTAGACCGCTTTGGATACTGGGACTTTTCCTATATAATCTTTCTTGCTTAGATAGCAGGCGAAAGCGAGGGAGCTCCTATGGTCACCAAGGATGATGCGTGTTGGATAATCGGCCTTTCCGCAGGTGCGGGCATTGGCGTATACCTTGATGGCGGCTGGGGCGTCGATGCGCTTGTCGGGCGTGAGACCAGGGCTCATAACGACATCGACCTGTTCGTTCAGCGCGGGGATTACCAAAGGTTCGTGGATCTAATTGCTGATGAGGGGTTTTCCGAGGTGGCTGCATCTTTCACCACCGAAGATCACACGGTGTGGCAAGACGAGGCGGGGCGCATCGTCGACCTGCATTGCTTCGATTTCGCCGAGAATGGCGATATTCTGTATCAGGGAGATCGTTTTCCCGGGGAGGTCTTTTCGGGGAGGGGGCGCATCGGCGAGGTGGAGGTGTCGTGCATCGACCCCGAAAGCCAGCTGTTGTTTCACTTGGGCTATCAGCATGACGAGCACGACGTCCACGATGTCATGCTCCTATGCCGTGAGTACGGTTTCGACGTTCCCGAAGAATATCGCTAGCTGTTGCTATTTGCATCGGGGCACGACTTCAGCGCTTGCCGCAGATGCGCTGCGCCAGACCGCCCTGGACATCACGCCACGCCGTATATGGACCTCCGCGCACGCGAGTCCCATTTCGCCTGCTTGATCCAGTACTCGTAGAACGGATAGGGTGTTCGCTTGTACTGGCGCCAGGTCTTCTCGTACGTGCCGCGGGCCGCCTGCCTCACTATGAGCTCGGCGAGCTCGTCCGCGCTCCTGCGGACCTTGAAGCACCATGTCCACTTGAACCAGGCGAGGTAGTTCTCGAGGCGTCTCGTGGAGACGCCCCGGAACCTGCCGATGAAGTGCCTCATCTGGGAGTGGAGGCTGTTCACCCTGTTGATGGCGTGCTCCTCCCTCTTGCTGGCGATGTGCGCGCCGACGCCGAGGGCGGGCAGGACGCGGCGGTACACGTGCGCACGGTCCGTCGAGATTATCGCGCCGACCGCGAGCTTGTCGGCGAGCAGCTCCCTGGCTGCCGCCTCGTCGAGGCCGCCCCTCCCCGCAATCTCGTAGAAGATGTCGCCGGCGTCGTTGATGCCGGTGAGCACGCATATCTTCTCGTGCCCGTCGGTTCCCTGCGACCTTGTGCGGGGCTTCCTGGGCACGCCGGACTCCGACCTGGAGCGGTTTCCCTTGAAGCTCTCCCTGAAGAAGCACTCGTCGAGCTCGGCCCCGCCGCCGGCCTCCACGCGGAAGGCGGGCATGCGCTTGGCCATGGCCTCGAGCAGCCTGTGGCGCATGAAGAACGCCGTCTTGAGGCACACGCCGCACTTTTCCGCCGACTCGCGCAGCGGGAGCATGTCCACGTGGCACTCCGCGAACCTCATCCAGGCCGACCTGTCGAGCTTGGTGGTGGAGAAGATGCGCATGGTGGCGTCGGTGAAGGTCCTGGCGCACCCTCGGCAGAGGAACCGCTGACGGCCGCGCCCGTCTCGCCCCCTCTTCACGTAATGCGGGGAGCCGCACCAGGGGCAGGCTCTGTCGGGATCGTCTTCCGCCCCCTCGCTTGCCGCGAGGTCGAAAAGCTCCGCGTCTATCAGCGCCTTGAGCGATCTCAGGGCCCTGCTCTTCTCGGCAGCCGTCATCTGCGGGAGGAACTGCCTCGTCAGCTGGGTGAGCACGTCTTCCATTGCAACCTCCATCTCTCCTGATGATGGAATTGTCGCAACCGGGGCCCCGTCGCGTGTACTGCGTGCAGGACACTTATCCAAAGTGGTCTAACACAACGATTACTTGGGGCACAAAAAAATGCCCGGCCAAATTGGTCGGGCATGTAACTTGATAATCGCAAACTGCGGTCTAGTGGCTGCTGCCTGTCGCCTGCTGTTTAGCGCTACCACTTAGCAGCCGCTGCGCATAACCATTTCTAAGGCCTATTTTCTAGTGGCTTCGTTTCCTACATCACGAACTTGAGCTTTCTGGTCATCATTAAACCTATCTGCTCGCAACTGTTCACGAATAGTTGCTTTCTTATATTCCGAAGACTGATGTACAACAACCTGTGAGTATGGAATTCTGATCTCATGCTCGTCTAAAATCAGCTTCATTTCGCGCAGCAGGTCGCGTCCAAGCTGTACACGGTCACCTTCGTCACATTTTGCAATAACGCGAATAGTAACGCTGTTATCTTCAAGAGAAACAACACCCTTATAGAACGGACCATCTTCGATAGAAGTCAAACGACGGCGAATATTGGGGAATTCGTCCTTCAAAATGCTTTCAACGCGTTCGAGTGATTCGCCATATTCAATATCCAAGTCAAACGAAGCATAGGAAGATTCTTTGGTCATATTGGTAACGTTGCTTACTTCGCTATTACGAATAATGATTACATTGCCAGAACCGTCATTAATCTTGATCGGATACGCTGAAATCTTCCAGTAGGCTACGATCATCGTTGATGTAGGTATCAACGAAAGCGCCGTCCATAACTGCAGCATCTACTCTTCCTTCTTCAAGCGCGATCGAAAGGTCCTCGTAGGAAGGGTGTTTGATTACGGTTGCATGATCGTATTCGGTGCTTTCATCGGTGTTAGAAATAACTTCTTCACCAATAATGCCCATATCAAACAACTTGATTGCCAGCAGCGGACCAGCATTTGAACCAGACATGATGCCAAAAGTGCCATCTTTAAGCTGGTTAATATCGGTAATTCTGGAGCTGTTTTCCACCATTACCGGAGTAACATCGGTGTAATAAATAGGAGAAAAGTCGAAGTTTTCCAGACGAGTATCAGTCTTGGAATAACAAGCTACCAGACAATCAACTTCACCGTTAAGAAGCATTTCCTTACGATTGTCAGGCAAAACTGTTACTATTACCAATAA
The DNA here is from genome assembly GCA_900548955.1 of uncultured Eggerthella sp. Lineage (GTDB taxonomy): Bacteria > Actinomycetota > Coriobacteriia > Coriobacteriales > Eggerthellaceae > Anaerotardibacter. The sequence goes on along the minus strand of URMQ01000005.1, from coordinate 14,528 downwards.
TTCAAACCCGCCGACAATCATCAAAAAAAGACCACTTGAGGCGATGCGTCAAGACAAAATGCCTTAAGGCGCAACTAAACAGATTACTTGCTTTTGTGGGGGTATTTACTCATTCGCCTGCTGCCTCAACTAAAAGTTGAGATAATATCGCCTATTGAAAGGCGTTTTTCTAAAAAAGTCATAGAAGGAACTTCACCCATCAGCTTCGCCCATCTCTTCTAAGGCACCTTCAACGGGCGATGACGTAAAGTTCAAGCCAATAAGGGTATAATTTGTTCAACGCATTTCAGCGTTAAGAAAAGCATTAGTTTGTTTGCAGGAGTCTTCTTCTGTTCTCCGCGCAACAATTAACAAGAAAGATGGTGACTCACATGACCGACACGACCATGCAGCTCGTACTCGTTCGCCATGGCGAAAGCGAATGGAACAAGCTGAACCTTTTCACTGGCTGGATGGACGTTGATCTTACTGACACTGGCCGCAAAGAAGCAGCTGAAGGTGGCCGTGCTCTTGCTGAAGCAGGCTTTGATTTTGACATCTGCTACACGTCTTATCTCAAACGTGCTATCCATACGCTCAATCTCATTTTGCAATCCATGGATCGCGAATGGCTTCCCGTTATCAAAACATGGCGCTTGAACGAACGTCACTATGGCGCACTTCAGGGATTGAACAAAGCTGACACCGCTGCAAAATACGGTGAAGACCAGGTAAAAATTTGGCGTCGCAGTTTCGACGTTCAGCCTCCTGCCCTAGCAGAAGATGACGAACGCAACCCTCGCCTGCTGGCTCCTTATCGTGAAGCTCCAGCCGACGAAATGCCTTTGACTGAATGCCTCAAAGACACTATTGCACGCGCTTGGCCTTATTTCAAAGAAACCATCGAGCCTCAGATGCGTGCAGGCAAGCGCGTCCTTATTGTTGCTCACGGCAATTCCCTTCGCGCCTTGGTAAAGCAGTTCGACAAGCTCTCTGACGACGAAATCGTAGGCGTAAATATTCCTACGGGCGTGCCTCTGGTTTATACCTTCGATCAGGACTTTAATGTTTTAGATAAGCGTTTTGTAGGCGATGAAGCCACCATCGCAGCAAAGATTGACGCAGTAGCAAATCAGGGCAAAGCAAAGTAAGCACTTCTTCTGAGCAACACGTTGATAAGCAACTTTGATTCTGCTTGCATAGCTCTGGCATCTCCGTATGCCAGAGCTTTTTTAATATCGGATACCGTTTCTGGAGTATTTCCTGATAGTTTATGGCTTTATTTTCTGATCAAGCCATATGAGCGCTGCACAGCAAGAAAGCATTAGGTGAGCGCGGCCCCAGGTTTTCGAGCAAAGATTTTGGGATTCAATTAATCATGCGTCGAATTTGCCCTGCCGCGCTAGTTTGCTTTCTTGCGTGCAGAAAAAAGCGAATCTGGCTTGAGAGGAACATAAAGCCATAATCCAATCATGTAAAACGAGCGTCTTTCGACCTGTCAGTTATTACGCTAAGCCGATGTCCCACTCGCCCTATTCTGCAAACTGCGAATTGTATAGATCCGCATAAGCGCCACCACGTGCCAGCAATTCTTCATGAGTGCCCTGCTCAACAATATCGCCTTCGCGCAATACCAAGATAAGATCAGTATTGCGAATAGTAGACAAGCGATGCGCAATAACAAACGAAGTGCGGCCCTTCATAAGATTGTCCATCGCCATCTGAATGCGTTCTTCCGTACGCGTATCAACCGAACTGGTAGCTTCATCCAAAATAAGCATTTTGCGATCTGCCAAAATAGCACGTGCGATAGTTAAAAGCTGACGCTGGCCTTGGCTGATATTGCTTGCATCTTCGTTGATTTCCATGTCGTAGCCACCAGGAAGAGTACGAATAAAGGTATCCGCAAAAGCAGCCTTCGCCGCTGCCTCCACTTCTTCATCCGTTGCATCCAGACGACCATAACGAATGTTTTCTCGGATTGAACCCTTAAACAACCAAGTATCCTGCAGCACCATGCCAAAGAGCGAACGCAGATCATCGCGATCAAAATCTCGTACATCATGTTCGCCAATTCGAATTGCGCCACCATTAACATCGTAAAAACGCATAAGCAGTTTTACCATGGTAGTTTTACCTGCGCCTGTTGGGCCCACCAAAGCAATAGTCTGACCTTCACGAACTTGCGCTGAAAAGTCTTTAATAATAGGAGTATCAGGGTCATAACCGAATTTCACATGGTCAAATTCAACATCGCAGGATACTTTCTTGGCCTGAACTTTTGCCTGCTCAATTGGCTCTTCTTCAGCATCCAGAAACTCAAACACACGCTCAGCGGCAGCAGCCATCTGCTGCAAAACATTAGAAACCTGCGCAAGCTGCGTAATGGGTTGCGTGAAATTTTTCACATACTGAATAAACGCCTGAATATCACCAACAGTAATACGCCCGTTAATAGCAAACAAAGCACCCGCAACCGCCACCGCTACATAGCCCAAATTGCTTACAAAGTTCATTACCGGCATCATCAATCCAGACAAGAATTGTGATTTCCAAGCAGATTCATACAGTTCAGCATTGGTTTTACGGAATTTAGCAAGCGTTTCCTCCTCTTTTCCGAAAGCGCGAACCACCGCTTGCCCGGAAAATGTTTCTTCCACTTGACCATTGATAGCACCCAGGCGATTTTGTTGCATGCGGAAATACTTTTGACTGCGGCTTACTACCACTTTGACCAAAATTGCAGAAAGAGGAATAACCAAAAGCGCAATAAGAGTCATAAGAAAATTCATGCTCAGCATCATTACCAATACACCAATAATGGTTGTAATAGAAGTGATGAGAGTGGTAATTCCTTGGTTCAAATTCATTCCGAGCGTATCAACATCATTAGTAATACGCGACAAAATATCACCGGTACTAGTTCGCTCGAAATAGCCCATCGGCAATGCATCCATTTTCTGCGAGATCTTCTGACGCAAAAGGTACGTGGTGCGCTGCGTAACGTGAGTCATCAACCAGCCCTGCACAAACGAACACAAAAAAAAAAAAAAAAAAAAAAAAAACGCATACAATCCCAAGGTAACGAGCAGAATAATTCCAACCGCATTGAAATCGATATCGCCCGTACCTGCAATTTTTGCGCTAATTCCTTCAAACAATTCCGTAGTTGCCGTCGAAAGAACACGGGGTCCTACAATATTAAATACTGTAGAGGCAATTGCGAAAATGAACACCACACCAATAGCAATCTTAAAACGCCCCATGAATTGAATAAGTTTCTTCATGGACCCCTTGAAATCGTTGGCCTTTTCGCCCGCCATCATGTCATGAGGTCCACCTGGACCATGACCACGACGTCTTCCCGCGCCTGCACGGGCCGCTATAGGAGAATCGTGCTTAGACATTACGCACACCCCCTTTCAGCTCTTCTTCCGATAGCTGAGACTGGGCAATTTCTTGATAGGTTGAACACGTAGACAGCAATTCGCTATGGGTGCCAGAGCCTACCAGCTCACCATCTTCCAATACCAAAATCTTGTCTGCGGTAAGTACAGTAGCAATACGCTGAGCTACCACTAGCACGGTCTTGCCCTCTGCTTCGGTAGCAAGCGCATGACGCAAGCGTGCATCTGTTGCATAGTCAAGCGCTGAGAAACTATCGTCAAACAACAAGACGCGCGCATTGCTTGCTAAAGCACGCGCAATAGACAAACGTTGCCGTTGACCACCTGAAACATTAGTGCCACCTTGGCTAATTTCTGAATCAAAGCCATCGTCTTTCGCATCTATGAATTCACTTGCCTGGGCAATATCTGCCGCCTTGCGCACGCGTTCTTTATCCATTTCGGGATTCGAATAAGCAATGGTTGATTCAATGGTTCCAGAAAACAGGAATGCCTTTTGCGGGACATAACCCAATTCACGGCGCAATTCGTGTTGCTTCATATCGCGTACGTCAACGCCACCAACACGAATAGCGCCCGCATCAACATCGTAAAAACGCTCTATCAATTTCATAATGGTTGACTTACCAGAACCAGTCGAACCGATAATGGCGGTTGTTTTCCCTGGTTCTGCAATAAAGCTGATGTTTTTCAAAACAGGATCGCTACCTTCGTTATAAGCAAAAGTAACGTTGTCGAATTCCACCGACAAGCCTTTTACCTGCGAATCGAGCTGCCCGGCCTCGGAATGATCGGGGTCATGAATGCTGTTTTCGGTATCCAAAACTTCATTAACACGTTGAGCTGCTACATCAGCACGAGGAAGCATAATAGCAATCATGCTGATCATCAAAAACGACATAACGATCACCATCGAATACGTAATAAAGGCAATCATGTCGCCCGTCTGGATTACGCCTGCATCGATATACGAACCGCCAACCCAAACAATCAAAACAGAAACACCATTCATAACCAACATCATGGTTGGCATCATGAACGTCATAACGCGGTTGGTGAAAAGCTGCGTTTTATACAACGCAGTGCTTGCTTCGTCAAAGCGCGCCTCTTCATATTCCTGCCTGTCGAATGCGCGAATTACCGACATACCCGTAAGCATTTCGCGTGATACCAGATTTACCCGATCGATAAGCTTCTGCATGATTTTGAACTTAGGTAGGGCAAGTGCCATTAAAAGCGCAATCACAATACCAATAATCACAATCGCCAGCACAATAATCCAGCTCATAGCAAGATTAGTTTGCGAAACCATAATGATGCCGCCGATTGCCAAAATAGGTGCATACAAAACCATACGTAAAAACATTACGAGCACCATTTGAATTTGCTGGATATCGTTAGTGCCTCTTGTAATGAGCGATGCCGCAGAAAAAGACTGAACCTCGGCATCAGAAAACGAAACCACCTTTTCAAAAAGACGCTCACGTAAATTTCGGGCAATTTTTGCCGCAGTACGCGAAGCAACAAAGCCCACTGAAATGGAAGCCGCCATCATCAAAGCAGCTACGGCAAGCATCTGAGCACCTAGCCATGCAAGATATTGCAACTGAATAGCGCCAAGGTCCATACCCAGTGCTTTATATTCAGCCTTTACCGCCTCAATAGCTTGCTGTTCTATAAGCGAATCGTCGATATTGCCAAACATGGCACGTGCTTGATCAATCAAAGAAAGTATTTCCGATTTGCTTAGAGCACCCGACTGATACGCTGCATACACTTGAGCTAGATCAAAGGAAGATAGCTGTCCCATCTGCGCTGAGAGTTCAGAGGTATCCTGAGTTGCCTGCGCAGAATTATCTTGGCTTTTCTGCGCAGCTGTATTTTGAGCAGCCTGCGTGCTTGTATCTTGATCAGCTTGCGTAGAATCGGTCTGACCCTCCTGGCCAAAATCCCCCAAGATGTCTTGCGCATGAACCAAAACTATTGGCAAAGCAATTGCAGCATCAAGAGTCTCTCGCTGTTGTTTTCCTTGTTTGGTAAGAACAACTCGCCCCTCGACGCTTTTATTTGCTTGATCGCTATTTACACCTTCTAAGCTGTCAGCCTGAGCATAAGAATCGCGAATGAGTTGCTCATCATTTTCGTCTGCAAGCATGCATACATAATTAAAAGTATCCGCGCTCATTTCGTCGGGAGAAGCATGTTCAATACCTCCCTGCTGGATACCAACATCTACCAAATCCGAGGTATACCGTGGCAGCGACAAATCTGCAAACGCCTGCACAATGAGCAGCAACGTTATAAGCACTACTGCCACTTTTGAACTTTTCAAATACTGAATTATTCGCATGCGGAAACCTCCCCGATAACACACTTCGAAGGTTCCTTAGCACACAACAACTCATTCCCATCAGAAGGCAAAAATTCGTTGCGGTCCGTTTTGCATATATCGCGTTTTGCGTAGACATCGTGTTTTGAAGCACAAAAATCAAGTACCCTGCGCATAATACGCATCAATGTTTGCATATCATCAACGCCAATCGCCTCAAACATTTCATCGAAATAGCTGGAGCGAATACTTTGAACCTCTTCAATCAAGGCGCGTCCTTCTTCGGTTAACTCGATTACCACCGAACGAGAATCGTTTGCAGAACGAACGCGCGCTACCAGCCCTTTCTCTTCTAACGTTTTAAGCGTCTGAGAGACAGCACTAGGTGAAACATGAGAGTATTTCGCAAGTGACGAAGGTCGAGCCTCTTTATTGTGTCGATAAGCAATCCAAACACACATAAGCGTATGCATCTCAGGCCTGAAAAGATTACCTGGTGACCAAGCAGGATGAAATTGCTCACGGTGGATTATCCGCATAAGACGGACAAATTCCTCTTTAAGCTCTCCTGTGTCTTGAATTGCCTCTTGAGAATTAGCTGACATTAGTCTTCTTTCCGCCATTGGTATCCTTTATATCGAGTGCTCTGGCTCTGCATTAGCTGAAAGCAGTTATATGCCAATGTCAGCTTATTTTAGTGACTTAATTATTTAGTAGCTAAACTAATTTATTCTTTTTACCAAATTGACACTTTGTGATCACGATCTCCAAAACTGGTCTTGTCCTCATTTTGCAATTTCAGAAATACATTTTTACGCTTTTTGAGCTACCTCCTCAGAGATGGTGCGCCTAAAAAACAGCTCAGACCAATACAAATGCACAAATAATCCCGCTTATCAGCAAGTTGATAAGCGGGAGATAATACGTACTATGTTTTTCTTTACAGAATAACGTTCTTAATGGCAGCCATTAGTTCGTCATAGGTTTCAAAAGCTGGAACATCAGGATTGTCTGCCTTGATAGAGTCAGTACTCTTGAACAAAAAGCCCGCTTTACTTGCTTTAATCATTCCTAAATCGTTAAAGCTATCACCTGCTGCAATAGTTTCTAAGCCTGCGCTTTGAAGAGCGCGAACTGTGGTCAGTTTGGACTGGTCGCAGCGCATCTTAAAGCCCGTTACTTCGCCCGAATCAGCAACTTCAAGTTCGTTACAAAACAGCGTTGGCCAACCCAATTTCTTCATCAAAGGCTTTGCAAATTGCGTAAACGTATCGCTGATAATGATGACCTGACATAAAGAACGCAACTCGTCTAAGAACTCTTTCGCGCCAGGCATAGGATCAATGGCTTCAATTACGTCTTGAATTTCTTTCAAGCCTAAGTTGTGTTCTTTCAAGATATTCAGGCGGAAATTCATAAGCTTGTCGTAGTCGGGTTCATCACGCGTTGTGCGCTTAAGTTCAGGAATGCCAGTAGCATCCGCAAACGCAATCCAAATTTCAGGAACCAAAACTCCCTCTAGATCAAGACAAGTTACGTACATAGCATTCCTCTTTCTTGGTTTCGTTAAGTAATAGGTACTTATCTATTGCGAGCACCTCTAGTACTTACGGTGTCGCTTTGCAAAAGTCAGCATACCTGAAAACCGTCACTTTGATTAACTAAAGCGCTGAGCTTTTCGGCAACGGTTCTTTATCGCGTATTAAGTCCCTTCGTAGCTCACAAATAACCGCTAGTCGACCAGGCAAAGACAAACGCCTACATCTCATTAGTATGAATACGTTAAAAAATTGTAAGTCATTTTGAAACGGCTACATAAACGGAGAACCCGAATAATGCCTGATCACAAATGACCCGCACTTGTTTAACTGTTCCCGATTTGAAAGAGAGTCTCTATGTTTCAAGCTGTGGTTGATCCTGTTGCAGGCAACCTTGCGCTATCGGCATTAGTAGCATGTATTCCTCTTGCTGCATTTTTCGTTATGTTGGTAGGCGTTAAGGCGAAAGCTCATGTGGCAGCAGCTATTGCACTTTTCGTTGCATTCCTCGTTGCTGTATTCGCTTTCCATATGCCAGCTCACCTTGCATTCCTTTCCGGTGTACAAGGCGCATGTTACGGCGCTTTCCCTATCGTATTCATCATTATCATGGCGGTATGGTTCTACGAAGTAACTTCTGTTTCGGGTCGCTCCGAAGACTTTAAGAGCCTTTTTGATATCGTAGGCGGCGGCGACATCCGTATTCAGGCTGTTCTGATTGCCTTCTGCTTCGGTGGCTTGCTTGAAGCACTTGCAGGCTTCGGCGCTCCTATTGCTATTACCGCAACCATGATTTTGGCACTCGGTGTTAAGCCCATGAAGGCAGCGCTTGCTGTTCTTATTGCCAACACTGCACCGGTTGCATACGGCGCAGCTGGTACTCCAATCACCACAGCAGGTAACATGGTAGCTGCCGGTGATGCATCAGTTGCACTGGAAACCGCTCAGCATGTAGCTGCTCTTGTTGGTTATCAGGCTCCTCTGTTTGCTCTGGTTGTACCTCTGCTGGTTGTTATGATTCTTGACGGTCGCAAAGGGCTTCGCGATTGCTGGCTGCACGCTTTAGTCATTGGTTTTTCCTTCGCGATTGTTCAGTGGTGGTGCTCCAATCACTTTGCATACGAATTGACCGACGTGTGCGCTGCACTGGTTTCCTTGGGCGTAAGCGTTATCTTCTTGAAGTTCGTTAAGCCTGGCAATGTAAACGAAGCACGTGAACGCTTCGGAATGGCACCTCTCCACGAAACCGAAACCACCAAGCTTCCTGCTGTTCGTGCATGGATGGCTTTGGTTCCTTACATCATCGTTGTTGTAGTATTTGCTGTATGCAAACTGGGTATCCCAACCCTGCTTGCAAGCACCGATATTAAAATCCCCTTCCCAGGTCTTGCAGGCAACGTATTGAACGCAGCAGGCGCAGATCCTGGAACCACCTATACTTTGAACTTGCTGTCAAATCCTGGCTCCATGCTGTTTATTGCAGCGGTTCTTACCACTATCGTATATGCTCTGTTCACGAATAAGGGCATGTTCAAGATTACGCTTGGATCTTCCTTCAAGCAGCTTGGTCAGACGTTTGTAGCAATGCGCTTTTCTTCTTTAACCATCGTGCTTGTTTTGGGCCTTGCTTATATCATGAACTTCTCTGGCCAGACCATTTCCATTGGCCAATTCCTCGCAAGCACGGGTGCAGTATTTGCCCTGCTCTCTCCAATGCTTGGTTGGGTTGGTACCGCGGTTACTGGCTCCGACACTTCTGCAAACGCACTGTTCTCCAGTCTGCAGTACGAAGCAGCACAGTCCAACGCCTCTTTGGCTCATGTAACGCCTGACCTGTTCTTGGCTTCTAATACCATGGGTGGTGTTATCGGCAAGATGATTTCGCCTCAGTCCTTGGCAATTGCCGCTGTTACCACAGGCGAAACCGAATCGAACCTTTTCAAGAAGGTTATCCCATGGAGTATCGGCATGCTGGCAGTACTTTGTGTTCTGGTATTCCTACAATCTCACATGCTGTCCTTCATTCTTCCTTAAGACTTTCTAGAAGGACCACACAAGCAATATTGAGAGCGTCCCAAATGGGACGCTCTTTTTTATTCATGGCAATCTTTATACATTACGCGTCTTTGAAAAAGAAAACTGCGAAACAACCAAGCCGACTATAGTAAGCAGTACACCAAACCAAGCTAGAGGCACTAATTGCTCATCCAAAACCAACCAAGAAGCTACCGCAGTAATGACAGGAGTTGCATAGATATAAACGCTTGAAACCACCGAACCTAGCCGCTTTATGGAAAAATTCCAGGTCACAAAACACGCCGCTGATGCGCAAAGGCCTAAAAACACCAGATTAGCCACATTAATAGGGTCGGTAAATGAAGACGCTTCTGGTGCAAACCCCAGCAGAGGCAAAGCAGGAATCATAAATACAATGCCATATTCAAATACTCTTCGCGTAGCTTTGATCGTAGTTAAGCCGATCAGGCTAATGCGCGTCATGCAAGCCGAATAACACGCCCACACCACTGCTGCTAAAAGCGCCAATAAATCTCCCGAAAAACTAAGGTGCACCCCTGTTTCAGCAAAACTAATAAAACTAATTCCAAACATAGCTACCACAAAGCCAACAACAAAACGAACCGTTAGTTGCGCGCCCTTATTTACAATTCGTTCCACCACTGCAGTAAAGAAAGGCGCTACTGACACTATCACTCCCACATTTGTTGCCAGCGTTCCTGTCAGTGCGATATTTTCCAGAAGGTAATACAGCGTGACACCGAACAAACCTGCAAGCAAAAAAAGTCTTTCATGACGCCAGCCCATCCAAGGAAGAATTTTAGGCGCTATAACAAAGAGAGCGAACAAACCCATAACAAAACGAATAAACAAGATTTCGATGGGAGAAAAATCTTGTAGCAATATTTTCGTGGATACAAACGTGGTGCCCCATACAAGAACAGTAAACAGTGCCGCCAAATGACCCTGAACTGTTTCGTTCTTTGCTCGGTATTCTAAATTCACCACTTTTTCCTTTATTCACCACTCACAATTACAAGAATCTAAAATACACTACTATTCATGAAAAACCTTTGCCACAAACACATTACTCAACCGCCTGCCGCTCAACATGCATTGAACCCGCCCGCCACTCCACGCGCATTAGGTATCATTGCCGCAGGGCTTGGACTTGCTTTTGCTGTAGCAGGTGTAACCATCTGGAAGCACTTTCGCAAAAGCGATACGCATTTCGTTAAAACAAATGCAGGACTTGCACGCATCCACACGATAGAAGATGAGCAGGGAAATCCCGTTCGTGTGCTGGAACAAAATGGCGCATACGAATCTGCGACCTATCTTGATAAAAACTACCCTGTTCCTGTTTTTGCTTATCAGCAAGCCTTTGATCATGTTTTCGAAGCCACACTTTTCGATAACGGTTTCACCAACAATCAAGTACTTATGATCGGCGGCGGGGGCTACGCGTGGCCAAAGCACGTTCTTAACACTAAACCTGACCTCTATCTTGACGTTGTTGAGCTTGATCAATCAGTTACCGACATCGCAAAGAAGTGGTTTTACCTCGATCAGCTTTTGGAAGAACTCCCCCATGCAGTAGATAAGCTCGGGCTTATTACCGCCGATGGGCGCAACTATCTAAAAACTACCCACAAGCAATATGCCGCCATCATTAACGATACCTTTTCTGGGAAAGACCCCGTTCTTTCGCTTGCGACAATCGAAGCTATGCGTCTAGCAAAATTGCGCCTTGTGCCAGGCGGTATTTACGCCACCAACGTAGTAAGCCAAGACGAAGGCGAGGATATAACCTTCTTGCGACACGTCGTTACCACTCTTGATGAAGTTTTTAATCAGGTAGTTATCATTCCATGCGAAGATGCCGACTTTGGACTAGAAGATAACTATCTTGTTATCGCAACTGACGCAGAATGTCCTTTCACCCACACCATGCCTTACGACGATGACTTTTTGAGCAGCATCCTTTGTGATGATGATCTCTTATAAAAGAGAAATATTTCTTGAAACAGCCGTTTCTTGATAAGGTAACGTTCAACAACATGGTATTAAGATAACGATCGACATACTATTGAGCGAAACAAATTAAACATCGTTAACTAAAATGCCCTATAACCCTTACAAGTCCTATAGGCGTCTCGTTAACACTGTTAATCCGAACCCATTAGAAAGGCTCGAAATAATGGCAGAATTCATCTACCAAATGTATCAAGCACGCAAAGCAGTTGGCGACAAGGTGATCTTGGATGACGTAACGCTTTCCTTCTATCCAGGCGCAAAAATTGGCGTTGTCGGCCCAAATGGCATGGGCAAGTCCACCCTTTTGAAGGTTATGGCGGGGCTTGAAGAAGTTTCCGCAGGTGATGCACGTTTAACTCCTGGTTACACCGTAGGCATTTTGCAACAGGAACCGCCACTGGATGAAGAAGCAACCGTTATCGAAAACATTCGCCAAGCATTTGCTGACGTGCTGGCAAAGGTTGATCGCTTCAATGCAATTGGTGCGGAAATAGCAGATCCTGATGCAGACTTTGATGCCCTTATGGAAGAAATGGGCACCTTACAGGTTGAAATTGATGCCGCAAACGGATGGGATTTAGATTCGCAATTATCCCAGGCAATGGATGCGCTTCAGTGCCCCGATCCCGATGCTCCCGTAAAGGTTCTCTCAGGTGGCGAACGTCGTCGCGTTGCGCTGTGTAAGCTTCTCCTTGAAGCACCCGATCTACTTCTCTTGGACGAACCTACCAACCATTTGGATGCCGAATCGGTGCTCTGGCTTGAGCAGTTCTTGAAGCGCTACCCTGGCGTCGTCTTGGCAGTAACGCACGACCGTTACTTCTTAGACAATGTTGCAGAATGGATTTGCGAAGTTGACCGCGGTCAGCTCTATCCCTACAAGGGCAATTATTCTACCTATTTGGAAACCAAGGCTGCCCGCTTAGAAGCACAGGGTCAGCAGCAGGCAAAACTTGCCAAACGCATGAAATCTGAATTGGAATGGGTGCGCTCAAGCCCGAAAGCTCGTCAAGCAAAGAACAAAGCACGCTTGGAACGTTATGAACAGATGGAAGCGGAAGCCCGCAACGTAAAGAGCGTCGACGTGAATGAAATTCGCATTCCCGTTGGTCCTCGCCTAGGTTCGAAAGTTCTTGTTGCTGAACACCTACATAAAGCTTTTGGTGATCGCGTCCTGATCGACGATTTGTCTTTCACCTTGCCTCGTAATGGCATCGTTGGTGTTATTGGGCCTAATGGTGTTGGTAAATCAACCCTGTTCAAGATGATTGTTGGACAAGAAGAATTAACCAGCGGCACCCTTGAACTAGGAGAAACCGTACAGATTTCCTATGTCGATCAAAATCGCGAAGGCCTTGACCCTAAGAAGACCTTATGGGAAGTCGTTTCTGATGGACTGGACTACATCAAAGTGGGCGAAACAGAAATTCCAAGCCGTGCTTATGTGGCAAACTTTGGCTTCAAAGGGTCCGACCAGCAAAAGCCCGCTGGCGTTTTATCGGGTGACGAACGTAACCGATTGAACTTAGCTCTTACCTTGAAGCAAGGTGGTAACCTTCTTCTGCTGGACGAGCCTACTAACGACTTGGACGTAGAAACTCTTGAAAGTCTTGAAGAAGCACTGCTTGCTTTCCCAGGGTGCGCGGTAATTACCAGCCATGACCGTATGTTTTTGGACCGCGTTGCTACCCACATTTTGGCTTGGGAAGGTACTGATGATAATCCTGGTAACTGGTATTGGTTTGAAGGAAACTTTGAAGCATACCGCAAAAACAAGGTTGAACGTCTTGGCGAAGAAGCCGCAAAACCTCATCGTATCCACCGAAAACTCACGAGGGATTAATCACATCAACCGACAAGCTAGCCTTACGAGCTCACCAGGGATTAATCGCATCTGCTTGTTAACTCTCGTTTGAAGCAAGTAAGAATAATCCCATACCAAGACGCATTATTGGCGGAATCACCGAAAATCTCGGCGGCGCAGTAAGCGGCATTATTGGTGGTCTTTTCAATAAGTAAACTGCCAAATTTGTATGAATCTATTTTGTGTACCTACTTTGCGGAGTTGGCATTTTACCAGCAAAGCTAGACACATACCGCATTCGGACATACAAAACTAAGGAAGGAGCCTCGCGAGGCTCCTTCTTGTCTTAGTTGCTTTTTCCAAGCACGTTTATCACGCGTGCGATTGTATTTTGTGTCGCCGTGAGCACCGTAGCCGCAAGCGTAGCCATTAAAATGCGGCTTTTGTGCCAAGGTAGCTTCCTCGGCAGACTGGTGCCATACCGCACCCGATTTAGCAACAGCTATGCGTTTTCGCTGAGCCTTTGGCCTTCCGCTGCGCTTGCGCTTAGCTTTCGACATTCGCCTCACCTCCTTCTTAGAAAAAACGTCTTTGACTTATTTGGCGACCACCTTCGCTTTTGTTTGTCGCCGATATCTTGTCCATCATGAAGTTTTTAAGCGACATATTGTCGTTTCACTAGGATCTTGTTAGTGTAGCAAGAGAACAACAGCTATCTTTGGGTAATTTGCTTATCGTTACTATATTTTAGAAACTCACAGAACGGACGCCACCACAGCATGGAAGAACGCCGCTACAAAACAGAATCGGGCACTATTATTTATTGGATTTCCTATGCTTCTAGCTACACTGACGGTCTTAACATGGAGGCTTGTCAAAACACCGAATCGCCAGAAGAACTTGAAATCGCTTCTGACGCAGCGGCTTCTGTGATGTTTTCTCGCCTGAGTCAGACCCTAGCCGAGCAAACAATCCCCAACGCTCCGCGTAACGCTCCATGGCTTGTGTTCTTACCAGGCCTTACTGCCGACCATCGTTTATTTAATCGCCAATTGAGTTATTTTGCCGAAACCGCAAATTGCTTTGTATGGGACCCGCCCGCACATGGAAAATCTTGTCCTTTTAAACTGGAATTTTCGATGGATGATCTTGCCGTCATGCTGCACGACATTCTGAAGACAGAGCAGATTGAAAGCCCTATTTTGGTCGGACAATCAATGGGCGGCTACGTATCTCAGGCCTTTTTGTCACTTTTCCCTGGTTACGCAAAAGGGTTTGTTAGCATCGATTCCGCTCCCCTTGCGCGCTCCTATTATCACAAATGGGAAGTTGCGGCTCTCAAACATACAAAAGGTATTTATAGCAGTATCCCTTGGGGAATGCTGCAGCGAATGATAGCCAAAGGTTGTTCGACCACT
>URMQ01000004.1 GCA_900548955.1 uncultured Eggerthella sp. | reverse complement strand
CTTTTATTCCTTGATTAACCAACGCCTTAAGCGTTTGAGGGCCGTTAGCATGAGCTTGATTTATCACAAAAAAGAACGGAGCCGGCTCATTGGAGTTGCGCAAAAAATGTAAGGTTTTATCTAAGCCATAGTACGAAGAAAGCTTCGAGGTAAGCCATGTCGGAAACCCATAAGCTAGGCTAGCTGCCTTTTCATCAGTATTCGGATCCCCAAAAGGAAAAGTGTCGTGTAATTCGCAGGCGCGATGTAAGACATAATTTGCTACACCGCTCGCCTTAGGAGCAACACTGCGAACTAGCTCAACTCCTTCATTAACTACAATGTGATGCTGCTTACCTAAGTAGAACAATTCCGCAAAAGAAATACGAAGAGCATCCCGAACATCGGGCTGAATATCATGTGGGTCTTTAAGAACCCTATTAATTAATTCATCCAAACTTCCTTTATGAGAAATAACTTCTGTAGCTAAAAGACGCGCAAAAGCACGTTCCGCTGGAGGCAGAGAAACTCGCTTAGATTGGCTGTTCCACGCATGATCTAAAAATACGCGATGATGACGAATGTCGGCTAGTACCGAATAAGCAAGCTTTCTTGCAGGAGTAGCCTTACTTGATCGACAATGCTTTGATGTAGACTTATTAACCATTGATCGAACTCCAGCAAATACCACCCTGCTTTATACCTTGAATTCCAGCAGCGAAAGCTTTGGCGTCCATTTCCTTTTTCCCCGCTGGTTTAAGACAGTGAAGTTCCAACGCTCCATCTTTAAATCCCAAATATAAGCGCTTTGCTTGAAATAAAACTTCGCCAGGTTTAAGTGAACAGATTTCTTCAGCCAAAGATGCTCTAAGAATTGTTATATCTTTTTCGGCGATAGAACAGCGAGAAGGATGATTTTCACTTGAAGCCTGAATACAACGAAAAGCTTCGATAAACGATTGTTCAGGAGCAATATTTAGTTCGCCCTTTTCAAGCTTTTCGGCATAAGTAACCCCATCACTTGCTTGAGGATGCCAAACAACATCAATTCCAGCATCAAGCTGATTGAGGACTTCGACAAGAGCATGTCCGCCATCTTGAGCCAAAAGCGAAGACAGTTCTTCTGAAGTATGAGTTCCAATTTCAACAGTGCAGGTTTTTGCAACAGCTCCGGTATCAAGTCCTTCTTCCATGCGCATGATACCGATGCCAGTTTCCGTATCGCCAGCAAGAATTGCTCGCTCAATAGGAGCGGCTCCCCGCCAACGGGGCAACAAGGAACCATGAACATTAAGACAACCAAATCGTGGCATTTCCAATATGCGCTTTGGAAGAATAGCCCCATAAGCAGCTACGCAAAAGACATCAGCATTAAGCGCCCCAAGGGACTGGTAAGCCTCATCGGACTTAAGAGAAGAATATTCCAAAACAGAAATATCGTTATCAAGCGCGCATTGCTTTACCGGAGAACTAACCAGCTTCTTGCCACGAGAGCGAATAACATCAGGACGCGTTACAACACCCACAACTTCATGATTTGAAGCAATAAGCACTTCAAGAATTGTTTTGGCAAATTCAGGCGTCCCCATAAACACGATGCGCATAGTTTCCCTAGCCTACCTCTCCAGGCTTAGCGCCTTGCTCAAGAGCAACATTGTAATCATGTAACGCTTTAATACGATCCATAGGTGAGCAAGATTCAAATAAGGTAATCCCATCAAGGTGATCAATTTCGTGTTGCAAACATCTGCCAAGCAAACCGTCACTTACTACTTTGCGCTCATTGCCCTCTAAATCGTAATAACGAACCCTCACTTTTGAAGGGCGCGCAATGGGAACAGAAATACCCGGAAGCGATAAACATCCTTCTTCTTCCGTAATGGAATCGCTGCTAGACCATTCAATTTCAGGATTTACCAAAACATAAGGATCAGCGTTGCCATCTTCATCCAGGCAGTCAATAACAACAAAGCGTTTATTGATGCCAACCTGAGGAGCCGCTAAACCGCAACCATTATTTGCGTACATCGTTTTAAGCATCTGCTTGCTTAACTTCACAAGTGAACGATCCCCTACCGTACAGGGTTCACAGACAGAGCGTAGACCTGGATCAGGGGATAAAACTATTTTGAGCGTTTTCATGCAAAAGCCTTTCGACTAAGCTTCATTCAATGTTTGAAGGTAAGTATACCAGCCAATAATGCTACTGAAACCGTAGCATTATTTAAAACCATCACAAAACAAGCTAATTGGTCTTGCCGTGTGTAGTGCGAAGCTGGTTGAGTTCTGACTGAACAAGAAGAATTGATTGGAATACCACATCTTTTTCTTCTTGAGATTCGCTCTGATCAAGCTGGATACGCATAGCATTAATTGCATCTTCCATATCGCCGATAGCTAGTTCGTCAGCCATAAATCGCAAAAGTTCATGAGCAGAAGAAGAACTGCTAACGGTTGAAGCAGTTAAAATACGCTGCGCATAGGAACATTGTTGCTGTGCTTTTCTAATAAGATCAGCAGTAGTCAATGCTGGATTTTCGGCAATAATTTCTATAAGAGCTAGAGCAAGTTCTCGATGAACTTTATCATGCCATTCAGTTTGACCTAATTCATTCAAAAAATCAGGAATCATAGCAGGATTGTGAGCACATAAGCTTAAAAACTCGCGTTCAGTTCGCAGCCTGTTCTTTTGAGCAGCCGTTAAGGTAAGCATATGGTGAGGCTGCGAACTTTGGTTGCGCTGAGAATTTGAATCGTATTCGCGAGTAGCAGGTACTTTAAGGGAATCCAGGCGTTCAAGTATATCTTGCTCGCGTGCATGAACTCTACTCGCAATATACACCGCATAATCTTTTGCAAGAAGTGAAGTCTTTATAGGAGCTAATACACTGAGTGCTTCAGTGGTGGCACGACTTTTACCTTCGGGAGTACTCAGATCGTACTGTGCAAGACGTCGATCAATACCAAACCGGATTAAGGGTACCGCCTTGTTTAATAATTCAGCAAAAGGGTCAGCTCCACGCTGCGCAATAAAATCCGCAGGATCTAAATTATCGGGAAGCGTAACAGCCAAAAGATCCACCTTAGAAGCGCCTGCTTCAGGGGTAACTGATGAATCTATAAACGTAAGAGCCCTATCTGCCGCACGCTGACCTGCTTCATCCCCGTCAAAGAGATAAATAATCTTTGATTTAGCATGATGAGAAAGAATCCGAATATGTTGACGCGTAAGCGAAGTGCCCAAGGTAGCTACAACATTGGTAAATCCAGCGCCATGAAGAGCAATGACGTCGGTGTATCCTTCTACAACAATAGCTACACCAGTACTTGCCATTGTACTTTTAGCCTTATCAAGGGCAAATAAAACTTCCGATTTATGGAACAGTGGAGTCTCTCCCGTATTGAGGTACTTTGGTTCACCGCTACCAATAACGCGTCCTCCGAACGCAATTGTATCTCCCCGAACGTCACGTATAGGAAACATTACACGATTAAAAAATCTATCAGCAGATCCATTCGACCCTTTTACAGCAACATTCGCATCAATCATTTCGGCATCGCTATAACCTAACGAGCGCAAATGAGTAACCAAATGGCGACGACCAGGCGCATACCCCAAATTCCATTCATTAGGAACTTGACCACCTAAATTGCGTGAAGCCAAATATTCTCTTGCTTGAGCTGCTCCCTCGTCAGAAGATCGCATCAACAGCATGTGATAATACGAAGCAGTTTCGTTGCAGATAGCTTTGAGACGTGCTTTTTTACTTCGCGCCTTGCTAGCTTGGGGGGATTCTTGTAATTCTATACCTGCTCTACGTGCAAGAAAGCGTACTGCATCTACAAAATCTACGCCATCAAGTTTTTGAACATAGGTGATGATATCGCCGCCTTCACCACAGCCAAAACAATGCCATGTTTGAGAAGAAGGATCTACCTTACAAGAAGGAGTTTTTTCCTGATGAAAAGGACAACAGCACCAGAAGTCACGTCCACGCTGACGCATTACCGTACGTTCAGAAAACAGCTCAACAATATCGTTAGCTTGGCGAACTTTTCGTATGTCCTCTTCACTGAAAATAAAGATCTCCTCTACCAGCACCAAACCACGAGAATACTAATTTAGAAAACTAAGAAAGCGCTACAGCACTAAATTGTTGCGGCAATAATCTATATTTCCCATAACAGTAGCAATTAACTCTTCAGTCGAATCAAACTTAATCATGGGACGTAAGTATTCTACAAATTCAATTTCAATGTATTCGCCGTAAATATTCTGGTCAAAATCAAGGATATGAACTTCACAGGTAGCATCCGTTTTATCTGCAAAAACAGGAGATACCCCCATAGAAACCGCAGCTCGATATCGTTTACCTTCAACTACGGCATAAGCTGCATAAACACCTTCTGCAAGCACACGACGATTAGGCTCAATAACCAGGTTTGCAGTAGAAAAGCCCATATCAGCGCCCTCACCACGACCAGGACGAACCTTTTCAACCATAGAAAAACGGCGCCCTAAAAGTTTTGAAGCTTCATCAAGATCATGCTCCATCAAAAGAAGACGAATTCGTGTTGCAGTGATAGGTGATCCTTCAGCGCTCCTTAAATTATGTGCGTCAATATGAGTGCCTACCGCAGCACCCCATTCAGCCAAATCAGCAACCGTACCAGCAGCTTTTGAGCCAAATCGAAAATCAAGACCAACATGAAGGTTTGAAGGAGCAAAACCATTAAACGTTTGAAGGAGAAAGTCAGCGGGAGATAAACTAGCAAATTCCCGCGTAAAAGGAAGAGCAACAACCATATCTACGCCGCTATCAAGAAGAGCTTCTAGTCGGCGTTCGTTGCTCATAAGTTTACGTAAACGTTCAGGATGAAACATTTCGTCTGGATCAATATCAAACGTTAAAGCTATAGACTTTCCGCCATTATATTCCGCAGTCTTTTTAGCGCAGCTGAGTAGATATTGATGACCGATATGCACACCATCAAAAACACCAAAGGCGCATGAAGAATTCTTAAAAATGGAATGATCGAATGTCTCATCAGCTTTATATAGTACTGCCACGTTCTACACCTATCGAAAACACGCATCGAGGAACATATCGATGCTCGGACTCTTTAAATTCATATATTGCTTTAAGGCGATTATTAACTATAACACCTATAACTTCTTCATGCGTTGGAGGTTTTAAGGAAGGACGAACGGAAGTAGTGCAGGTACAAGACCCCGAAAGCTCTGGCAAAATTGGTTCATTTAAAGCAATATCCGTATCTTTTAACCAAGAACCATGCTCTACCCTATCAGCAATTTCATTTCGAACAAAAGCAAAACGGATACCTAACGCTTGTACAGGATCAATACCACCAGCTGTTGAATCTTGCTCTAATTGCTCTAGCGTCACACAATCTTCCAGAAGTACCGTTCCAGAAATTGTTCGTTCAAGCGAACTTACATAGGCAGCACTATGTAAGTCTCTTCCCATATCACGAGCAATAGAACGCATGTAAGTGCCACTGGAAACGCTCATTTCGCAGAGCCATTCCACACCTGGCTGTCCATCTAAGCGCTCTTTTTCCTGGATGCCCTTACAGCTTGCGTCATATATCTCAAATGAGCGTGGCACAAGATCAATAACATTACCCCTACGCGCCTGTTCATAGGCTTTTTTACCATTAACTTTAATGGCAGAATATATGGGAGGAATTTGTTCACCCTTGCCAAGTAAGCCAGAAACATAACGTTGAGCAAAATCAAGATTGCTGCATTCATCTGGAATAGAAGCTGTTTTTACGACAGAACCTTCCGAATCATCGGTCGTTGTTGAGGCGCCAAACATAACACCCATACGATACCGTTTACCATGTCCTACCAAAAAGGCATCAAGACGAGTAGCGGGCCCAACACAAACAAGAAGAACCCCTGACGCAAGAGGATCTAAAGTTCCTGCATGACCAACTCGTTTTTCGTTATATATACGACGCACACGATTAACAACATCATGAGAAGACAAACCAATTGGCTTATTTATACCAATCAGCCGACAAATACCCGAACTTCCACGTTTAGCCATTCAGGGCATCTCCCTACTTATCATCCCGAGACTCTACAAAAGATGAAAACTGAGTTGATTCGGATTCAGGTTGGCTATCTTCAATCGAAAAACACTCTGCAACAACCTGCTGCTTCAAAGCACAACGGGCATCATTCATAGAACCAAAGAAGGTAAAACCTGCAGCTGCCTTATGACCACCGCCGTCAAAACGACGTGCAACGACAGCTACATCAGTGTCATCGTCTTTAGCACGAAGACTTCCGCGAACTTGCCCTGAAACAGTTTCACGAAGAATAAGAGCAACTTTAACTCCGCGAATAGAACGAAGAGAATCAATCAAGGGTTCAGCATCTGCCTTAATAGCTTTGCATGAATCGAAATCCGCCTTAGTTAAATACGACATAACAAAGGCTCCTTCTTCATAGAACTCCATGCGATCAAGCACAATTTGTTCAAGTCTTACTGAAGCAAGAGATCGACTTTGGAAAAACTCACGGTTTACGATCGTAGGATTAGCTCCAGCTTGCATCATTTCAGCAGCACCAATAAACGATTCAGCATTAGTATTTTGGTAAGCAAAACGCCCTGTGTCAGTTATAAGTCCAGTAAGGCAGCACTGTGCAACTTCTTGAGAAACCGCATTAAGTTTCTTAGCTAACTGCCAAATCAAAAGAGAAGCTGCAGGAGCATCTGGGTCAACATAGGTAAATTCCGCCATAGTTTTATCTACCGCATGATGGTCTACGGTAAAACGAACGTCGGCTGAAGCTTGAACTGAAGCGGCATCACCAATGCGCTCAATAGTTGGAACATCTACCCCAATAAAAACTTTAGCTCGCCCCTGATATTCGCAAGCGGGAACTAAGTTTTCAATACCAGGAAGAAAACGAAGGCCCACATCGATAGGATCATCTTTAGCTAAAAGACAACAAACCTGCTTGCCAAGATTAGTAAGAGCATGATACAAGCCAAGCTGAGAACCAAGACAATCGCCGTCTGGATTAACATGACCACAAATAGCAAAATCGTCGAGCGCACTTAAGCGTTCGGCGATTTCATCTAAGGTTGTATTAGTTTGAGGAGTAACCAAAAATGCTCCTATTCATTCGATTCAGAATTATTTCTCTCAGCATCACGCGCTAAAGCTTGAGCAATACGTTCAGCCTGGTCAACACTAGAATCTAACATAAATCGCAATTCTGGAGCTACGCGCCATGAAAGCTGTTTAGCCATCAGTGAACGAATACGACCAGCTGCGGCCTGGAATGCTTCAGCTACTTCAACATAGCGAGAAGGTTCCGTTGTATAAAACACGTTGGCCACACTGCGATCGAAGCTAACTTCACATGAGGTAATGGTGACCATAGAAAGCCTTGGATCAGTCATCTCAAAGAGCAATATGTTCGCAATTACTTCACGCGCTTGCTCGTTGACTTTTCGGCTTGAAGAACCTTGTTTCATGGCTATTCAACCCTTTCTTTTTCAACGATACGATAACCTTCAATGGTATCGCCCACCTTGATATCCTGGTAGCCATCAATACCAATACCGCATTCGTAACCACGTGCAACAGACTTAACGTCATCTTTGAAACGACGCAAGCTATCAATAGTGCCCTCAAAGATAACAGTACCATCACGAACAATACGAACCTTATCGTCTCGTGAGATTTCGCCTTCAATGATGTAGCAACCAGCAATAGTGCCAACTTTTGGAACCTTAAAGGTTTCACGAACTTCAGCAATACCGGTATCTTCTTCAACAATATCAGGTGAAAGAAGGCCAACGCGTGCTGCATTAATATCTTCAATAGCCTGGTAAATAACACGATACAGACGAATATCAACTTTTTCGCGCTCAGCAACTTCGCGAGTCTTGCCGGTAGGACGAACATTAAAGCCAATAATGATAGCATCAGATGCCGCCGCCAAGGTAACGTCAGTTTCAGTAATACCACCAACTGCAGCATGGATAATATTGATCTTAACTTCAGACTGGTCCATCTTAGAGAATGCATCACGCAAAGCTTCAATTGAGCCCATAACGTCAGCCTTAACAACCAAATTAAGGTCGGTTGTTTCGCCCTCTTCAATACGAGCAAACAAGTCATCCAAATTCATATGAGAACGAGATTCTTGTTTAGCTAAACGAGCACGCAATGCACGTTCTTCAGCCAAACGACGAGCATCACGCTCATCTTCAAATACACGAAATTCGTCACCTGCAGTAGGCACAGAATTCAAACCAAGTACCTCAACAGGATCTGCAGGAGCAGCATGATCTACGTGTTCTCCACGAGGGTTAATAAGAGCACGAACCTTACCATATGAAGTGCCTGCAACCACAACATCTCCCGGATGCAAAGTGCCGCGAGCGATAAGCATAGTAGCTACAGAACCACGACCCTTATCCAAGTTTGCTTCAATAACATAACCAGAAGCAAGTGCGTTAGGGTTTGCCTTCAATTCAAGAACATCAGCTTGAAGCAAAATAGTTTCCAGTAAGTCATCAATATGAAGATGTTGCTTAGCAGAAACATCAACGAACATATTCTGTCCGCCCCATTCTTCAGGGATAATGCCGTATTCAGTTAATTCCTGACGAACACGATCGGGCGTTGCGCCTGGTTTATCAATCTTATTAACTGCAACAACAATAGGAACCTCAGCAGCTTTAGCATGGTTAATTGCTTCAACCGTCTGGGGCATAACGCCATCGTCCGCTGCAACAACCAAAACAATAACGTCAGTTACCTGAGCGCCACGAGCACGCATAGCAGTAAACGCTTCATGACCGGGCGTATCAATAAAGGTGATTTGACGACCGTTAATGTTAACAACTGATGCACCAATATGCTGAGTAATACCACCAGCTTCATGGCTTGCAACACCAGTAGAGCGAATAGCGTCAAGAAGTGAAGTTTTGCCATGGTCTACATGACCCATAACAGTAACTACTGGAGGACGAGGCTTCAAGTCTTCCTCAGAATCATGATAAACAACAGCAAATTCTTCCTCAGGAGAAACCACACGAACCTTACGTCCTAAGTCATCAGCAATAAGTTCAATTAGTTCATCGCTCATAGACTGAGTAAGAGTTAACGCCTGACCAAGCATGAAAAGGCGTTTGACTACTTCATTAGGAGAAACTTCAACTAATTCAGCAAACTGGGCAACCGTAGAACCCTGCGGAATTTCTACAACAGAATCGTCCAATACCAAAGAAGGATCTAAGCCCTTTTCCAATGCCTCCATCTCAGCACGTTCACGGGCCTGAGCCTCACGCTTTTCTTTGCGCTTCTTACGACGACCTTCACCATCGTGACTTGCAGCTTCTACCGCAGCACGAGCTTCAGCTAATACTTTATCTCGCTGCAGCTTTTCAGCCTGAACTGCCATTTGAGCATAACGGTCTTCACCCTTAGAAGTGTCTACCTGAGCTTCTAATTCAGGTACTGAAGGCTCAAAACCTTTACGCTGCTTCTTGTTTTTCTTATTTCCACGCGCATCTTGGGATCGCTGATCGTTATGAGCATTCTGACGATCTTTGTTGCGATGATCGTTGCGCTGGTTTTTCTTCTGACTAGACTGCTCTTGCTTTTGATGTTCCAAACGTTCACGTTCATTGTTGATCTGATCTAACAATGAAGAGAAATTAGATTTCGTTGAAACAGGAGCTGCTTTAGGTGGCTGCTTATGCTGAGGAGCCTGCTGTTTAGTTGTTTTGCGACCACGATTATGTAGCGCTTCTTCAACCGCCTGCTTCTTTGCCACTTCAGCAGCGCGGGCAGCAGCACGCTTACGCTCACGGGCTTCTGCAGCTTCACGCTCTACATGTGCTCGTTCACGTTCAATCTGAGAAGCCAGACTTTCAAAAGGAGAATTAGAAACTTTATTGTTTTTTGATTCTTCTTCTTTCTTAGCGTTGTCTTGCTTAGCTGCTTGCTTTGCCTCACGACGAGCACGTTCAGCTTCACGTGCTTCACGTTCAGCCTCCACAGCAGCACGACGCTCTGCTTCTTCATCAGCCTTACGTTGAGCCTCTTCGGCTTTCTTTTCCGCAAGCTTTTTGGCTTCTTCGTCTTCCAGCTCCCCTGCGCGCTGCTTAATTTCAGGTTCTAAGCTCTTACGAACTTTCTGAACATAGGCGTCCTGGAGAATGCTGGCATGACTCTTAGCGGGGATTTTCATTTCCGCAAGACGATCGAGCAGCTCCTTGCTGGTCATATCAAATTCTTTTGCCAATTCATGTACGCGCATGCCAGGCATATAATCTCCTCGTCTATTACTCATCATGAGAAAGTGACGCACGCAGTTCATCTGCTACGCGATCACGATCTTCGTCGGTCACTTTTATTCTAAGGGCGGATTCTAGCCGCTTAGTAGAAATTGCTTTTTCAAAGCAAGAAACACTACAAACATATGCTCCACGCCCATTCATTTTACCAGTTGGATCAAAATGAATGGAACCTTGTGGTGTTCTAACAATACGCAATAAAGAACCCTTATTATCGGTTTGCCTGCATACTATGCATGTTCTCTGTCGCGTTTTGCCCGTCATTAAAAAGCTTTCTACTCTTCGTCTTCAAATTCGGCATGAATGCCACAATAACGATAGCCATCACGTGCGTGATTACGACAACGAATACCGCTTTCATCCACGTAAGCGCACAGACCATCGTCTAAGGATTCGTCTTCTTCTTCATCGATCAACGCTGGTTCATTAAATAATGATTCACCTGCAAAAGAAGTGGACTTGATATCAATATGCCATCCGGTCAGGCGAGCAGCCAAGCGAGCATTTTGTCCTTCTTTGCCAATAGCTAATGACAGCTGATCATCAGGAACGATTACCGTTGCATAATTGTTTTCTTCATCAATATCTACACGGGTAACTCGCGCAGGAGATAAAGCGTTAGCAACATAAATTGCAGGATCTTCGTTCCACTGAATAACATCAACGCGTTCATTGCGTAAGCCCTCTACGACCATACGAACACGAGAACCCTTAGGACCGACACAAGCGCCTACAGGATCAAGGTTTGGTTCACGAGAAGCAACTGCAATTTTAGAACGCTCACCTGGTTCACGCGCAATAGACTTAATCTCTACCAAGCCATCATAAATCTCAGGTACTTCAATCTCAAACAGACGACGAATAAGGTCCGGATGGGTACGAGAAACAACAATGGATGGACGAGCATGTTCGCCACGCATTTTAGGTGAATCAGAATTTGGGTCGCGAACTTCTACAATCAACGTCTTAAGACGCTGATTGTGACGATAACGCTCATTGCGAGGACGTTCGTTGCGTTCGTCAGGGTAGCGCTTCAAATCGTAATGGGGTAATTCTGCCTCAACGCCATCACGAATTTTGATGATAGTGAAATCAGGCGTACCTTGTAAAACGGTACCAGTAACCAAATCTCCAACACGATTAGAAAACTCTTCAAAAATAGACTGACGACCAGCATCGCGAACGATAGAACCGATAACATTTTTTGCATTAAGCGCAGCGATGCGACTTACATCATCGGGAGTAACATCGCGCTCTTCAAATTCGGTATATTCGCCTGTTTCTTCATCGGGTTCACCAACGGGAACAAGCTCATAGACATAAATCTTACCCGTAGAACGATCGATAGTTACACGAGCATCATATTCAAGATCTAAAATATGCTGGTAGCTTTTTGCTAACGATGCCTCAAGACGATCAATCAAATAAAATTCATCAATCTTGCGTTCGTGCGCTAAAGCTTGGAGCGCTTCAATTAGTTCAGAGGCTGCCATGGAAAAGTCCTTTCTACCCGCTGAAATCTATTCTGCCAATGACGTGAGCTTTCTTTATTTCATCATAAGGAAGGTGTTCAACAATACCATCAACATCAAGTAGGACGGTATTATCTTCAATACCTGCCAAAATACCAACCCATTTTGCTCTGCCCTGATGAGCTTCCTTTAGGGTAATCTGCGCTTTTTCGCCCGCAAAACGAGCAAAATGTTCAAGCGTTCGTAAGGGACGATCGATGCCTGGTGAAGAAACTTCCAAGGTATACGCACCAGGGAACGGATCGAGTTCATCCATTACGGAATTCACCCATTCTTGAGCCGATGAAAGCTCCTCGAATCCGATACCGCCTTCACAATCTAGATAAACACGGATGGTCGGAGCCTTACGAGAACCTACTAATTCAACTGTAACTATTTCCATGTTATGTGCACTAGCATGAGGTTCGAGAGCTTCTAAAAGCATGCGTGCCTTGCCGGTAAGCATCCATTTCCCTCCTTCAACCCTTAACAAACAAAAGAAGCGGGAACAAAGCCCACTTCCTAACCAACAACGAAAGCTATCATGTTTTCACATGTGAATTATTTATACCATATTTATACGATCAAGTGCAAATACGTTCTAGATAATGTTGAAAATTCGAAGCCACGTAGAACCATTAACCCACATAAACGAAAAGGCAATAATCAGACAAATAATAATACCTACAACTCTATGCCATGTTTTAATTTCGGGTACATCTTGTAAATATGCTTTATGGTCTTTATCTACATCAGCAACAACTTTTCCCGAATCAGAAACAATTTTTTGCATGGGTTTTGTAACATACGGATCTTTATCGCCGATTTCAGGAATAGCGCGTAAATCATGCTCGTGAGCAGTAATATCTTTAAGGTCTACTTCCTTAGAAGGATCCAAGGGATTACCATCCTTATCCGTATAAGAACGCTGCTCAACCAGCGGAAGCTTGGTAGTTTTATCTACTCCTACCGCATCGGTGTAAGTAACCATTTCTTTGGCTTTCGCAAAACGTTCTTTCATTACAGCAACGGACGAGCCGCAGTTGGGACACTGCAGCTCGTCATCACTAATCTTTGTTCCACAGTCTAGGCAGTACAATTACTTAGCCTTTTCGGATCTATGTGAAATTAAACGATTCAAAGCATTCAGATAAGCCTTAGCGGAAGAAACAATAATGTCTCCGTCAGCGCCGCGGCCAGAGAATACCATGCCATCAGCATCAGTAACTCGAATGGTTACTTCGCCTAATGCATCAATACCACGCGTTACGCTTTGAACAGCAAATTCTGTCAAATCATTTTCAATATCAACGATTTCATTAACAGCCTTATACAAAGCGTCAACTGGGCCTGTACCAGTAGAGCATGCAACAAATTCCCTATCTTCAGCATCACACAAAGTAACGGTAGCGGTAGGAATAAGAGGCTGACCACAAGAAATTTGAACCGACTTCAAGGTATACGTTGCAGTCTGGTTACGGTTATGCTCACCAACTAAAGATTCAAGATCTTCGTCGTATACTTCCTTTTTCTTGTCGGCCAAATCAAGAAATGCATTGTAGAGATCTTCGAATGCCTGACCTTCAATTTTGAAACCAAGAGCTTCAAGACGATGGCGCAACGCTGCACGTCCAGAACGAGCAGAAAGAATAATAGCGCTCTGTCCTGCACCAACCTCTGCAGGATCAATGATCTCGTAGGTGGTACGAGCCTTAATAACACCATCCTGGTGAATTCCAGAAGAATGTGCAAAAGCATTAGCACCTACGATAGCTTTATTAGGCTGAACAACGAAACCTGTTATTGAAGAAACTAAACGAGAAGCACGGATAAATTCACGCGTATTAATATCAGTATGACCATCGAGCTCTTCACCGTGCATCTTCAAGGCCATTACTACTTCTTCCATAGCAGTATTACCTGCACGTTCACCTAGACCATTAATGGTACATTCAACCTGAGTTGCACCGTTTTGAACGCCAGCCAAAGAAAGTGCGGTTGCCATACCAAGATCGTTGTGACAGTGGACGGATATACACGCCTTATCAACATTGGTAACGTTTTCCATAAGGAAGCGAATTCGACGACCGAATTCATCTGGCATTGAATAACCAGTGGTATCAGGGATATTAACTACGGTTGCACCAGCTTCAATTACGGCTTGTACTACCTTAGCCAAGAATTCATAATCTGAACGGCCTGCATCCTCAGCATAAAACTCAACATCTTCAACGTATTTCTTTGCATACTTAACAGCGTTTACCGCGCGTTCAATGATCTTTTCAGGAGTAGTGCGCAGCTTGTCATAAATGTGACTATGAGAAACGCCAATTCCTGTATGAATACGAGGACGAGCGCAATCCTTCAATGCATCAGCTGCTGAATCAATATCCTTTTCAACCGCACGCGTTAAAGCACAAACAACTGCTTTGTCCCCTACTTCTGCAGCAATTTGCTGTACAGACTTGAAATCTCCTGGAGAAGAAACGGGAAAACCTGCCTCAATAACATCAACATTTAGACGTAGTAGCTGACGCGTGATTACCAATTTTTCTTCAGAATTCATTGAAGCGCCTGGCGACTGTTCACCGTCGCGCAAGGTGGTATCGAAGATAGCAATCTTACGTGTCATCTTAGCGATCCTTTCTCTACGTCTTTTTTTGTAACTAAATGAATATAGCTCATTTTGAACTAATTATTATCGACTAGCAAACAAATGATGAAGATTTTTTAAGAGAAACGAAGGTTATACCGCATCTTGGTTTTCTTCTCCTGTACGAACACGAATTACCCGTTCAATATCGGAAACAAATATTTTGCCATCACCCACTTCACCAGTTTGCGCAGTGTCAGCAATGAGTTTTACCAAAGAATCCACTTGATCATCAGTAACTACGATTTCGAATTTCACTTTCGGAATCATGTTTAAGAATACTTCACTTCCACGAAAGTACTCTTTCCACCCATGCTGATTACCGCAACCATGCACTTGATAAATTGTCATGCCGCAAATATTCGCATTAAAGAGCGCTTCTTTTAAAGGTTCAAGCTTTTCGGGTCGAACTACCGCTGCTATACGTTTCATAGATACTCCTATTCCGTTTAGGTTGGTAATAAGATTTAATCAAGGCCAATAAAGGCGGGGTAAGCAGATTCATTGTGAGCTGCAAGGTCCATACCATATGCCTCTTGCTCTTTAGAAACTCGCAGACCTCCAAAGAGTGCCTTTACTACAAGGCCTATTACCAAAGCTCCAATTGCAACAAATACTACCGTTACCAAAATGCCTAAAACCTGAGCACCCAAAAGCGTGAAATCGCCGGTGTAGAGCAAGCCACCAAATTCGGTCCAAGATAAACTTGGCACACAAAATACGCCCGTCAAAATACCGCCTGTTATACCACCAACACAATGACAACCAAACGCATCAAGAGCATCGTCGTAGCCAAGCTTGGCTTTAAGGTAAGAAATTGCAAAATAGCATATTGGGGAAACGATCAAGCCCATCACAAGAGCTGCCCAAGGCTCAACAAAACCAGCGGCAGGAGTAATTACTACCAGACCCGCAACCAAACCAGTTGCAGCGCCAACTAAGGTTGGCTTTCCCGTTTTTGCACTCTCAACTACCATCCAGGAAATCATTGCTGCACCAGAAGCAATCACGGAATTTAACACTGCAAGAGCAGCAATACCATCTGCAGCAAATTCGGAACCGCCATTAAAGCCAAACCATCCAAACCAGAGAAGCGTTGCACCCAACACTACGAATGGAACGTTATGGGGACGATGAGCAATTGCGCCAAACCCTCGACGCTTACCAAGCAAAATACAAAGAACTAAGCCCGTTAAACCAGAACTGATATGGACAACGTCGCCACCAGCAAAGTCAAGCGCGCCAATCATATCGCCAATAAAGCTTCCTTCGCCGCCCCAAACCATGTGAGCAAGAGGAGCATAAATTACCAATACCCAAACCGTAATAAACGCGATAAAAGGCGCAAACTTCATTCGACCTGCAACTGCACCTCCAATAATAGCTGCGGTAATCATGGCAAAAGCAGCCTGGAACAAAATATCAATGATAGAAGGATAACTTCCATCTTCTGGCGCTTGTGCTTCTGCAAGCATATCGGATACGGACGTCAGGCATCCAAGCTGGTCAAATCCACCGAAAAATGGATTCGAACCATCGCCACCATAGGCAATACTCCATCCAGCAAGGATCCAAACAAGACCAACAACCCCAATAATTACAAAAGACATAAACATGGTATTGACTACATTTTTACGACGCGCCAATCCGCCGTAAAAAAATGCAACACCTGGGGTCATGAGTAGAACCAACATTGCACACACAAGCATGAATGCGGTTGCTCCAGTGTCATACATCGTGCATACCTCCTAAAAATCCGTGGCACGTATTGACACTGTTATCCTGACACTCCTCTTGATTTTATTTCTCTAGGTGAATTCATGTTTACGCTCTTTAAAACTTCTCGAAATAATAAAGAAGCAAACAGGACACAACTTAGAAACAAGATGCCCGATCACGTCATCTTGTTGAAACAATTAGAAATATGAAACTGAGTATTTAAGAACGAACGAGATTACGAATTGCTGTTGCAATACCTTGAGCATCTAAGCCGAGATCAGCAAACAGTTGATCAACACTTCCCTGTTCAACGAACGTATCAGGAATTCCAAGAACTCTACTTTTAGGATTCAAACCAGCGCACTGCAATACATCCATTACGCCTTCGCCAGCGCCCCCGGTTGCAATACCATCCTCAACAGTGAGAACAACGCCTGTAGTAGCAGCATCTTTGATTGCTTCAATATCTAACGGTTTAACCCAACGCATATCTACCACACGAACAGAAATGCCCTCTTCGGAAAGAATATCGGCAGCAGAGAGTGCATAAGAAACCATTCGACCAAAAGCAAGAATTGCAGCATCACTACCATCACGAATCACACGAGCACAGCCTGGCTTCATATACAGTGCATCCTGAGGCAAAGGAATACCTTGAGCAGAACCTCGAGGATAACGCAGTGCAACTGGACCCGAAATCATAAGTGCCGTGTGAAGCGCATGAACCAATTCAGCTTCATTCGAAGGAGCAAGAATTTTCATATTAGGAACACTGCGCAAAAGAGCCATGTCGAACATGCCGTGATGCGTTGGTCCATCATCGCCTACAAGACCAGCTCTATCAATCGCAAACACCACATCTAAATTACTAAGAGCAACGTTAATAATCACTTGATCAATTGCTCTTTGCAAAAACGTTGAGTACAGTGCAACAACAGGCTTTTGCCCTCCCAAAGCAAGACCGCTGGCCATACCAACAGCATGACCTTCGGCAATACCGACATCAAAAACTCGCTCAGGGTGCTCATTGGCGAACTGACGAAGTCCCGTGCCATCGACCATAGCAGCAGAGATGGCGCAAACACGAGGATCACGAAGTGCTTCTTGTTCAAAGGCGGCGCTGAAGGCTTGTGTATAAGTAAGAACCGATGAAGCAGTTTTAGTTGATTTACCTGTTGCAATATCATAAGGCCCAACGCCGTGGAATCGAGAAGGGTCTTCTTCAGCTGGACCATATCCTGCGCCTTTTTTAGTTACCACATGAACCAATACTGGAACATCAGAAGAAAGAGCGCGGCGCAACGTTGACTTCAAAGCCGTAATATTATGACCATCTACCGGTGGAGTACAAACAATACCAAGCTGTTCAAACAGCATCGTATCGGGAAGAACAAATTGCTTTAAAGAATCTTTAGCCGACTTTCCAAATTTGACAAACGCTTTACCCGCGGGGCCAAGCGAAGATTCCATGAAATCCTGCATAGAATCTCGACTTTTGCGGTAATTATTCGAGATACGCAAGCCACCCAAATGCTTAGCCATAGCTCCAACATTGCGAGAGATTGACATCTCATTGTCGTTCAAAATAATCACAAGTGGCGTTTGCGCTTGCCCTAAATCATTAAGCGCTTCAAATGCCATTCCACCCGCAAGCGAAGCATCACCAATAAGCGCAACAATCTTTTCGTGAGAACCACGCAAATCGCGAGCACGAGCCAAGCCACAGGCAACGGAAAGCGAATCTGACGCATGACCAGAAGGATGAACATCATGAGGATTACTTAGCGGTTTCGGAAAGCCCGATAGACCCTGGTATTGGCGAAGCGTAGGAAATTCACCAAGGCGACCAGTAATAAGCATATGAGCATACGATTGATGTCCTACATCGAAAAGAAAACGATCTTTAGGAGAATCAATCAAAGAATGTACTGCAAGAATAATCTCTACAGCACCTAAACTAGAGGCAACATGGCCACCCGTTTTAGAGGTAACCTGAACAATTTCTTCTCGAATTTCACCGGCAAGGATAGAAAGTTCCTCATCGGTTAATAACTTCAATTTATCAGGTGCATCTATGGAGTCTAGAATGCGTGCCATGTGTGTACCTCCCTCCCCATAAACACTTCACGTACTAAGAAAACCTGCTACTAATTAGAAACTGAATTATCTTCATTAGAAGAAGAATCACTCAAAAATCCAGAATCACCCTTAGTTTCATTAGATATTGCATCTTGTAAGGCTTGTGCCGCTTGTTCGGCTTCCTTTTCGGCAATACCCTCTTCCATAATACGTGAAGCCTGAAGGCCTATACCCACTGCTTCTTCGTAAAGATCAAGGGCCTCGTCTAAAGGCAGCGAATCATCACTGACTAACGAGACAATTTCATCTAAACGAGTCTTAATATCCTCAAATGAGCGAGCATCGTCATAAGACATTTACGCCTGCTCCTCTTCAAGATGGATAGCAATTCTGCCTAAAATACCATTAACAAAGCGAGGAGAATTTTCTCCGCCAAATTCTTTGGCTAAGTTCACCGCTTCATTAATTGATACCGAAACGGGAACATCATCGACATAGCACATTTCACTAGCAGCAAGACGCAATAATGAGCGATCGACTATTGGCATACGATCCATCGTCCAATTTTCGCTTGCTGAAACAATACGCTTGTCAATATCATCTTGGTGGTCCACAGCAAGATGAAGAAGCATAACTGCATAATCATCTAAACCTTGCGTTTCAGGAACTAAAAGACGCTCCTCTATCAAAGATTGAGGAGTAATATTTAAAATTTCTGACTGATAGAGCAACTGCAATGCATTTTTACGCGCAGTAACCCTCTCTTCATGCTGAATAGCTTTTGACATAGAAGCAAAACCTAATCTTGGAACAAAATGCCATCAACTTTTATATCTACACGAGACACCGTTAGGCCAACCTGAGTTAACACCGCATCTGCAACAGCACTTCTAACCGAAGCAGCAACAGCCTCAAGCGAATGACCAGAAAGCACGCGTATAGTAACTTCAACCTGAACAGTGTCATCTTCGCTTACTTGAACAACAACACCTTGGGTAGATTGCTTAAAAGCAAGCAAAGAACGAATTCCAGATGGAGCAGCACCGACGGAAGCAACTCCTGGTACATCACGAACTGCCAAGGTAACAATAGTCTCCATTACGCCAGGAGCAATGGCCATACCTTCAGTATTAATATCAGACATCGTTACTCATCCCCCATTTCGGTTTCAATGAAGTCAGTATAAACCCTGCCTTCAACAAAAGCGTCCATATCGAGAACCTTTTGATGGAAAGGAATGGTGGTTTTAATACCTTCAATAGTAAATTCGCTTAAAGCACGTTTGCCACGAGCGATGCATTCTTCGCGATCATTGCCCCAAACAATAAGTTTGGCAACCATGGAATCGTAATATGGTGAAATACGCGAACCTTCTTTAATGTAGGTTTCTACACGCACACCTGGTCCTCCCGGGGTTTCAAAACGAGTAATATTACCCGGGCAAGGACGGAAGTCCATATTAGGATCTTCTGCGTTAATACGAAACTCCATAGCATGACCATTTGGGCTAAACGGCACCTTATCCATGCAAGAAATTGGCTCACCAGCAGCAATACGAAGCTGCTCTTTGATGATGTCAGTCCCAGTAATCATTTCAGTGACAGGATGTTCCACCTGAACACGAGTATTCATTTCCATGAAATAGAATTGGCCATCTTGATCAAGCAGAAATTCAATAGTGCCAGCATTTTCATAACCCGTTGCACGAACCGCCTTAACCGCAGCAACACCCATTGCACGACGAATTTCATCGGTCAACGCAGGAGAAGGAGCCTCTTCGAGCAACTTCTGGTGACGTCGCTGAAGTGAACAGTCGCGTTCACACAAAGAAATACGATTGCCTTGCTTGTCCGCTAATACCTGAACTTCAACATGGCGAGGACGCAATACCAGCTTTTCCAGATATACGTCTCCATTACCAAAAGCAGCCTGAGCTTCATTTTTAGCAGCTAAGAATTGCGATTCTAAATCAGCAGGATCATGAACCTCACGCATACCTTTGCCGCCACCACCAGCTGAAGCCTTAACGAGAACCGGGTATCCAGCGGCATCAGCAAACGCACGTGCTTCTTCTACGGTTTCCACCACCCCATCTGAACCAGGGACGGTAGGAACACCGCATGCTTTCATAGTTTCACGAGCAGCAGCCTTATTACCCATCGCATCTATACATTCCGGGGATGGGCCAATAAATACAATATTGTTATCAGCGCAAGCGCGCGCAAAATCCGAATTTTCAGCTAAAAAACCATATCCAGGATGAATTGCCTGTGCACCAGTGTTGATTGCTGCAGCAATAATCGAAGACATAACTAAATAACTTTTATTTGCTTGAGCAGGTCCTATACAGACCTTTTCATCAGCGTACTGCACAGGATAGGTATCGGCATCTTCCGTTGAATATACTGCAACAGTTTTAATGCCAAGTTCCTTACAAGCACGCATAATGCGCAATGCGACTTCGCCGCGATTTGCGATTAAAACCTTGTCAAACATTTATGCACTCTCCGGACCAATAGCATCATGATTTACATGAGGCTCGATATAGAACAATGGGGTGCCAAATTCTACAGGGGTTGCATCTTCTAGGCATACCTCACGAATGGTACCCATTTCTTCAGCAGTAATTTCGTTCATAAGCTTCATAGCTTCAACGATACAAAGTGTCTGATTAGCAGCCACTTCATCGCCCACCTGAACAAATGGTGGCTCACCGGGAGCTGGAGCTACATAGAAAGTACCTACCATAGGAGCGGTAACACAATGCCAATTTGCAGGACGAGAACCACTCTGAGCAGGCGCAGCAGCTGCAGGGGCAGCTTCAGTAGCAGAAGCAGCAGGAGCAGCAGCAATTACCGGAGCTGCCGGTGCAGGAGCAGCAGCAACTGCACTGGGCATACGAACCGCAATACGAGCACCTTCTTCTTCTACTACAATTTCACCTACGCCGCTTTCCTCAGCAACGCGTACAAGTTCACGAATCTGATTAATATCCACGTAATCGTCCTCCTTGGTCATGCTCGATTCCTGCTCAAGAAGGAAATCGACCTTTTCTGATGTGCGATGTTTGCTTAAATAGGTACGAGCTTCATTGGGGAAAAGCGCATACATTAATACGTCTTCTTCAGATTTGGCCAAATCGCCAATTTCTTCTTCAAGTTCAGCAAAAGTAGTTGTTACCAATGAGCCAGGAGCTACATCAGGAGGAAGAATCTTGTCGGTATCATCCCCCACTACCTTTTTAACAATTTCGGGGCTCATAGGACCAGGTGCTTTACCGTAGTAACCGCAAATGTAGTCCTTCATTTCTTTGGAAACAACGCTCCAGCGTTTACCAGTAAGCACGTTAAAAACTGCCTGAGTACCAACAATCTGAGACAGAGGAGTAACTAAAGGAGGATAACCAACTTCAGCACGTACGACAGGAATTTCAGCCATTACTTCATCCAAACGGTCAAGCGCATTTTGAATCTCAAGCTGAGAAACCAAGTTTGACATCATGCCGCCGGGAACCTGATGAGAGTAAACCTTCATATGAGTCAAAGAAGAAACACCACGCTTGTAATGACCACGCTTACGTACTTCTTCCCAATATTCAGAAATTTCAAAAAGCAAATTTAAATCAAGCTGAGTATCATAACGGCTTTCTTGGAGTGCTGCTACGATCATCTCAACAGCAGGATGCGAATTGCCAAAAGCCAAAGGAGCACTTGCGGTATCAGCAATTGCCGCGCCTGCTTCAGTTGCCTTAATGATATTTGCAGGAGCCATACCTCCAACATAGTGGCAGTGAATATGGATAGGCAAACCGATTTCAGCATTAAAGGCTTTAACCATACGCTCCGTACGATATGGCGTAAGCATGCCAGCCATATCTTTAATAGCAATTGAATCTGCTCCAAGATCTTTTAATTGCTGGCCGTATTCGAGGAAACTATCAAGCGTATGGACGGGAGACATAGTATAGGAAATAGCACCTTCAAAATGACCACCACAGTCTTTAATAGCTTCAGCATTGTCAACGATATTGCGAATGTCATTGAGCGCGTCAAAAACACGAAAAACATCAATGCCATTACGATGAGCTGCCGCAATAAAACGATGTACGATTTCCTTTGAATAGTGCTTATATCCAACCAGGTTCTGGCCACGAGACAGCATAGAAAGACGGGTATTGGGAGTTTTAGCCTTAATAGAACGAAGACGATCCCAAGGGTTTTCGTCTAGAAAGCGCAAGCAGGTATCAAATGTTGCACCACCCCAAGCTTCAATAGCCCAATATCCTACGCGATCCATCTTAGGCAAAATTGGAAGCATGTCGCCAATAGACATACGAGTTGCCCATAAGCTTTGCTGACCATCACGAATGGTGGTATCCATAATCTGAAGTTTTCCCAAGTGTTTCGCACCTCCTCTACTGTCAACTGCATAAAAAACAGTACATAATTTTTAAGTGTTAAGTATAAAGCAGCAGGGCGCTTTCGCGCCCTACACCAAAAAAGTTTTGGTTAAACGTAACGCACCAGCAACATTACACACGCTTAATAAAGCGACCGTCACGCGTATCCATTTGAAGCACATCACCAATTTCAACAAAGGTAGGAACTTGAACGGTTACGCCAGTTTCAAGTGTTGCAGGCTTTGTAGTGTTTGTAGCAGTATCACCCTTAAAGCCTGGTTCAGTTTCAGTAACCTCAAGTTCAACGAACATCTGAGGTTCAACACTGATGAGTTCGTCACCTGCATACATTAAAGTTGCTTCGTCATTTTCCTTGAGCCAGTTAGCAACATCACCAACAACATCTGCGGGAATAGCAAGCTGTTCAAAGGTATTCATATCCATAAAGTTAAAGTCTGCACCGTCATTGTAGAGGAACTGCATCTTCTTTGTTTCAAGACGAACAGATTCAAACTTAGTACCAGAATTGAAAGTGTAGTCTACTACACGACCAGTCTTAATGTCGCGAAGTTTAGTGCGAACAAAAGCACCGCCTTTGCCTGGCTTTACATGCTGAAACTCAACGATAGTGCAAAGCTTGCCGTTATATTCAATGCACATACCATTACGAAAATCTGCAGTAGAAATTGCCACGTTAACTCCTTTTGAACGAATTACTTAGAATTTAGTTTAGCTTTTCTATTATAAACATCTTATGAGAGCTTTTAGTAAAAACGTCAAAACCTTTGTTGGTAACTACACCAAAATCTTCTAAGCGCATGCCAAATTTTCCTGGAATATATATTCCAGGCTCCACAGTTACTACATTACCATCATACAATGGCTTTTTATTTGAAGGTGACAAAGCAGGATTTTCGTGAATATCTAAGCCAAGACTATGCCCAAGCGAATGACCCATTTTGTCTTTATACCCAGCTTTCGCCAAGAGGTTTTCAGCAAGCTGATGAACCTCACAAGCAATAACTCCAGACTGCAAAGCCTCTTCACATGCTTCATTTACCTGTTGTAAGGTTTGCCAGGCATGCACAAGTTCATAAGAAGGTTGACCTATAAACACGGTACGAGTCATATCCGAACAGTACCCTCCATACTTTGCGCCAAAATCCATTACCACAGCATCGCCTTCACGTAAAACAGTATCGCCTGGTATAGCATGAGGAGAAGAAGCATGAGCTCCAGCAGCAACTATAGTATCAAACGCAAGGCCTTGAGCACCTTCTTCAA
The DNA here is from genome assembly GCA_900548955.1 of uncultured Eggerthella sp. Lineage (GTDB taxonomy): Bacteria > Actinomycetota > Coriobacteriia > Coriobacteriales > Eggerthellaceae > Anaerotardibacter. Next base: position 11,579 of record URMQ01000004.1, on the reverse strand, counting down.
ACATAAATGAATCCAACTGTAGCTGCACCTGACGCTCAGTCATACCTTCTTCCATAAAGTTGACTATGCGCTCAAACGCACGGTCAGTAATCGCTTGAGCTTTTTTCATGCACTCTAATTCACTTGCATCCTTTACTTCGCGCAGGCGCTCCACAAAAGAGTTCAGTTCCACCAATTCAAATGGAAAAGAGCAAGCTGTATCATTAAGTGACTTTTCTAATGCATGAAATTCAGCTAAAGAAAGGGAATCTTCAACACCTATGCGCAAAGATAAACCTGATGCAGCAACCTTCTGTATGAATTCACAAAGAATATCAGGATGAGTTTGTTTTCTATCGTCAACTACCACTTCCGAATTACAAGCCTCGCGTTGAAGTGCTTCGGAATAGCGCGAATCGCTATGGATGCAAATATCAGAAAAGCTTATAAGCAATGCGTGAGCCTGTTCGGTATCAAACACATTATTAAAGCCAGTAATCCATGCTATGTTTGAAAGAGACCTGACATAAAGAACGTCAAGAGTATGGTCTTTCATTGCATGTCGAACTGAAACAATTCTCGAAGGTTGGTAAGCCATACAAAAATTCCTCACAAAAAAATCAGTAATGATACTTCATCCCATTACCAATGTAACCTGCCAAAACAAGCAAATCGCTTTATCAAATCTAACCAATCAAGCTAAGTTATTGACTTTTGATTAATTCGATCTTCGAACTGGAGAAAATAAAAAGTAGAGGTTTAATCGCTAGAGCGAGCAAGCCAGGCAGAAATATACTGATAAACAACCTCATCAGCCACCTCAGTAACTTCCCAAGATCCATACGAGCAAGGCAAAACAAAACGGAGTTTACCCTGACGCACTTTTTTATCATGACTCATGATAGACAAAAGCTCATCAGTAGTTGCATCAAGAGAAATCTCTGACAAATGAAGCGCAGATAAAAGTTTGTCTTGATGAAGCACAAAATCCAAATCTGCCTTATTAAGACCTGCCGCTAATCGCGCAGCAAATCGCATCCCCTCCGCAACAGCCAAACCGTGAGAATACACCCCATATCCTGCGAAAGTTTCAATAGCATGAGCCAAGGTGTGACCGTAATTTAGGCATTCACGAATTCCCGATATTTCATGCTTATCCTCAATAACGACACCAGCCTTGAATCGAATGCACCGTTCAATTGACTCTTGAACGACCACAGGAATTCGAGCTTGCATTTCTTGAGCGTTTTCCATCAGCCAATCAAAAAACTCTTTAGAATCAATAATGGCTGACTTTGCGATTTCACCACACCCACAAGTCCACTCTCGATCGGGAAGAGACTGCAGAAGCGAAACATCCGCACAAACCAACAAAGGCTGATAAAACGTACCAACTAAATTTTTGCCTGAATCCAAATTAATAGCAGTCTTACCACCAACAGAAGAGTCAACCATAGACAATAACGTGGTAGGAACTTGCACAAAGGGTACTCCACGCATATACGTAGAGGCACTAAATCCAGCGAGATCTCCAACCACTCCACCACCAAGCGCGATCACAACGCTATCACGAGTTAAACCACAATCTGCCATCGCTTGCCAAACTTCGGAAATACAAGCAATAGATTTAGCTTCCTCGCCAGATGGAATGGTTATCACATCCACCTGAAACGATACCTGTTCAAGTGAATATTTAGCTTGAGGTAAATACCGTACAGATACCTCACTATCGGTAATAATAAGCGCATGATTTGTCGAAAGGCCAAGGTTACGAAGCTCGCATCCTAAAGAAGAAAGCACCCCTTGTCCAATAACAACCTCATATAATTTTTCACCAGGAATAGAAACTTCGATACGAGACATAAGAGCATTAAGCTTTCATCTGATCGGTCATAATGCCACGTTCAAGAAGAATAGCTACAACCTCTTCAGCTACATCGCGAATTGATCGATTTTCTGTTTCAACTTCAACGTCAGCTGCTGCTTCGTACTGAGGTTGGCGTTCGATGATGGTTTTACGTGCAGTATCAAGATTTTTAAACATTGGTCGAGATTCGGTATTAGGAATACGAGCCGCCGCAGCATCAGCTGAAACTTTCAGGTAAACCACAAAACCGGCATTCTTCATGATTTCAGCATTTTCTGGACGCTTGGTTACCACGCCACCGCCACACCCAATCAAGCGAGGAGAACGACGAGCCAAGTCACGCAAGACATCAGTTTCAATATCACGAAAAGCCTCTTCACCATCTTCGGCAAAAATATCAGCAATAATGCGATCTTCACGCAATTCTAAATACTCATCAGCATCAATTGAAGCAACGCCATACGTAACAGCAATCTGCTGAGAAACACTAGTTTTGCCTGCCCCCATAAATCCAATAAAGAAAACAGGTTTATTCAATACATAACGGCCAGCATGGTGTTGGGTCATTAGAACTCCTCATTAGTATCCATATTTAACGCGACATTGTTTTAATACGTTCCTTAAAGGCAGCAATACTGGCTTTAATATCGGTCATATTATCGCTTCCAAATTTTTCAAGATACGCATTAGCTAACACCATAGCAACTTCCGATTCACCCACTACCGCTGCAGCCGGAACAGCACAGGTATCACTTCGCTCTTTAGAAGCTTTAGCAACTTCAAGCGTATCCAGATTTACCGTATTCAACGGAATGGTAAGCGTAGGAATAGGTTTCATCGCAACGGTAATAACCAAAGGCATACCAGTTGTCATACCGCCCTCCAGACCACCAGCATTATTGGTAGTACGAACAAAACCTTTTTTTTCGTCTAACACAATTTCATCGTGCACTTGACTACCACGGCGACGAGCAGCTTCAAAACCTAGACCAAACTCAACACCTTTCATTGCTGGAATTGAAAACAATGCAGCAGCAAGTCTAGAAGTTAAACGTTTCGAAGGTGTTTCGTAACCACCTAACGTAGGTAAAAGTCCGGTGACTACAATGCGGAAGGTTCCTCCTAAAGAATCGCCCGCTTCTTTTGCGGCATCTATAGCGTTCATCATGCGCTCAGAAGCTGCTTCATCAGGACAACGAACTTCACTCATTTCGATATCAAGAGGACTGTAATACAACGCATCGTTCATTGGATCGGCCTCGCCCATAGAAGCATCCCCAATAGAGGTAACGTAGGAATAAATTTCAACACCCAATTCAGCCAAAAATTCGCGCGCAATACCAGCTGAAGCAACACGCATGGTAGTTTCACGTGCGCTAGAGCGCTCTAAAACGTTGCGACAATCATCAAAATCGTTTTTCAAAACACCCAATAAATCAGCATGACCAGGACGAGGAGTTACTTCGCGAACAAGATCTTGGGGTGCTTCACCAAACACCGCCATTCTGTCAGTCCAATTTTGCCAATCGCGATTAGGGACACTGAGCGTAATAGGAGTACCTAACGTATGACCGAATCGAACACCGGAAGTAATTTGAACCATGTCCTTTTCAATCGCTTGACGTCCACCACGTCCATAGCCGCTCTGTCTACGTTCAAGATCAGCATTAATTCCTTTTTCAGAAATTGCCAGTCCTGCTGGAACTCCCGTTACAATAGCGCTCAATACTGGTCCGTGACTTTCTCCGGCGGTAATAAATTCCATGTGTCGTACCTTAATCAAAAACCTACAAAACGTTTAAATTTTATCAAAGCATTATTACTTATCCATACGTAAGCTAAGACTAGCTATGCAATTCCTGCATTACCGAATTCTATAAGCAACTCAGCGCATTCCTTACCCCAGTAATCCATAATCGGCTTATAGGTAACACAGTCGCATTCCTTAGCGCTAGCGTACTGTAACAATTGCTGAGATCTTCCCCAGGGATCACATACAATTTGAGCTGATCGCAAGAACGAAGAATAATCTGGAATTACTGTTGAACTCGATAAAAATGAGATAATTACATCAGCTTCTTCAATTGATGAAAGGGCTTGTAAAGAACCGAATTTAAAAGAACAATGTTCATAAGCTCTTGTAGCAGAAAGATGTCCTGTTCTGGATTGCTCAGTGTCAAGAATAGCCATTTTATTTTTGGCATAGTTCTCTAAAAACGTATCAAGATTTTCCTGCGCTCGATTTCGATCAGCGTCTAACAGGGTAATAAGATCAACTCCTGCACGAGAACACTCATAGGCCATATCAAGCGCAGCGCTGCCTGACCCCAAAATAACTACCTTTGCCCCATATAAAGGAATGAACATTTCCTCTAAGCAATCAATTACGCTCCGAGCGAGCTGCGAAACTGTAATAGTATTAGAGCCCCCTCGATAACGAATATCGCTGCCTTGAGTAAGTTTAGTAGAAGCTCCTTTAGCGGTCGCTGTTTCAAACAATAGGGATCTAAAAGCAGGTGCCACCACAAAAGCATGATCCCTACCTTCTAATACCTGACGCGCTTCTTCAATTGATTCACATTCTTGAATTACTACGCTCCAGACAGCAGTTTTATCCATAAAAGCACGGCGAAATCGTGCTGCTTGGTTACTTACATCTGCTGATGCGATGAAGGTAAGGTTTCGCACGCTTGTGCCCCCTCAGGTTCTTTATCGGCAATAAATATACGTTCGATATTACGTACAAAAACCGTATGTTTCAAATCTTGTTCCACGAGCGGACAAACAAGATAAGCTTTCATGCCTACAACATGAGCACCTAAAATATCGGTAGAAAGTTGGTCACCTATCATTACGGTATTTTTACAAGGAACCTGCAATATACGACACGCATTTATAAAACCCTGCGGTAAAGGTTTTAGCGCTTTAGCAACAATAGGCAATTCTAATTCTTTAGCTAGTCCAAATACATGTTGATGAAAATTATTAGAAAGCATGCAAGCTGGAATTCCAGAGTGTTTTAACTTGGCAAGCCATTGCAAAACATCAGGAGGAATCATGTGGTCAGCACGAGACAAAATGGTGTTGTCCACATCAAGCAAAACGGCAGAAATATTTTCATCCAAAATATCAGCGCGGATATCAATGGCACTTATGCGAGAAAAATACCTATCAGGCTGCAATAGTGCCATGTAATACCACTTCTAACTATTAGGCATGTTCAGCAATAGTTTGCTGATGTTCATCGTAGGTTTTATCGAAAAAGTATTCTATTTCACCTTGGTCGTTAGGCCAGAATGAGAAGAAATAATAATCAGAGAAGTTAGCCTCAGGAGAGCAAACCGCCTGAAGTGAATCTAAACTAGGACTACAAATTGGCGTAGGGGTTAGACCTTTGGTCACACGAGTGTTATAGGGACTATCTGTAGACCAATCATAAGACTCTAAATTATCGCCTACTTCGTAAGCTGTAGTTGCATCGCTACCAAGCATTCCATAAGAAGGGTCTCCGTCATTGCCTAGACGGTTGTAGAAAACTGCCGCTACTTTAGTTCTTGTATCATTGGTTGCTTCTTTTTCAACAATAGAAGCTAAGATAAGCGCTTCATAGTGCGAAAGACCTTGACTTTCAGGATAAGAATAATCAAGAGAAGCAATTTCGGTTTGATACTGAGAAAGCATCTGGCGAACCACATCACCTGGAGTTGCATTAATTAAGAGTTCGTAAGTTTTAGGGAACAAAAATCCTTCAAGAGAACCAGTAGAAGATTCGCTTAAGAAAGGAAATTCGTCCACATACGGGTCGATCGAACTAGCAGCCTCCTTGAATTGATCTGCGGTAATAGATCCACCATAAGCTTGTTCAACAAGTGTCGCGATAGCATCGAGCGTTGAGCCTTCAGGCACCGATAAACCAGCTTGAGTAGAAGCTGGACCAGCTACAAGACTTTTTACAATATCTTCTGCACTGGTACCGCCAGTAAATTGATAAATACCAGATTTAAGCGAAGTTGCAGCATTGGCAGCATTTACTGCAGATTCAAAATCACTTGTGCGAGCAATAAGCGTCATATAACGTCTGCGAAATAGAAGTAACGGTTGAACCATCTGCAATTTCAACCGTTACTTGTTCGCCTTCTTCTACCATATTAGGATTTGCCTGAGCGCAGCTTGCATTAGCAAAAACAACTACTGCCGCAATAATTATCACCAGCACAACAGCTAAAGCAGCAATAATTGGAGCTTTAGACTTTTTTGAACGAATTGCTGACGTATCATACGTTCTAAATGCTTTTTCGCCCCTAGCATGAGCAGCACGAGCTGCATGGGTAGAATGACGCGAATACGTTACTTTACGAGGTGTCATCCCCTGGTCCTTTCATCAAGGTTAGCTTGACGTGCATCAAGCCAAGATTGCAAAAAGATTGACGCTGCAATCATATCTACTTTACCGCGCATTTGCTTTTCGGAATATCCTTTTTCGCGTAAAATCCGTTTTGCTTCAGTTGAACTTAATCGTTCATCGGAAAATTCAACTGGCATATCTAACGTTTTGCCAACCTGCAGAGCAATTTCTCTACATTTTTGAGCCTGCTTTCCCGTTTGTCCATTTAACGACAACGGTAAGCCAGAAACTATGAGTTCGGGTTCCCAATCCTGACAAATACGGCGAAATGAAGCAGCATTATGCGCAACTTCAATCGTTGGAAGAACGCATAAAGGAGAAGCAACACGCTCAGCAGGATCGCTAATTGCAATACCGCAGCGAACATCACCAATATCCAATGCCATAATCCTCAACGAAAACAACCCTAACTCATATCATTCAAAATGATAAGGATGTTTGAAACTGTTCTGCTTCAAAACATCCTTATCTAAAGAGCAAAATTAACCAACAAGCATTTCTCGAGCAGCAGCAAGAGCGTTATCTATACCGGCAACATCCTTACCACCTGCTTGAGCCATGGTAGGCTTACCGCCGCCACCGCCTTTAACATGAGGCGCAATAGCCTTAATAACCGCACCAGCATTAAAGCCAGCAGAAACAGCTTCATCGCTACCGGCAGCCATCAACAAAGGTTTGCCGTCTTTTTCACCAGCAACCACAAGTGCACCAGGAGTGCTCATACGAGAACGAACAACATCCCACAGATTTCTTAACTGTCCTCCATCTTTGACCTCGGTACGACCAATAATTATCGGATAACCATCCTTTGATTGAACAGCCTGATTAAGCAAAGCGGTAATTCCATCATCAGAAACAATCTCTTTAGCATGCTTTGCTTTATGTTGAATGTCTTTTAAAGATTTCAAATTTGAAGCAGCACGTTCACGTACATCAAAAAGAGGTACTTTCAATTCAGAGGCTGTAAGTTTAAGTTCTGCTTCAACCTTGTTTACATATTCAAGTGCACCAAAACTAGTAACCGCCTCAATACGACGTGTGTTAGAACCAATACTGGATTCACTAAGGATCTTCAAAAAACCAATTTCAGCAGTATTGCCTACATGACATCCACCACATAGTTCTCGAGAGAAGTCTCCCGCTTCAACAACACGCACTCTTTCATCATACTTTTCGCCAAAAAGCGCCATAACACCCGAGGCGCGTGCTTCATCTAGAGATGTTTCGTATATACGCATCGGCGAAGCTGTCATGATAGCCTCATTAGCTACACGTTCAATTTCATGTAGCTGCTCACCCGTTACCGCTTCAAAATGAGTAAAGTCAAAACGAAGACGGTCAGGACCAACATAACTACCAGCCTGCGTTACGTGCTCACCTAGAACCTGACGCAATGAAGCATGCAAAATATGAGTTGCCGTATGATTGCGAGTAATGCTTGCACGACGTTTTGTATCAACACAAGCACATACTATATCGCCCGTGGAAAGCGTTCCTTCAGAAGCCTTAACATAATGGCAAACTAAACCTTTTTCGGGTGCTTTAGTGTCGGTAACTTCAGCGCAGAAACCACCTTCTGTGGTTAAGGTGCCAGTATCTCCAACTTCACCACCCATTTCAGCGTAAAACGGCGTGGTCGAAAGAATTACTTCAGCCTCATCGCCTGAAGTAATAGCGTCAACGCGCTGTCCGTCTTTAATAAGAGCGGTTACTTGAGCCTCACAAGTAAGTTTGGTATAGCCAACAAACGAAGTAGCCCCTAGTTCTTTCAAGAGATCCGCATGAATGCCACCATAGGTTGACCATGCAGCTTCGGCATCTTTAGCACCTGCCGCACGAGCACGATCGCGTTGTTCCTGCATGCAACGTTCAAATTCTTCCATATCAACCGTTACATCACACTCAGCACAAATCTCACTTGTAATTTCGACCGGGAAGCCATACGTATCATGAAGAGTGAAAGCAGTTTCTCCTGAAAGAACAGTACCATCAAGTTTAGAAAGCGCTTCATCTAAATATGCGCGCCCCTGACGCAAAGTAGAACCAAAGCGCTCTTCTTCAGCGCTAATCAAACGACGTTCAAGTTCACGATTTTCAACAATTTCAGGATACACATGACCCATCAAACGAACAATTTCATCAACATATTCGTTTAGGAAATGGCCTTCAATACCAATAAGATGAGCCTTCATAATGGCACGACGAAGTAAACGACGCAGTACATATCCACGACCTTCATTAGAAGGCAAAATGCCATCTGCAATCATAAAGGTCATAGCACGACTATGATCAGCAATGATACGAAGAGCTAAATCTACAGCAGGTATTTCACCATAGGTGACATGCGCAAGACGCTCGCCTACTCCGATAAGAGAGCGTAAAACATCAGTATCATAATTGTTGGTGACACCTTGCATAATAGCTGCAATACGCTCAAGACCCATACCAGTATCAATATTCTTAGTCTTCAATGGTGCCAAGGTACCATCTTCTTGACCATCGAATTGGGTAAATACCAAATTCCAATATTCAAGGAAACGATCACAATCACAACCCGGTTTGCAATCAGGACGACCACAACCTACTTCTGGGCCCTGATCGAAATACAATTCAGAGCAAGGACCACAAGGACCCGTAGGTCCAGCACGCCAAAAGTTATCATCTTCCCCCAACTTAGAAATATGATCTTCGGGGACACCTAAACTCTTCCAAATTTCGATAGTTTCATCGTCGTCTTCAAAAACCGTGAAATAGAGTTTTTCAGCAGGAAGGCCTAATACTTCAGTAGAAAATTCATAAGCCCAAGCACACATTTCTTCTTTGAAGTACCTACCAAAACTAAAGTTGCCAAGCATTTCGAAGAAGCTTTGATGCCTGCCTGTAGTACCAATAATATCAATATCGTTAGTACGAACACATTTCTGAACAGTAGTAGTACCAATGTAGGCAGGATCGAGTTCCTTTTGATGCAAAAAATATGGCTTGAACTGAACCATGCCAGCACTCGTTAGCAATAAAGAAGGATCATCAGGAATCAAGGAAGAAGATGGCATGCGTTTCATGCCTTTTTCTTCAAAAAATGACAAATATTTTTCACGAATTTCTGCAGAAGTCATATATTCCATGCGCAAATTCCTATTCGTTTCTTATCTATAGTTAAACATCACAATACGCAACTGTTCATCTTATCATTTACGATGCTTCGCTTGCGTAGAAGTTATTTCAGGAACATAAAATTCACCGGCAGCATCGGCGACAGGGTTAACTTCTGAGCCAGACGGTTCTCCCTTAAATATGACGCCATCACTAGAAACAATAATACGTCCAGTATTTTTTTCGAAATAGTACACAAAAAGCGATTTAGCAGCAGCAACTGCAGGAATGGAAACAAGCATACCTACAATGCTTCCCAAAAAACCGCTAACTGCAAAGCCTAAGGCAGAACCAGTCATCAAAGCCAAAATAACAAGTGCAGGATGGATATCAACAGAATTCCCCATGATCTTAGGAGAAATGAAGGTATAAACAACCTGTTGCACGATGATGGTATAGATAAGCGAAATAAGAGCAATTAAGGGACTTACAAATAAACTAATTAGAGCAGCAACAGCACCGCCAAGCCAAGGACCAATAACAGGAATAATATTAAGCAAACCAGTTATAACACCTAAAGCAGCTGCACTAGGTATTCCCATGATTGCATACCCAATACCGCATCCGACGCCAATCATGAAACACTGTAGAAGGGTTCCTTTAATATAACCGCCCATAACGCGAGTGCCCGTTAAGTAGATAATATTCAAATCTTCTTGATAGCGAGGACCAAACAATCGTTTAATTTCTTTACCTAGAGCAGGTAATTCAATTAAAACCCAAAACGAAACCACCAATGAAAAGCCAATTACCAGTGCAGTGTTAGCAACACTAGAACCTGCAGAAACTACACCTTCTGCACTAACACTGGCAATAGAAGAAAACCATCCGCCAATAGAAGAGAGCGTATCGTTAATCCAAGAATTTACACGAGCATCCTGAAATATATAGGAATACTGAGAATACATTTGATTTAGCCAATGCGTAAGATCGGTAATTTGACCTGGTATTGTTTCGATCAAAGAAGCAAACTGACCGCCTAAACCAAGAGTTGGTGAAAACAAAAGCCAACCCAAGAGGACAAAAGCCACCACTAAGAGAAGAAAAGCAATACAAGCACCCCAAACACGAGGAACTCCCTTTTTCTCTAAATTATTTACAGGGCTTTTAAGGCAAAAAACAATGATGGTTGTCCAAACGATAATTGCGATAGGATTTGCCAGAATATTTAAAACTTGTCCTACCAGATAGAGTAAAACGGCGAGAACGATAATAAAGCCAGCTGTATAAAGGCGCCGACGGGATCGAAGTGTTTTTATTTCTTCGGTTTCAAGAGTATCGTCTTTATAAATAGGAGAAATAGGCATTACGTAGATCAAACTCCTCGTATACAAACTGCTCACGCTATGGCTCACATAGGTACTAGCCCATACTGAAATACCTAAAGCATATAGTCAATAAACTAGATATAAAACAAATCGTATAGGCAACAATATCTTGTATTGCACCTATACGATTCTTAGTATCAGGTATTTTCACGAAGATGTTACTTTAGTGTGTTGGTGTCACGAGAAATATGAGACGAAAACGCATCTTTCAAACTGGAAGAAAGTTTATTCGAATGATCTTGAGCTGCATTTCGGTTAGCAACCGCTTCATCACGTTCAGCGCGTTTGACATCAGCACGAGCTTGTGCATCAGCTACTTTGTCTTCAACGGAATCAAGCGTTTGGTCAACAGTAATAGCAACATTACCAACACAATCTTCCTTCTGCATAAGAGGATAAATCTTTTCGCGGATTTTACCCGTTACAGAAGAAATTGCACCAAGAGGAGCCGACGTAATCGTATCAATAGATTCAGTTGCTTTAGAAACATTACCAGTGATGGTATTAATGTCTTCCATAATCTGATCGACACGCATAATTTCAAGATTTGCTGCATCCACTGTTAAAGTAAGGCGCTCCATTAAAGGATCAATGCGATCTAAAGAAGGTTTTACTTTTTCTAAGGCGTCTCTTGCTTCAGTAAGCGTAACTTTTGCTTCATCAAGCAACGGATCAACCTTGGTCATGGTTTGTTTGATTGACTTGAGCAAAGTTATAAGAAAATACGCAAGCGCAACCAGAGCTATTACACCCGCTAAGCAAACCAAAACAATCCCCAGTGGAATAATTGATTCAAAGAACTCCATCGATCCTCCTTTTGTCAGGAATCGAATATATCATGACTTAT
>URMQ01000003.1 GCA_900548955.1 uncultured Eggerthella sp. | reverse complement strand
CAGCTCTAGAAAAGCGAAGAGTGCTAAATCTGAGCTTTTAGGCGTAGTCGTATCCTTTGGGTAAAACTTCTAAGCGCTTTAGCTCACTCGGGAATTAGACGTTTTGCTCATTCAGAAATTAGACGCTTTAGCTCGCTCAAAAATTAGGTGCTTTTAGGTGCTTTCGCTTGCTCAGGAATAAGATGCTTTTGTTCATTAAAAAAATAGGTATTTTCGGTCATTTAAAAAAGCGCTTTTGGTCGCTCAAGAATTAGGCGTTTTCTAGGTGCTTTCACTTACCTCAAGAAGTAGGCGCTTTCGGCAACGCGATAATTAGGCGCTCTCGTTGGTTTCATAAATCAAGTTATAGTTGCAATTTTCGTTATGAATGCTAGGGAATTATAGCCTGATGAGTGGATGCTGCGGTATCCTATGAAGGTATGCAAAAAACTAGAAGGATTCATTGAATGAAAACCTATATATCAGATGATCGTCCGCAACCAGAAAGCCAAATTGGTGCGGCGTTGGAATCTCTTGCTCATACCATCCATGAGCGTCGCAAAGCGGGTGAAAAAAGCTACACCTATCGTCTTTTGACGGGTGATCTGGATAAATTGCTCAAAAAGCTTGTCGAGGAAGCTCACGAAACCACGCTTGCAGCAAAAGATATTGCAGCATTAGATGCTGTTGCAGCAGCTGGTCATGACGCAACAGTGGAGAATTCTGCAGCATCTGACGAGTACAATCAGGCGCGTAGCGCCGAAATCGATCACCTGCGCTACGAAGCGGGCGATGTGGTGTATCACCTTATGGTTTTGCTAGAGCGCTGTGGTATTTCGCTTGATGAATTTGCAGCTGAAATGAATTCACGTATGACAGAAGACGAAATCAAGCTACGTGGGGGCGTAGTGATGTTAAAGCCTGAGCACGTGAATCGCGGACATCACGAGGAGTAGGGGATCATGACTAAATTATTTGGAACTGATGGCGCCCGTGGCGTTGCTAATACTGAATTAACCTGCGACATTGCCTTCAAGCTTGGTCAGGCAGCGGTCGAATTTCTTGGTAAGACCATTGTTGTTGGCAAGGATACGCGTCTTTCTGGCGACATGCTCGAATGCGCACTAAATGCAGGCATCATGAGCAGGGGAGGTACGGTACTTGCGGCAGGCATTATTCCTACCCCAGGTGTCGCACTGTTGACTCGCGAGCTTCATGCCGATGGGGGTGTGGTAATTTCTGCTTCTCACAATCCACCTGAGTACAACGGCATCAAGTTCTTTGATGGTCAGGGTTTCAAGTTGCCTGACGAAGTAGAGGCGTCACTCGAAGAATTCGTTGAGGCGGGAGGCACGCCCGCTGATCAGCTTCCATCAGGCGATGAAGTTGGCGTTATTGTCCCTGTTGAAAACGCTTGCGATATTTACATCAACCATGCAGTGTCGCTGGTGCGCGATGAAGGTGTGTCGTTCGAGGGCTTAAAGATTGCGCTGGATACAGGCCACGGTGCCTCTTCGCTTACTACGGCACGTGCGCTTGAAGAACTGGGTGCAGAAGTAATTGTTATCAACGACGATTTCGACGGCACCGATATTAATGTTCAGTGCGGATCGACTCATCTTGAACCTCTTAAGAATTTAATGAAGGCTACGAACGCTCACATCGGTATCGCGCACGATGGCGATGCGGATCGCGTTATGTTTGTCGATGAGTTAGGTAACGAAATTGATGGCGACGTGGTAGAAGCGGTTTGCGCAATCGACTTAAAGGAGCGCAACGAGCTTCCTGGCAACACCGTAGTATCTACGGTTATGTGCAATCTGGGCTTTACCAAAGCCATGAAAGATGCCGATATCGACGTTATCCAAACGCAGGTAGGCGATCGCTACGTACTCCAGCAGCTTCGCGAAGGTGGCTTTGTGCTTGGTGGCGAACAGAGTGGCCACATGATTTTCTTGAAGTACAATTCCACCGGTGATGGTCTTGTTACGGCATGCCAATTCGTTTCTGCTTGCTTGCGCAAGGGAGGTACGGTGTCTGAGGTTGCAAGCGTTATGCAGCGCTTCCCTCAAGAGCTGATCAACGTAAAGGTAACTGACAAGCATGCGGTAACTGACAATAGTACGGTTGCACAAGCTATCGAGGCCGGTAATGGCGAACTTGGCGACAGCGGCCGCATTTTGGTTCGTCCGAGTGGTACTGAGCCATTGGTGCGTGTCATGGTTGAAGCTCCAACTCATGAGCAGGCTCATGAAGTAGCTGCGAAGATCGCGCAGGTTATTGAAGCAGAGTTGGGTGCCTAAGTAGACTAGGCGCTTAAAGTAAGCACGCACTGCTTGAACTAGATACATGCTAAAAACGGCTGTCTGGGTTTTTCCAGACAGCCGTTTGTTTGTTATGGATATTTGTTTTATTAGGTGCTTTATTAGGTTTACACGATTGGCCAAATGCCCGAGAAGTGCAAATAGAGCGAAAGCAGTGCAAAGCCAATGATAATAACTGCGATAACCTTGTCGTGCAACTTAGGCAAAATTGCTTCGTTGTGTTCGTGCTGACCAATAGCGTGAATAAGCAGACCAGGTGCAAGCAAGATAGAAATAATCATGACACCCTGTAAACCGCATGACCAGGTTAAGAAAATGGTATAAATCACACACAGTGTACCAACCAAGCGAGCAAACCAAAGCTTCGGAGCACCAGGTCCATCCATGCGTTCATTCTTCCAAGAAATAATGGCGTAGTACAGTGCCGAGCAAACATACGCAATCAAGATCATGGAAACTGCGCATGCATAGAAGAACTGATAAGTACTCTCAGCTGCAGCGGAAAGAACTAGGAATAACTGAATAATTGCAACGCTGGTAACAATAGTCACGATAGGAGCACCATGCTTGTTGGTGCGTGCAAAAATACGAGGGAAAGCACCCCAGCGCGCAGCCTGGAAAGGTGTTTCGGAAGCGATAATGACGTATCCAAGCATTGCGCCTACCAAGGAAAGAACAACACCTAAGTTAACGATAATGGCGCCAACAGGACCAATAGCTGCTTCCAGAATGCCCGCCATGGAAGGCGTAGCCAGCTCGGCCATTTCAGCGCGAGGCATGATACCCATGGAAAGCAGAGAAATAATCAGGTATAGAACGAATACAGAAATAAAGCCGTAAATGGTTGCGCGACCAACGTCTTTTACGTATTTTGCGCGACCAGAAATGGTAATTGCGCCCTCAATACCTACAAATACCCATACCAGAGCAACCATAGTTGAAGTGATTTGTGTGAAGAAATCAGGACCACCTGGTTCGCCCCAGAAATTGTCCATAAAGATTGCAGGATCGAATTTACCAAGCAAAACAATGGAAACGATAAACAACGACAGAGGAACCAATTTTGCAATGGTTACTACAACATTGATGCCCGTTGCTTCTTTAACACCGCGGGATACCAAATAGGCGATAAACCACAAGAAAATAGAGGCGCAAATAAGAGAAGGAATGTTGTTGCCTGCGCCAAAAACGGGGAAAAAGTAGCCCAGTGCGCTGAACAGCATAATTGCATAGCCAGCATTGGTTAAACAGGAGCTAATCCAATAACCCCAAGCAGAGTTGAAGCCCACATACTTACCAAATGCTGCTGCGGCGTAAGCGTAAATGCCGCCTGTTAAGTTAGGGCGAACACGGGATAGGCCATAGAATACGAGCGCTAAGGTAAGAACGCCCACAAAACAAATAACCCAGGAAACCAAAACTGCTGCAGTGTTTGCGCCGCCTGCAGCCAAGTCGCCAGCGAGAGAGAAGATACCGCCGCAAACACTAGCGGTAATAACCATCATGGTTAAACGAAAAACGCTAAGACCATTCGGATCGATGATGCCCTTTTCGGTGTCAGCAAGGGCGGGAGCTTTATCAGAGGTTGACATTCGCTATCCTTTCAGAGGCGAACTAGGTGTTTTACAAATCAAATCTCAGCAAAACACCTAGTTACTTAAGGCCGAAATCTAGATACGATCAATAAATAAGTTTGAAAAAGAATTAGAAGCGCAAGCTCAAGCAGGAAAGACCGCCGTCAATCTTGCGATATTCAGACGTATCAACAACAAGCGTCTTGTAGCCCAAATCCTGAACAGCCTTCAAAACTGAAGGGTAGCCTTCAGCAACGATAACGGTATCGTTTACCCAAATGCAGTTAGCGCCATATGCTTCTTCTTCTGGAACAATTACCTTGTTGTACTGAGCAAATTCAGGCTTGTCGATAAATTCGCCCGATACCAACATGTTGTTGTTTTCCAGATAGTTAACACCAGTCTTTAGATGAAGTACTTTTTCCAGAGGAACCTCAGAGCCTTCAAGACCCCAACCTTCGAGAATCTCGATAAACTGGCGAATGCCTTCTTCGTTGGTGCGAGCAGAACGGCCAACATAGAAGTGGTCGCCAACCATCATGACGTCGCCGCCTTCAAGCGTGCCAGGTGCAGTGATGTGCTTGATGTGATCATCGTCGAAGAAACGGCGAATTACTGGTTCAATTTCGTTCTTTTCGCCATTACGAGACTCAGCGCCAGGATTGGTGATAATTGCGCCCATGCGGGTGATAACAGCAGGGTCTTCTACGAAGCATGCGTCAGGGTATTCCTCCAAAGCAGGAAGAAGAGTTACGTCAACACCGCATTGTTCAAGAGCGTGAACATAGTCGCGGTGTTCTTCAAGTGCGCGCTCATAGATTGGCTGGCCGAGCTCAGGTGCGCTTGTGATGCCGTCGCAAAGAGATTTGCCAGGACGGCGCACAATTACGTGGCTAAATTTAGTCATGATAACCTTTCCATTGGTTTTGATTTGCTTCTATTTGATGAACTTATCCATATTACTCTTTTTGTATCTATTTGTAATCATCGGCTTTTACATTTGTAACCAATAACACTTGCAACCATTAACTTTTGCGGCTATTAACTCTTGTTCGCGTTGTTTGTAGTGCGGTATTTATGTTTGTGCAGCTTTATGTCGCGTAATTTGTGTTCGTGGTTTTTGCGCTGTTACTGAAAAAAGTGGGTCGCCGAATAAGGTGGCGTGGGGTATCGCCGAGAGAGCTTTTCGATGCATTGGGCGGAGTAATCGCGCTAGTAAAGGTAAAATAATCTGGCAAGTTTTCTCAAAGAAAGAGTCCGTTCATGAAAACTATTACGCTTGGATCAACAGGAATTACTACTCCTCAAAATGCTTTTGGCGCTTTGCCGTTGCAGCGTTGTACCGAAGAAGAAGCGGTGGCGCTATTAAGAAAGGCCTATGAAGGGGGCATGACCTTCTTCGACACCGCGCGTGCTTACTCAAACAGCGAAGAGCGCGTGGGTAAGACATTTGAAGGTATGCGCGACAAGGTTTGTATTGCCAGCAAAACGCAAGCTAAAACTCCTGAGGATTTTTGGCGCGATTTAGAAACGTCTTTGTCGCTTTTAAAGACCGACTACATTGATATTTATCAGCTTCATTGTGTGCCGCAGTGCTATAAACCTGGCGATGGTACGGGGATGTATGAATGCCTGCAAGAAGCAAAGCGCCAGGGGAAAATCCGCCACATTGCAATTACGGCGCATCTTATTGCAGTGGCGGAAGAAATTGCACAGTCGGGGTTGTATGAAACGCTTCAGTTCCCGTTGAGCTATTTAGCAACCGATCGCGAAGTTGAATTGGTGCGTACTTGCGAAAAGAACAACGTCGGCTTCATTGCGATGAAGGGTCTTGCGGGTGGTCTTATCACCAATTCAAAAGCCGCTATGGCCTATATGACTCAGTTCGACAACGTGGTGCCAATTTGGGGTGTGCAGCGCATGAGCGAATTGGACGAATGGCTTTCCTATATGGATAACACTCCTGAAATCACCCCTGAAATTGAGGAGTTTTTCGCTAAAGAACGTGAAGAATTGCAGGGTGAATTCTGTCGCGGCTGTGGATACTGCATGCCATGTGCTGCAGATATTCCTATCAACAATTGCGCACGCATGTCTTTAATGATTCGTCGTGCTCCGTCTGCGGCATGGCTCTCGGATGAATGGCAAGACAATATGGCACGTATCGAAGACTGCACGGAATGCGGCGTTTGCAAAGAGCGTTGCCCTTATGGTTTAGATGTGCCGAATTTGTTGCGCAAGAATTGGGAAGATTATCAAAAGATTGTTGCTGGCGAAATCGAGCCAGTGTAATTAAGTTACAAAAACCGCCCGCACGTTTCCCAGAAGGCAACTGCACTAGCGGCGGCAACGTTAAGTGAATCAACCTCATGTGTCATGGGGATGCGTACGGTATAGTCGCAGGCGGCGATGGTTTGTGTGGCTAAGCCATCGCCTTCAGTGCCTAGTACTAAGGCAAGCTTTTCTGCTTCGGCAATGCGCGGGTCTTTCAGCGAAATAGAATCATCACTGAGTGCCAAAGCGGCAACGTGGAATCCTGCATCATGAAGAAGCGCAACGCCTTCGCTCGCCCAAGAATGGTTGGCGCCGATTCTGGTCCACGGAACTTGAAATACGGTTCCCATAGAAACACGCGCAGCTCGACGATAAAACGGATCATGGCAGCCTGGGGTTACCAGCACCGCATCAATTCCAAGTGCTGCAGCGCTACGGAATATAGCTCCGATATTGGTGAAGTTGGTAATGTCTTCAAGGATTGCAACGCGACGTGCATGCTGAAGAAGCGCTTCAGGTAAGGGTAAAGCAGGGCGATGAAAAGCCGCAATGGGCCCAACGGTGCGCTTGAATCCCGTGAGCTTTTCGATATCGGTATGGCTTCCTATAAATTGCGGGATTGAAGCATGACCAGCAGGTGCTGCTCCTGATTGTTCAAGTGCATCAATCCGCTCAAACAAATTGCGATGCGGTTCAAGCCAGCGTTTTTCACTTATAAGAGCAAAAGGCTTCAACCCTGCGTTGAGGGCGCGCTCAATTACGTTACGCGATTCTGCGACAAAAATACCTTCTTCGCTAAACGTAATTCCTGTTGCAAGCGAAAGTCCTACGAGCTGTTTTGGATCACGAAGCTCAGAATCGGTCATGCGGGAAAACACGCGCAAAAGTGGATCGTCAATATGTTCGGAAAGTGAAAGTAACATAGCAGAAATTGTAATAGGTAAAAGCGCATCTGTATTGATATTTTTGCTTGGGAAGTTGTTGTTTTGTATACGACAAGCCATCTTTAGAAAATGTTGTGTACTCTTTTCGCAGCGACCTGCATTTTCCGCATTGTGTGGAGGTATGTGGTAATATATTCGGTCGGTAGATAACCGAATAGTCGGTACATAATCGATAAGTGACACATAGTCGAAAGGTACATACATGTCAGGGCATTCAAAATGGGCAACCACCAAGCATCGTAAAGCAGCGCAGGACGCCAAGCGCTCCGCTTTGTTCTCCAAGCTTTCTCGTAACATCACGGTAGCAGCGAAAGAGGGCGGCGATCCTAACCCTGACAACAATGCTTCTTTGGCTGCAGCTATTGATAAGGCAAAAAGCTATTCTTTGCCAAAAGACAAAATCAAGACCGCTATCGATAAGGCTTTTGGTTCTGGTAAAGATGCTGCTAACTACGAAACCGTTGTATACGAAGGTTATGGTCCTTGCGGCGTAGCAATTTATTGTGAAGCTTTGACCGACAACCGCAACCGCACTGCAGCTGATGTTCGCGCAGCATTCAATCATCATGGTGGGAACTTGGGCACCTCTGGTTCTGTTGCATTCCAGTTTGAGCGCAAGGGTCAGATTTTGGTTGAAAAGGTAATCAAGTCTGAAGAAAAGAAAGTCGCTGACAAGGAAAATGCGGTAGACGAAGACGAATTCATGATGGCTGTTGCAGAAGCTGGTGGTTCTGACTACGAAGATGCGGGCGATGAATGGATTGTATATACCGCTCCGACTGAGTTAATGTCAGTTAAGAATGGCCTTACTGATCAGGGTATTGAAGTTAAGGGTGCAGAATTTATTATGGAGCCTACTACTCCTGCTGAGGTATCTGTGGCTGACGCAAAGAAGGTTATGCGCCTTGTTGATAAGCTAGAAGAACTCGAAGATCTTCAGAATGTTTATCACACGATGGACATTACCGATGAAATTGCAGAGGCTCTTGACGAAGAGTAGTTCGCTTTTCGTTAGCTAATAATGTAGCGGCTGTTTGGTGCTATAGCGACTGTTTAGCGCTTGGCATTAAATATAAGAAAATAAGTAATTAAAGCGGCGCTTATCAGAGCGTCGCTTTTATATTTATGACGTGCTGTTTTTGTAAAAAATTGCATTGGTTTATATAAATTGCTGATTCATCGTGAAGTTTTTATTATTTAAGGCAAAGTTAACCTCTTGAGCGTGATATAGTAGAGCGACTAAAGCATTAATCACACTACTTAAACACACTACGATGCTCAAGGGGCTTTTTTCGTGACGCAAAAAGCGAACATTCTCTCATTTAACGAGGTTAAAGCCCGTGGGGCTTCGTCGCCGCGTACTGTTTCTTCTAGGCGTCCCTCTCATGCGTCGAATTTTCAGATTCAACCAAAGAATTCCTCTTCTGCGCGTACGCAATCTTCACGTGCAGTAGATGCTTTGCGTGCGTCAAATGCTGCGCATGCTTCATATGGTTCACGTTCATATAATTCTGGCTCTTATAATCCCAGTTCATCCTATTCTTCTGGATATAGTGGCCGCTCATCGAGTGGTAGTAGTGGAAAAAGTGCATTTGGTCACAACTGGGATGCTGCTACCTCTTTTGCAGACCAGAATGTTAGAGAGCCTTCTTGGCTGAAGTCTTCTAGCGCATCAAGCCGTATGGCTCAGTCTTTTAGCGGTGCTGCAGGTTCAATTGGGCGTAGTGGTGCGAAAAGCGACGTGCGCTATAGCGGTACAACAAGTGACGCGCGCTATAGTGGCGTGCGTTTTGGTAGCGCGAAAACAGATTCGCGCTTAAATGACGCTCACTTTAGTGGCGCGCGATTTAACGATGCTCGTTTCGATGCTGCTCGTGATTATGAAGAGGATCAGCGCCAGTCAGGACGTAATCGCGCTACGCAAAAGGCAGAAAAGGAAAGCTTTACGCAGCGTATGCGCAAGAAATTCCGATCGGCAAAGGCGGAACGCGATTTCAATCGCACTATTGGGGCACGCGAGCGCAAAGCTCAAACCGATGCTGCAAATGCACAAGCAAGCAGGGCAGCGGTCTACGAAATGCGTATGGGTGCTACTCATAGGAAATCTGCGCGCATGCAAGATGGCGGGAAAGCCAACGCGAAGTTTGGCTTCGGTGGTTTTGGTCTTCCGTTCAGTTTGCCTGTGGCGTCACTTTCTGCTGCAGCGACACGAGGCATTGTTGCTCTAGCGGTTGTGGGTCTTACGGTGTTTATGTTGTATCCATCGTGTCAGAATTACTACACTGAAACGCGCCAGTTACAACAGCTTCAGGCGGAGTATCAGGCGCTAACGGAATATAACGCGCAAATGCAGTCGCAAATTGATTACCTCAACACCGATGAGGGTCTTGAAGAATATGCCCGTTCTGAATTAGGCTGGATTCGCGAAGATGAACGTATGGCCACGGTTGAAGGTGTGAAATCTTCTGTGGACGGATCGACACAGGCAAACACGACCTATTCACCCTTGAATGAAGAAATTCCTGCCCCTGATACGTGGTATTCAGGTGTTTTGGATGTGTTTTTCGGATATGGAAAATAAACAATCAAGCGCACGACAAAACTCGCAGCAAGGCTTAGGCCAAAACGTGCAACAAAACTCGCAGCAAGACGTGCAGCAAAACGTACAGCGGAATGTGCAGCAAAATGTACAGCGTAAGGCATCACTTGATATTGGTACGGTAACGTGTCGTTTGCTTTTGGCAGATGTTTCAGAAACGTCGTTTGTCGAGTTGGAGCGTCGCGTTGCCATTACCAATTTAGGTATTGGAGTAGATAAAACCCATCTGCTCCAAGACGATGCCATAGCGCGTGTTGAGCATCAAATTGCTGAATATGTTTCAGTAATCAATTCGTACAAAACTTTCGAGCATCCCGTTATTCCTATAACAGCGGTCGCTACCAGCGCCGCACGTGATGCGCAAAATTCTGACGAGTTAGTAGAGCGTCTTCGGGCGCTTGGGGTAGAACTTTCCATTATTGAAGGAACGCATGAAGCGGCGCTTTCTTTCAGAGGTGCCGCTCAAGGTCATGAAGGTGAAAACTTACTGGTGGTGGATATTGGCGGCGGCTCCACTGAAATCGTGTTAGGTATTGGTGGAGGTAGACCTAAGTTTTCTCATTCATTTAATATTGGCTGCCGTCGTATGACTGAACGCTTTATGGAATCGGATCCTCCCACAACTGGTCAGTGTGATGCTTTGCGTGCTTACGTAAACAAAGAAATGAAACCGTATTTTGAGCAGGCACGAGCAGAAGGTAATACTATCGATCGCATTATTGCGGTGGCAGGAACTCCGACCAGTGTTGTTGCTATTGACAAGCACTTGGAAATTTACGATTCTTCCAAGGTTCATAATACGCAGGTCAGTCGCGAAACGCTTGAGCGAATTTATGATGAACTGCGTGCTATGCCCCTTGAGGTGCGCAAGCAAGTGGTAGGGCTCGAACCAGCGCGTGCAGGGGTGATCGTTGCAGGTTTGGCGATTTTGTTAGAAGTGCTTACTTTGACAAATTGTTCTTCATTTACGGTGAGTGAATCTGATATATTACAAGGGATGCTTCTCTTAGATTGAGATCCGCAAAGGTAAAAGGCGCTGGTCTGTCAGGCTTTTTCGAAGAAGGCTTCATGAAGTCGTAAGAAAACAGACTAAGTCTTTCATATAACTTCGTCGCCTAAGGCTTGCAAATTATTATTTTTGCTATGATAATAGGCGTTCGTTACGAAGAATCATGGGAGCGTGGCGGAATTGGCATACGCAGCGGACTTAAAATCCGCCGCCTTCGGGCTTGTGGGTTCGAGTCCCACCGCTCCTACCAGTTCATTTTTAACGGGCAATCTGCATAACGGGCTTATCCTTTTGCGCACTGAGCTTTGTCATGCGAAATAAGGTAAAGTTGACTTTTCTTAAGGGAAAGCGTTTGATATGTCAGGTATTTCCTCACACGTGGAAGCTCTCAATGAAGCAACAATCGATTTCAAAGATTTTGAAACGCTTGCAAGCGAAGTAGAAGCAGAAGCAAATTCTCCTAAACTCTTTGAAATGTATCTGAATCGCTACGCTGATAAAGCAGGCGAAATTATAAATCGTTTTATCCCTGTTGGAACTCACCCCGACATGGATACCTATCTTTATAATCCTCTTCGTAAATATAGCGAAAACGGCGGTAAGCGCCATCGTCCCCTTATTTGCGTAGCTGCTTGTGCAGCGGTTGGTGGCAACCCTTCGCGGGCTTTTTCTTCTGCAGCAGCTATTGAGCATTTTCACACTGCTGCGTTAATTCACGATGACATTGCAGATGATGCAACCCTGCGTCGCTCTGAGCCTTGCATGCATTTAACGCAGGGCGTTGGGCTTGCTATCAATGCAGGTGATTTAGCTCTCTCCATTGTTAATGGCATTGTTATGCGCGATCCGCTTTTGGAAGATTCTCTAAAGGTTCGCGTGGCAATCGAACTAGTTTCCATGGCACAGTACACGGTAGAAGGTCAGGCGCTTGATATTGGATGGGCGCGTGATGGTCGTTATGACATTACGCCTGAAGATTATCTTGCTATGGCTATCCATAAAACAGCTCATTATTCTGGTGCTGTTCCGCTGGCTGTAGGTGCACTTGTTGGTGGCGGCAGCGAAGAACAAATTGAAGGTTTGCGCTCTTATGGCCTTGACACAGGTCTTGCGTTCCAAATTCAAGACGACTTGTTGAATTTGGTTGGCACCAAGGAAGCCAAAGAAAAAGACTTTCGTAGCGATATTACTGAAGGCAAGCGCACTCTTGTAGTGGTACATGCACTCAAGCATTCCGATAAGCGCGACCGCTTGATTGAAATTCTTTCTTCAAAAGAAACTGATCCTACCATTTTGGAAGAAGCGGTAACTATCATGCGCGAGGCAGGCAGCATTGATTATGCTCGTTCGTATGCTGAAAAGCTTACGGCAGATGCGCAAGCACGTTTAGAGGCATTGTTGCCGGTATCTCCTGCGCGTAATTTACTTGTGTCTATGGCAAATTGGTTTGTTGATCGTTTGAAGTAGTGGTGAAGTATGGATCCTATTCGTAAGAATGATTCTGGTGCTGCGGTTTTAGACGTTCAGCGAAGGCTGGTTGTGGCAGGTTATCTTGCCGAAGAAGCAGTATCGGGTACCTTTGATGCTAAAACAGCTAATGCAGTAGCTCAACTTTGTGTAGCATGCGGTATTGATCCACGCTCTGAAGTTGATGAACTGGTTTGGAATAAGTTGGTAGACGAATCGTTTGAATTGGGCGATCGTAATTTATATTTGCGCGTTCCGTTCTTTCATGGTCGTGATGTGCGCACTCTTCAGGAAGCACTATCAGCTTTGGGTTTTTCTTGTGGCGAAAAGGACGGTATCTTTGGTGCTCATACCGAAGATGCGGTTCGTCGTTTCCAGCTGAATATGGGTCTTCCTACCGATGGCATTGTGGGCGCATTTACGTTTCGTGCGCTTATTAACTTGCAGCATTCGTGGAAGGGTAAAGATTCGTTTACTTCCATGCCTCATTTAGGGTTTGCTCGTGCAGCAGATGTGTTGGAATCAACCATGATTTGCCTGTTTGGGGTAAGTAAGTTTACTCGTTCGGTTGCTGCGCGTATGTCTAACTTGGCGCTGGCAACCAATCCTACCTCTAAGGTTATGAGTGCTGATTCTTTATTGGTTCCTCCCGAGAAAAATACGCTGTTCGTTCAGATTCTGGTAGGAAAAGAAATGCCTGCTTCGGTTCTTCCTATTGTTGAATTTGAAAACGAAAATAGCTTAGGTGTGCGTATGGCGCAGGCAATTAAGGTGACCGAACACCATGAGCGCCGCATTGCAGTTCGCCTTCCTAATGAAGGTTGGGAAGATGCGGGCGAGGCACGCTCTGCGCAGCATTATGCCATTGTTCTGCTTGATGCCTTGTGTAGTGCGCTTCTTCTTTTAGAACAGTAAAGCTCTTTATTGCAACAAGCAATAAGGGTTTTGGAATAATAAGAATCTTTGGAACAGTAAGGTTTACGTATTCCTTTTTCTGCTAGTTGGTAAGGACTGCTATACTGTGGACGCACAATAATTGAAGGGAAGGCGTTCATTGGAAGCATCAGCACTAATTCTTGCTGCGGGTGCAGGCACTCGTATGAAGTCGTCGAAGCCCAAGGTTGCTCATGAAATTTTGGGGAAACCTCTTGTTCGTTGGGTAGTAGATGCAGCTCACGCAGCTGGTATTGATTCGGTAGTAAGTATTGTCGGTCATGGTCGCGACCAGGTAGAACCTCTTTTAACTGATACCACTATGGTGGTTCAGGAAGAACAGCTTGGCACTGCACATGCGGTTTTGGTTGCGCGGGATGCATTGGCAGGCAAAACAGGTTCCTTGGTTGTTCTAACGGGTGATTCTCCTTTGGTGAAGCCTTCAACTATTGAAGAGCTTGTTCGTATGCGTGAAGAAGCGAATGCGGCTGTGGTAGTTTTTACCATGGAGGCGGAAAATCCTTTTGGTTATGGTCGTATCGTTCGTGATGATGCGGGCGATGTATTAGCCATTGTTGAACAGAAGGACTGCACGCCCGAGCAGGCTGAAATCACTGAATGCAATTCTGGCTTTTATTGCTTTGATATTGAACTTCTATTCTCTGCATTGGAAGAAGTTTCTACCGATAATGCGCAAGGAGAATATTACTTAACTGATGTATTGGGTATTGCGCGAAATCGGGGTCAGCGGGTGCTGGCTTGCAAGGCGCAAGATCCTACTGAATGTTTAGGCGTTAATTCTCGTATTCAGTTGGCTCAGGCAACAGAAATCTTACAGCAGCGCATCAATGAGGCTCATATGGCTGCAGGCGTTACGCTGATGGATCCAAAGACTACTTGGATTGGACCTGACGTAACCATTGAACAGGATGTCGAAATTCTTCCTATGACCTTCTTGCTTGGTAAGACTTCCGTAGCTACGGGTAGTGTTCTTGGTCCTAATACTCGTTTGACCGATGTTGTAGTTGGTTCTAACTGTACTGTTGAAGAAACAGTTGGTTTGGAAACCACTATGGAAACAGGCGTTACGTGCGGTCCTCGTGCCTACCTTCGTCCTGGCACGTATCTGTGTGAAAACGCAAAAGCGGGTACTCATGTAGAGATTAAAAAATCTACCATTGGTCCTGGTTCAAAGGTGCCTCACTTGTCTTACATTGGTGATGCTACCGTTGGACGCGATGTTAATATTGGCGCGGGTAGCATTACCTGTAATTACGATGGCGAAAAGAAATGGCCTACTACTATTGGTGATAATTGCTTTGTGGGTAGTGACGTTATGATGGTAGCGCCGGTAAATCTTGGTGAAAACTCGCTTATTGGTGCGGGTTCGGTTATTACAAAGGACGTATCTGCGGGGGCTCTTGGTTTAGGACGCGCTCGTCAGACGGAGATTGAGCACTGGAACGAGAGGAAGAACAACAAATGAGCAATATGACAAAAACCATGGCTATCTTCGCGGGTTCTACGTGCCCCGATCTTGCCGAGGAAATTGCAACCAAACTAGGTACTACGCTTGGTAATGTAAAGCTTGAAAAATTTTCTAACGGCGAAATTTACGCACGCTATTTAGAAAGCGTTCGTGGTGCCGATGTATTTATTGTTCAATCTACCTCTACCCCTAACGTAAACGAAGCTTTGATGGAGCTTCTTATTATGGCTGACGCCGCAAAGCGCGCTTCTGCTCGTACGGTAAATGCGGTAGTTCCTTGTTATGGTTATGCTCGTCAGGACCGCAAGGCAGCTGCTCGCGAGCCTATTACGGCAAAGTTGGTCGCTAATTTGATGACGGTTTCTGGTATTGATCGTATGATTACCATTGACTTGCACCAGGGTCAGATTCAGGGTTTTTTTGACACTCCAGTAGATCACTTAACGGCACTGCCTATTTTTGCTGATTACTTCAGAAAGAAGGATTTGGATCCTGAAAAGCTGTGCGTGGTAAGCCCTGACGTTGGTCGCGCAAAGGCTGCTAAGAAGCTTTGCGATATGCTTCATGCGGATTTGGCTATTATGCACAAGGGTCGCCCTGGTCATAACAAGGCAGAAATTACGGCTTTGATTGGTGATGTTGAAGGCAAGATCTGTATCGTAAATGACGATATCATTGATACTGCTGGTACTTTGTGCGCTGCGGTGGCAACGCTTAAAGAAAAGGGTGCAGAACGTGTCTTTGTATGCGCAAGCCATCCAGTATTTTCTGGTCCTGCTTATGATCGTCTGGAAAAATCCCAGATTGAAGAAGTGGTAGTTTGCAATACAATTGCTGTTCCCGAAGAACGCCAGACGGGCAAAATTCGCGTTATTTCAGTAGCTCCGCTGTTAGCAAACGCTATTAGCAATGTATATACCAATGCTTCTGTTGCTTCCTTGTTCGATCCCGAGTTTGCACTGTAATTTATGCAAGTAATTGTTGGATTGGGAAACCCAGGCGAAGAATACGCACATACGCGCCACAACGCTGGCTTTGAGGTTATTGACCTTTTGGCTGAGCGTTGGGGCGTTTCCTATTGGAAAAATGCGTGTGGTGCTTTAGTGGGTGAAGCTAAGGTGCGCCTTAAGTCGGGCGATATCGAAAAAGTAATTTTGGCTAAGCCGCAAAGTTTTATGAACCTATCGGGCGGGCCTGTTTCGCATCTTTGTCGTGAGTATGATGAAGATCCTGGTGAGTTGATTGTCATTCATGATGAATTGGATATTAATCCTGGTACGGTTCGTGTGAAAAAGGGTGGTGGCCATGCGGGACACAATGGTCTGCGCTCGATTATTGAAAAGCTAGGCACTCGCGACTTTTTACGCGTACGTACGGGCATTGGTCGTCCTCCAGGGCGCATGAGTGTGGTCGATTTCGTGTTGCAGGCTCCCAAAAAAGAAGCCAAGGATGATTTTGACGAGGCATGTGTTTTGGCGGCGGATGCGGTGGAATCGCTTCTCAATGAGGGGCTAGAACGCACGCAAAATTCCTTTAATAGGTAAGACGTAACGAAGGTAAGACAAAACGGACGTAAGCCAAAGCGGACAAGTGTTAGCTTTAAAAGTTGCAGCTTAAAAACACTAGCTAAAAAACACTAGCTAAAAACCAGCCGCTAGAAAGCGCAGGTTAAAAACAGCCGCTAAAAAAGCGTCCGCTTTATCTACCTAATATGACAGACAAATTACCGCTTAACTTCAAAGAGCTTCTCGTGTTTCGAGAAGCTCTTTTCTTGTGCGACAATAGACCACGAGAAAAGAACATATGGTAGGTATTAAGTATGAATGCGCGTATTAATTTGGCTACGGCAGATGAAGCTGTCGTTACTCGTCTTGTAACAACTCTAGATTTACCGCACTTTATAGCGGCTACATTGGTTTCTCGTGGTATTGATACCCCTGAAAAGGCAGAGCTATTTCTTCATCCTAACTTGGAAGTGGATTGGCAAGATCCTTACCTTATTGATGGCATGGATGCGGCAGTGGATCGTATTGCTCAGGCAATACGTGCCGAAGAGCATATCTTAGTATATGGCGACTTTGACTTAGATGGTGTTTCCGCAACTACACTTATGACACGCGGACTTCGTGCTTGCGGTGGGCGGGTAACTCCTTTTATTCCGTTGCGTTTTGAAGAAGGTTACGGATTGTCGGATGCTTCTATAGAACGAGTAGCTACCTATAATCCGCAGCTGGTAGTTACGGTTGACAACGGTATTGCCGCAAAACGAGAAGTGCAGCTGCTCTTAGAGCATGGGATAGATGTGGTTATTACCGACCACCATGAACCAGCAGATTTGGTTCCTGTTGGTGTGCCGGTAGTGGATCCGAAATGCAGTGATAATCCTAGTGCTATCCTGGCTGGAGCAGGCGTTGCGCTAAAGGTGATGCAGGCGGTTGGTTCGCGTTTTGGAAAGCCAAATTTATGGCGTGAACTTATAGACCTAGCTACATTAGGTACCGTTGCCGACCTTATGCCTATGCGCGAGCAGAACCGTGCTTTGGTAAGCGAAGGCTTGCGCATGATAAACGAAAACCCAAGGCCTTGCATTGCGGCGCTTTTAGGCGAATCAGGCTTTGCAGATAAGCCAGTTACCTCTTCAAATTTAAGCTTTACTTTGGTGCCACGTTTGAATGCGGCTGGACGTATGGGTAATGCTCAGCTGGCGCTAGATTTGTTGTTGAGTGATGATTTTGCTGATTCTGCTCATTTGGCATCCGAATTAGAAGACACTAATACACGCCGTAGAACCATTGAGGCAGAATTAGCTGAAGTTGCTTCTGAGCAGGCAGAACAGGTGTTTAAGGGACAGCGTGCTTTGGTGGTTGCTGGCGAGGGCTGGCATGAGGGCGTGAAGGGTATTGTGGCATCGCGCTTGGCAAACCGCTATGGTGTTCCTACCTTGCTGTTTACTATTGAAGGAGACGAAGCGCATGGGTCTGGCCGTAGTGTTGGTCAGGTGAACTTATTCCAAGCGGTAACCAGCTGCCAAGACATTTTGGTGCGCTTTGGTGGGCACCATGCCGCAGTTGGCGTAACGCTTAAAGCAGATAAAATCCCGGAATTCACTGAGCGATTGTGCGCGTATATGGATGCGCTACCGCCAGAAGATTTCATTCCTCGTATTGATGTGGATGCCTCGGTGGATTTGAGCGAACTTACCCTGGCAAATGTAGAAAAGCTTGATTTATTGGCGCCGTTTGGCCAGGAAAATTCGAGTCCCCATTTTTTGGCTCATGGGGTAATGATGGCAGGTGGTCGTGCTGTTGGCGCGGATAAGAATCATCTTTCTTGCACGCTAACTGATGGCATGCACTCGCTTAATTGCATAATGTTTCATTGCTCCGATGTGGCAGCGCTGCTGAATTGCGGCTGTGCGTTGGATGCGGTTTTCGAATTACAGATAGATACGTGGAAGGGGCGCCGTTCGGTTAAGGCGGTAGTGTCTTCCTTAAAGCCTGTTTCGCCATGTGCGGCACTTGAGGCGTGCCTAGAAGACAAAGATAAAAACTTCGTAACTGGCCTTATTGCTGCTGGTATGGCGGAGCGTGATATGCGCGATGTTCCCGAATGGGAAAGCCCGGAATCTGATCGCTTGATGTGGGAAGAACGGGCGCAGTCTAATCCTGCGGGCTTCAGACAGGATTTAATTCAAGCATTTCTTGGTGAAGGGAACTTGCACGCTGCTCAACAGCAGGCGCTTGACCTATTAGATGCGGGACATTCGGTGTTTACGGTTATGGGCACCGGGCGTGGAAAGTCGCTTATTTTCTATATTCATGCTGCAGAATTGGCACTCGCAAAACAGAAGACAAGCTTGTTTGTGTATCCACTTCGCGCGCTTGTGGCAGACCAGGCTTTTCATTTAGAGCGAACCTTGGGTTCATTCGGCTTAACAATTGGCACGCTTACGGGTGCGACGGATACACCCGAGCGCGCTCGAGTGATGCAAGATTTAGCGGCAGGGAAACTTGATATTGTTTTAACCACGCCTGAATACTTGGATATTCATGCTAATGAATTAGCGCAAGTATCCACAATAGGTTTTGTGGTTATTGACGAAGCGCATCATGTGGGCACCTCTAAGGCAGGTTTTCGTCCTTCTTACACCCGACTAGGGAATGCAATTTGCAGATTAGGTAATCCGCAGGTGCTTGCGCTTACCGCTACGGCTGATGACGCCATTGCAGAAGACATTCGTCACGCTTTTGGCTTGGATGATATGGTGTTTGATAATACCGAGCGTTCAAATTTGCAGGTAATTGACCAGCGCAACAGTAAAAAACGTGAACGCTATTTGGCAAGTTTAGTTGCGCAGGGTGAAAAAACGCTTATCTATGTCAATTCCCGTATGGAAACCGTGGCGCTGGTTCGCCGTCTTCGCAAACAGGAACCCCATATTGCATCCTTGATTGGTTTTTATAATGCAGGGCTTTCTCGTGCAGAACGTGAGCGTGTTGAAACGCTGTTCCGTGAAGGTGGCTTGCAAGTGCTGGTAGCAACGTCTGCCTTTGGGGAAGGGGTGGATATCCCAGGGGTTCGTCATGTAGTGCTGTATCACCTGCCCTTTAGTGAAGTTGAATTTAATCAGATGAGTGGTCGCGCGGGGCGCGATGGCAACGAAGCGCAGATTCATTTGCTTTTCGGTAAAGCGGATGTTCATCTGAATACGGCACTTTTGCACAGAATTGCTCCTGACCATGATGAAATGGCACAAATTTATAGAGGATTGCGCGCACTTCAGCAGACATCGCGGCAATCGTTTTTCGAATTGGACGCCGAAGATGTGGCGCGGCGTGCAACGCGTTTGTTTGGCACAACAGTAACGCCCGAACAAGTAACTCTTGGTGTTTCGGTATTTGAAGAGTTGGGCTTGGTTGAAACTAAAACCGAAGATAGAAAGCAGGATTCGCGGGATTCTTCTGCGAGTTCTTCTGCCAAGCGTTTTATATATGTCGTAGACTATAAAGGAAAAGTTGAACTGAGCGATAGTGTGCAGTATAGTGAAGGTTTAGACGAATTTGATTCATTCATGACATTTAAAGACTGGGTGCTGGGGAGTTCTGCGGATCAATTGCAAGACCGCATTAGGCACCCCTTACTTCCGTTTGATACTGACGGAGAGGGGAGGTAGATCATGGCGCATTCTTCTTATGTTCACCAAGTGGGCTTGGTACCATCCGCTGTTGATCCCACCATTAAATCGTCCACTTCTGCTCCTGTTGGTTCCGACCCGAAAGAACGTTTTTTGGAATTGGAACGTCTAACCTCTTCGTATTTGGATGACGACGACCGTGCCTTGCTGGAAAAGGCATTTCGTTTTGCCGATGAAATGCATGCCGGCCAGAAGCGCAAATCGGGCGAAGCATTTGTAATTCATCCTGTTGAAGTTGCTATTATTTTGGCAGACTTGCACATGGATGTTGAAACGTTGTGTGCAGCACTGCTGCACGATACTGTGGAAGACACGGTTGCTACCAAGCAGCAGGTTACGGAACTTTTCGGCGAATCTATTGCAAACTTGGTTGATGGTGTTACCAAAATTGCCAAGCTTTCTGTAGAAACGTTATCCGATGAGCAGGCCGAAACATTCCGTAAGATGCTCATCGCAATGAATAAAGATATTCGCGTGGTTGTAATTAAGCTGGCAGACCGCCTGCATAATATGCGCACGCTTTCTGCTTTGCGTGAAGACAGGCGCATTTTTAAGGCGCGCGAAACCCTAGAAATCTATGCTCCGATTGCTCATCGTTTAGGCATTAGTTCTATTAAGTGGGAATTGGAAGATTTGGCATTCTTCTATTTGGAGCCCACGAAGTTCAAGCAGGTTTCTCGCATGGTTGCAGAAACCAGAAAAGAGCGCGAAGAGTATCTGGAAAGCATCATTGATATTCTTCATGGGGAAATGGAAAAGATTGGGGTAGAGGCACAAATTATGGGCCGTCCCAAGCATTTGTATTCCATTTATCAGAAAATGACCAAACGCGGTAAGGGTTTTTCGGAAATTTATGACCTTAGTGCAGTGCGTATTATTACCACTTCCGTGAAGGATTGCTATTCGGCTCTGGGCGCGGTGCATAGTTTGTGGCATCCAATGCCTGGTCGTTTTAAAGACTATATTGCCATGCCTAAGTTCAATATGTATCAGAGCTTGCACACTACCGTTATTGGTCCTACGGGTCGCCCGCTCGAGGTACAAATTCGTACCGAAGAAATGCATCGTATGAGTGAATACGGTGTTGCTGCGCACTGGCGCTACAAGGAAAAGGGCGGCAAGGGTTCTAATGATGCGTTTGATAAGCAAATTGCCTGGCTGCGTGAAATGGTTGACTGGCAGGATGAAACCAAGGATTCTCGTGAATTCTTGAAGTCTCTAAAGACCGACCTTGATCCTAAGGAAGTGTTTGTATTTACGCCGAAGGGTAAGGCTATGAGCTTGCGCTTTGGTTCAACGCCAGTGGACTTTGCCTATGCTATTCATACTGAGGTAGGACATCACTGCGTTGGCGCTAAGGTAAATGGTTTAATCGTTCCTTTGAGCTATCAGCTGCAGATGGGCGATCGCGTTGAAATTTTGACGCAGAAAAGCGCAACTCCTTCGCGCGACTGGCTCAATATTGTTAAGACGCCTTCGGCTCGTTCGAAGATTCGCTCATACTTCTCGAAGATGAGCCGCTCGGATGATTTGCAAACAGGACGCGATAAGTTGGTCCACGAAATGCGCAAACATGGTTTGGGTATTTCATCGGCACAGAGCATGCGTGCCATGAAGCAAGTTGCGGAAGCAATGGGCTTCAAGAGCGCCGACGATATGCTGGTTAATATTGGTTCGGGCAAAGAAAACCCCATGCATGTGGCAAACCGCATGCTAAAGATTTTGGTGGATAAGGGTACCGAAGATGCTGAAAAGCCTCTGATGGGCATGTCTGCTTCTTCAACGGGCAAGATGCCACCGATGCTCACCAGTGTCAAGCGACCGAAAAAGCATGAAACTCATGCTTCGAATGGCGTTGTGGTGCGCGGTATCGATGATGTGCTGGTTCGTCTTTCGCGTTGTTGCAATCCTGTTCCTGGCGACAAGATTATTGGTTTTGTAACGCGCGGACGTGGCGTTTCGGTTCATCGAGATGACTGCCCGAATGCGGTAGAGCTTAAGCAGCATCCTGAACGTATTATTGAAGTGCATTGGGAAGATAGTGTGCCTGATGCAATTTATAACGTGGAGATTATTGTTGAGGCGCTTGACCGCATGAATTTGCTTATTGATGTAGCTTCGGTTCTTTCTGAATACGGCGCTAACATGCTCAACGTTTCTTCGACAACACATCGCGATGGCATGGCAGAAATGCGTTTCTTGTTCCAGATTTCCGATATTAGTAAAATTGAGCGAATTCTTTCTAAGATTAATGCGGTTGAAGGAGTATTTGATGCTCGTCGTATGATGTCGGGATCGTCGAATAAATAATTTGTTAGTGTTTTGTTCGGCAACAGATTGGCTGGTTCGTAAAGCTGAAAGTAGCATAGCGCAGCGTAAAGTAACATGGCACAGCAGAAAGCATCATAACCATAACGCAGAGAACAATTGTTAAGGCAGGAATTAAGGCGGAAATTAAGGCAGAATTAAGGCGGGAATCTTTTGTAGGATGTCTTGCTAGGATAAATACTTACGAAGGGATTCGTTTTATGAAAGTACAGGTTAAGCGTAAAAGCCGTGGCGTATATAGCGTCACCGGTGCTTGTGTGGATATTGAATATAGTGTATTGGGTCCTATTGCTAACAATACCTATGTAATTTCTGATGGGGATTTTACTTTTGTGGTCGATCCTTCTCATGATGCCGATGCCATTTTGAAAATGGTAGGCAACCGTTCGGTGGACGCCATTGTAGTTACCCATCATCATGCCGACCATACGAGTGCGCTCAAAGCGCTTAAGGATAAAACGGGAGCTCCTGTATATGCTTCCGCCATTGATACGCCTGTAATTGAAAACCAACCAAAAGATTTTCCTCCAGCGGAATCCTGCAAGGTTGACGTGCAGTTGAAAGACAAGGAAACGGTAAAGCTTGGCAACATGGCTTGGAAGGTACTTGCAACACCTGGCCATACTCCAGGCGGCATTTGCTTGTTCCTGGAATCTGATAAGGGTAAGTACCTTGATGGCGCTAATGTTTTGATTTCGGGCGACACGTTATTCTGCGGATCCATTGGTAGGACGGATTTTGAAGGCGGTAACGATAAACAGATGCGTGCATCGCTTCGTCGCTTGTCTCAGTTGCCCAACGATACTCTGGTGCTTCCTGGACATAATTCGCTTACCACGATTGCCGATGAACAGCGTCGTGTTTTTGCGTATTTCTGTTAGGGCTACATAGTTGGAACTACATAGTTAGAGTTACATAGTTGGAGCTACATAGCTAGAGATACATAGCCACAGTTAAAAAAATAAGTGCCGATACGTAATTTGTATCGGCACTTTTGTATTCATTACTTTTGTATTCAGTATTTTTGTTTTTATTTAGGATCATAATTTTTACTGGTGATCTCCCAAGAAGTCTTACAAGCGTTTACAATTATTTAATAATAGAACCGCTAACTATTTAGCGAGGCTATATCTGGACCTATATCTGCTGAAAAATTCAGCGCATCAGGGGGGATCTACATGGCTAAACTGACCAAGAAAGAACTAAAAAAGAAAAAGAAGAAGTTCGACTATTACGATGCTTTTGAGGCTCAGGCAGCTATCGCGGTAAAGGAAGCTAAGCTTTTAAAAGAAATCGTTGATGATTTTGAGTCAGTAGAACAGATTGAATCTCGTCTTGAGCGTGCTCATGTTCTTGAGCGTGAGGCAGATGGGGTGTGCCACAGCATTTTCGAAAACTTGATTACCGACTTCGTAACGCCTATTGATCGCGAAGACGTAATCGGCATTGCCGAAAATCTTGACGAAGTAATTGACTTAACTGAAGAAATAATCCAGCGTTTTTACATGTACGATATTCATTTTATGCACGACGATGCAAAGAAGTTTGTAAAACTGATTGTTCGTTCCTGCGAAGCGCTTTCTAATGCAATGGCGGATTTCCGCAACTGCAAGAAATCTGACAAGTTTAAGTCGCTCATTTATCAGGTAAACAAGCTTGAGGATGAAGCAGATGAGCTCTACATTAAGCTTATCCGTCAGCTCTATACCGAAGAGCATGCACATACCATGCGTGTTATTGTTTGGACCCGTTTGCTGGATGCAATGGAGGATTGCGTAGACCAGTGCGAAGTGGTTGCCAACAAGATGAACATGGTCATGGTTAAGTATGCCTAATTAGTTGCGCCGACTTGTACAGTCGGTGCAACATATGCACGAAACGTCATGACACTGCACGCCTCTCTGGCGGGCATCTTGCTTTTCAATCGATACTCGCGTACCGAAGTACGTGTCGCATCGCTTTTACAGCAAGGTGTTCCACCGGTGTGGCGTTTGTTGTTTTTGCCAATAATCTGCAGGGGTAGGCCTAAAAACGCAAAAAAGAGTATCGAGTGGATGGAAATCAAAGACTGCTATTCCGCTGCTTCTACCTGCGATACCGTATAGGAGTAAGTTAACCTCTTCGACAAGTGTTTTTGGTACTATATATCCATTGTTCTCACGTGAGAAAGAAGACCATGTCGTTAATAGTTTCAAAATTTGGTGGCACTTCAGTTGCTTCCCCCGAAAGAATTAAAAACGTAGCAAAACGCCTTATTGCTATGAAGCAGCAGGGCAACGATGTGGTGGCAGTTGTGTCGGCAATGGGTAAGACAACCGATGAATTGGTTGGGCTTGCGGCTGCACTTAACGACCATCCTTCGAAGCGTGAAATGGATATGCTGCTTTCTACAGGCGAGCAGGTAAGTATGTCGCTTCTTGCTATGGCTATTCAGGCGCTTGGCTACAATGCGGTTAGCTTTACGGGATGGCAAGCAGGTATTACTACCGACAACGATTTTTCTAGTGCAAAAATTGAAGATATCGATGCAAACAAAATCCGTAAAGCCTTATCTACGGGGGCTATCGTAGTTGTTGCTGGTTTTCAGGGAGTATCTGAAAACGGCGACATCACTACGCTTGGTAGAGGTGGCTCCGACACGACGGCGGTCGCGCTTGCTTATGGTATTGACGCTGATGTTTGCGAGATTTATTCGGATGTTGAAGGCATCTATACGGCAGACCCTCGCGTTGCGCCCCGCGCCCGCAAGTTAAGCTGCATCTCTTATGATGACATGCTTGAGCTTTCAAGTGGGGGAGCTGGCGTTTTGCAGGCACGTGCGGTGGAGTTCGCGCGTAAATACAATGTGGTAATTCATTCCCGTTCTGCTTTCTCTGACGAAGAAGGCACACTTATCAAGGAGGTTGTTCCTTCCATGGAGCAGGCAGTTATTTCTGGTATTGCACACGATACATCCGAGATGAAAATTACGCTTCGCGGTCTTCCTGATGAGTTGGGAATTGCAGCACGCGTATTTTCTATTCTGGCATCCAGCGATGTTTCGGTTGATATGATCATCCAAAACGTTACCAACGATGGCAAGGCCAACATTTCCTTTACATTCCCTGGCTCTCAGAAAGAACAGGCCTTATCTGCAGTTGAACGCATTACTCAGCAGTTTGGTGCTACTTCTTTAATGGACGACAACATTGCTAAGGTTTCGTTGGTTGGCACGGGCATGAAGTCAAGTCCAGGTGTTGCTGCTAAGGCTTTTGCGGCGTTGGCAGAAAACAACGTCAACATCATGATGATTTCCACCAGCCCCATCCGTATTTCTGTTGTGGTTGAGGGTAGCCAGGTACAGACGGCGGTTCGTTGTTTGCATACCGCGTTTGGCTTGGATTCCGATAGTATCTTCGAGGAGACGCAGCTTTCCCCAGAAGAAATTGCTGCAAAGATGGCAAAGGGTCGTTAATAGAAGTAAAGTGGTTGCGTTTGTCCTGGATATGGCAAAGGGTCGCTAATAAAATCATAAAGAGTTTCGTATTAAGGCGCTGCTCGAAATATCGGGCAGCGCATTTTTTTATTTTGAGCGCAGAAATTCCGAAGCTGTGTAAACTTTAATTAAAACCGAATAGCAAAGTGTAATAGTTATGATCAATTGATGTGTCAATTTATTACCAAATATGGTAATATTTCGTCATGACTTACTTTGACGATATATACGAAATTGCTGCTGATAACTATGGCATCATAACAACTACCCAAGCGAACGAAATCGGTGCAACTAATAAAGATCTTACCCGTTATGTAAAAAACGGAAGACTTATGAGACTTGGACATGGGATTTATCAAGTGCGATATTGGGTGCCGACTGAGTACGATCCATACGCCATTGCGGTTGCGCTTGTGGGAGATGGCGCCTATCTGTTTGGCGAATCGGTTATAGCAATGCATGGGCTTGCGCCAACTGATCCTTCGAGGATAGATGTTGCTACTACGCGACGTGTTCGAAGATGCTTGCCTAAAACAATTCGTTTAGTAAAGGGAAAGGCGTGCGATGAAGTGACGGTTTATGAGGGCATTCCGTCGCAAAGCATCTCTTCGGCTATTCGTTCCTGCAAGGAGACAATGATGTCTGAACGTCTTGTTAGTGCTGTAAGAAACGCACGTGATCAAGGTCTTATACGAGTGACGGAAGAAAAAAGTCTCCTCGAAGAATTGAGGGAAAAGTGATAAAAATTCCAAACAGTAGAAGGAATCTTGATGAGGCAATCCGTCGTGTTGCAGGTCTTGATGCGGGGTACGTTAGAGTAAAAACAGTGATCGCTAACACAATTGTAGGGCAGATGCTTCCTGACGGTGTTGTTAAGGGCGGAAGTGCACTGAAGTTGCGTTTTGGCGATACCAATACGAGATTCACCACCGATCTCGACGTTGCAAGGAAAAGCACATTAGAGGAATACATAAGCAAACTAGATGAACGCCTTGCGAAGGGATGGCATGGCTTTACTGGAAAAATAGTGGAACGCAAACCCGCGAAGCCAAAAGGGGTACCTTCGCAATACGTGATGCGGCCCTTTGATATCAAGCTCTCGTATTTGGGTAAATCTTGGCTTACCGTTTCGCTTGAGATTGGTCATGACGAAATTGGGGATGCCGACGAGGCGGAGATGGGACTTGCTTCGGCTGTTGCTGAGCTTTTTGAAATGATCGGTCTCTCTCAGCCCGACCCTGTTCCGCTTATGTCTCTTCATCACCAGGTCGCGCAGAAGCTTCATGCTCTTACTGAACTACATAGTATGCGTGCTCACGATCTCGTTGACCTGCAGATTATCGCGGCAGGTGCAAGTCTTGATTTCGCTAAGATCAACGAAACATGCAAGAGGCTTTTTTCGTATAGGCGCTCCCAGTCGTGGCCATCTAAGGTTATTAAAAGTGAAGGATGGGATAGGTTGTACTCCGAGCGCGCAAATGGACTCAATGTGATGCAGGATGGTGATGAGGCAATTGAATGGGCCAATAGGTTTATTGATAAGATTGCGAGCGCCTGAGTGCAAAATAAAAGTACTATTGCTATTTTTTTTGGATTATATAGGCGAGGTTTTAAAAGCCGCTCGATATGAGCGGCTTTTATTATTTGATTATAGAAATTTCGATATGCCAAATGCTCAGGGCATTCGTTATGCACTTGTTTACGCTAGCTTGAGCATTTGTTGCGCTGAGAATGAGTAAAAATTTGTGAGCTAGAGATAATATTTTGTGAGCCAGCTCACAAAATTTGTGAGATACTTTAATAAGATTTGTGAGATAGGAATATCAAAATGGCTTATCAGCGCTCAATAGTTGAAATAATTAAAAAAAGAATTGCAGAACCAAGGCGCTTTATTCAAATAGTTATAGGTCCGCGCCAAACAGGGAAAACCACTGCAGTAAATCAAGCTGTGTCACAGGTGGATTGTCCTTGCGTGTTTGCCGAGGCAACAAAAAACGAATCAACGCAGGATTGGGTAAGAGCGCAATGGTATCAGGCAAGAAATATGGCTGCGTCAATAAAACAGCCTGTACTCTTGGTTATTGATGAGGTGCAGTATGTCCGCAGCTGGTCTTCTGTTGTTAAAACTCTTTGGGATGAAGATACTCGCACGGCAATGGAGATAAAGGTTGTTCTAACGGGATCATCCGCTTCCCTTATCCAGGATGGATTAAACGAATCTCTTATGGGTAGGTTTGAGCTTATTTACTCACCTCATTGGTCTTATTCGGAGTGCGCAGATGCCTTTGGATATAGTCTTGAAGACTTTCTGTATTTCGGCGGTTATCCCGGTGCTGCCATGCTTAAGGATGAGCAAAACCGATGGCTATCCTACATGCATTCATCAATAATTGAGCCCAGTATAGCTAATGACGTGTTGCAACTTGCCGATGTAAGAAAACCTGAACTAATGCGCCGTTTATTTGAGGTGGGAGCTCCGTATTCTGGTCAAGAGATTTCGTACCGTAAATTGTTGGGGCAACTTGACGATAAAGGCAATGCTGCCACTGTTGCACATTACCTGTCTCTTTTGTCAAAGGCAGGCCTTATGAGTGGTTTACAGAAATACGATTCGAAGCTTATACGTGAAAAAGCAAGCTCACCACGTCTTATGGTACACGACACTTCTTTGATGGTTGCGGAATTTGGCAGAAAGCGCAGTAAGCTTCTGACGGATGCGACTTTAAAGGGGCATCTTATTGAAAGCGCTGTGGGGGCTTATTTGATTAATCGAGCAACAGCAGAAGGATTTTCGGTATTTTGGTGGCGCGATGGAAGCGATGAAGTGGATTTTGTAATAGCGGACAAAGAAGCGGTAACTGCTATTGAGGTGAAAAGCGGCAGAGTAAAGTCTACGAAAGGCATGACAAGACTCCTTGTTGAAAACCCTGACGCACATTCAATTGTTGTTGGTTCGGCGGGATGCAGTATAGAGAAGTTCTTACTAGGTGAAGTAGAGTTGTTTGTATAAGTGTTACGTAGCAAATGATCAGGGTGTTTGTTGCGGGTTATTTCTTGGACTGGGAAATTTCGAGTCTATGGCAGCTTTCATTTGAAAATCAACTGATGAAACATTTGAAAATCAACCGACAAATCATTTGAAAAAAACAAGTATCGCCTGATAAGATAGCTAATCAAGATAAGATTTAAGCCCTATCTCTCAATATTTGTGAGATAGGGCTTAATGTTTTTGCATTAGTGTTTGTTTGAGCTGCTATGTTTCGCTTGTACTGTGTGGAGTTTCCTGTAGGCTACTACGCTTACGATTGAAGCAAGAACGATGAGCGCTGCAAAGAAAACTATATAGCCAAATAGAGCATCGCTTGTTTGGGGAGTGCTCGACTTAGTTGCCGATTTATCTTTGGTGTTCTTGGCGCTGTCTTCAGCAGCTGGTTCATCTTTGGCAGGGCTAGTTGGTTCCTGATAGTTCGGATCAGTATCTCCGCAAACCGTGCATTTGCCATCTTTATAGTTGTGGCTGGTAGTAGGAATTACAGTATCTGCCGAGCTAATCTCAGTTTTGCCCTCAGCGTCACTGAAAATCTTTCCGCAGGTTTCGCAGGTATAGTAAGCTAACTTACCTTGAGCCGTACAGGTAGCATCCTTTTGTGGAGTAAGAATCATATTGCCATGCTTCACGCTCACTTTGCAGGTGTCTGTGAAGCTGCCATCCTCCGTGGTGACGGTGATGGTGGCGGCGCCTGCGCTTACGGCGGCGACGTTGCCGTTTGCGTCCACCATGGCGACGGCTTCATTATCGCTGCTCCAAGTTACGTCTTTGTTGGTGGCGTTAGTCGGCTCCACCGTGGCGGTAAGTTGGGTGGTGTCATCCTCGGTCAAGGTCAAGGTGTTTCGATCCAACGACACGCCGATAACCGAAACCGAGGCGGGTTCGTTGATCGTAATGTTCAATTCCTTGCTGTCACTGCCGTAACTGTTTTCGGCTTTCACGGTAAAGGTGCTCGAGCCCTCCGCGGTGGGGGTGCCGATTATCTCGCCGATGCTTTCGTCCAGGCTCAAGCCTTCCGTCAGGGAACCGCTGGTGACGCTCCATGTAATCGGAGCCGTACCATCTGCCAAAAGAGTTGTGCTGTACGCTGCCTCTGCAGTACCGTTTGGTAGGCTTGTTGTTGTAATTGTCGGCGTATACTTCACACTGTCGCCCAGGTTGTTCTTTATCCCTTCGTCCAGTGTGCCGCCGTCCACGATCACGTTGTGGCCATTCGCATCCAGGCTTGCCTCATGATCCAATGTCAGGCTCTCACCCTCGCCGATGGTCAAATCCTCCTGCAAGGTCACATCGCCGTACACGGTGCCTTCGTCGCCGTCAAAGACGATGCCAACACTGCTATCAGTAGGTGATACTTCACTGAGGTTTGTAATACTTCCGGCACCGATTCCACCGCCTCTTGCGTCCACGAGGGCACTGTTGCTGATGGTTAAATTAACTGTGTTAGGCACGGAATCATTGCCACTAGAATCATATAGAATCCCTGAAGACCCACTGGCAATCAGGCTGCTGCCCTCCACAGTCAGCGAGGCGGTCGAACTACTGTGGGATATCACATTAACACCATAGCCGTATATACCTCCGTTAGCCGTGACATCGGCGTTCTGGATAGTCAGGGTGGCATTGCTGCTGTTGCTATGAACTTGGATTCCGCTCTGGCTGCCGCTGGTATCCAGACTGCCGCTACCCATGATGGTCAGGCTGGCGTTGCTGTCAGAAACGGAGCTCGCCAACACATAAATCCCCGCTCTGACCTCTGCGATTGTATTGGTGCCCTCCAGTTGTATGGTCAACTCCGCAGCGCCGTTCTGATTGAACACGCCAATGGCCGCGTCCTCGACATAAGTGCTGGTATCAGAAGGCACACTCTCTTTAATAGTGGCGTTGTGTAGGGTCAGGGTATTGTTGGCCGTGTCGTAATGGATATAGTTGTCCGTCGGCGTGCCGTCGCCAGAGTAGGCGGTGACGTGTCCGTTGTCGTCCGTTGTCCAGTAGCCGCCACTTGTCACATCTACGTTGCCGACATAGATCACCTGTCCGTTGGGCGCAGTCGCCAGCGCCGTGGCGGGGAGCAGGCCTCCCAGCGCAAATACAGTCAGGAAGCAAATTGCAAGTGCGGAAAGATGTTTTCTGATAGCCATATCAAAACCCTTTAGTCATGAAGTAAAGCAAAGATTTTATTTCTCAACTCTACGTGACAAACGGTTGATGCACATCATCTGTTCGAGGACAAAATTGGGTATAAAACTCCTGATAAGGATATTTGTTTATGCCAGCATATGCTTTTTCAAATCTTGTCGACGGGTAAGGTGCAACTTTTGGAGCGATGAGGAAATATAGCTTTTTACAGTATTGATTGAAACACCCATGTGATCGACAATTTCCTGGTTTGTCCATCCACGCGCTGCAAGCATAGAAGCGGCAAATTCAGTGGTAGTTAGATTGTCGGCAACATCATCTCCCGTGGTGGGGTTATGGATGCGGCGCCAGCCAGCAGAAAAGCGGTAGGTAATAGCAATAATGCGCTTAAAATCTTCGGGCCAAGCAGGTTTGATTACCGCTTCTAGCATGCCGCCCAAGAGCCCATGATGTTCACCAAATCCTTCAATTAAATCGTCAGGACACGCCAAATCCCACGCCTCCAATAAATGAACATGTGCTTCATCGGTGCGACGCAGGCTCATTAAGTCCATTACCGCTACCAAATGCAAATAGATTGCAGGAATAGGGTAGAGGTCTTCCATACCTAATAGTGCGGTTTCTGCTATGCCAAGGCTGCGGGCGTAATCTCCTTCAAGATAAACCGCATGTGCTTGAACATAAAAGGCAAAGCTTCTCAGTCCTGGCGGAAGCAAGGGCAATACTTCTTTCGCGTTGGGTGAATTGGTTGGTGCTGGCAGATGGAGAAGCGTGCTTGCGGTTTGTGCGATAAATGCTTCAGCCGCGCGAAGCTGGTGGGGGGGGGTTGTAGTAGATGCTTGAACAAGGGCATCACGCGCTATGGTTAGCGCTTGCTGAGCTTTGGTAATGCGTCCAAGCGGCAAATTGGCATAAGTACAAATAAGGCAGGCGGAAAGTTTGATTTCAGAATCGTGGTGCTCTAAATAAGCGCTTGCAATACGATCTGCTTCCTGCGCGTTGCCTGAAAAGTAAGCATATTCAGTAGCGGCTATATCTTTGCGAGGCCCTTCTTCAAGAGATTGTATAAATTCTTTTGCATGACCTGGCTCAAAGGCGGTGTTCATAAGCGGCATAAGATTCGTATGACTCTCTCGGGTACGGCGGGAAGGATGTGTGGTTGTGGGTGTGCCATCATCGCGGCGAGGGTCAAGCGGCTTTTTTGTGCTTAGGGGGATCTTCCAAGAACGACCAAACTTCACAGCGCCTTCGATGCGTTCTTCAGCACAAAGGCGCTGCACTAAACGCTCGGAAACCTTCCAGCGTTTGGCTGCTTCTTTTACGGTCATGTACTCCACAGAAAGTCCTTTAAAATGTACGTCAGCAGGTATTGCTACCCACTATGATACAAGACTAGGGGCGGGTATAGTTCTGTTCGTTTATGCGAACAGTTTTTAGGGTGCCTATATTGTAACAAATGCCTTGGGGGTTTGTTACGCCTGCATTACCGCCTCTTTCATGGAACGTACGTATTC
Organism: uncultured Eggerthella sp.; assembly: GCA_900548955.1. Classification (GTDB taxonomy): domain Bacteria; phylum Actinomycetota; class Coriobacteriia; order Coriobacteriales; family Eggerthellaceae; genus Anaerotardibacter. The sequence continues at coordinate 7,434 of URMQ01000003.1, read as the reverse complement.
TTCAACATAAGGTACACAGTCTTTTCCGTATTGCGCACAAAGCTTCACAATGGCACTGCCCACAATAGCGCCATCGCTTTGTGCAGCCATGGTGCGGGCTTGTTCTGGGGTGGAAATACCAAAACCTACCGCGCAGGGAATGTCTTGCTGTTCTTTTACGAGCGCTACCATAGCCCCAATATCGGTGGTGATGTTGGAGCGCACCCCAGTTACACCCAAAGAAGAAACGCAGTACACAAATCCGTGAGCCTTCTTGGCGATAGCTGCAATACGTTCGTGGGAAGTGGGGGCAATCATAGAAATGCGATCAACTCCCACGGCGGTAAACGGCGCGTCAAATTCGTCGGCTTCTTCGAAGGGAACATCGGGCAGGATAATGCCATCAACACCTGCTTCAGCAGCTGTTTTTGCAAACTGGTCAATGCCGTAGGAGAAAATTACGTTGGCGTACGTCATAAATACCAAAGGTATTTGAGTGGTTTTCCTTACGCGACGTACCAGATCAAACACCTTATCGGTGGTGGTGCCAGCTGAAAGGGATCGAATATTGGCTTCTTGGATAACGGGTCCTTCGGCGGTAGGGTCTGAAAACGGAATACCCAGTTCGATGAGATCAGCTCCTGCGCGTTCCATGGCGTAGATTAGCTGTTCGGTGGTTTCTAGATCTGGGTCGCCGCAGGTTATAAAGGGAATAAATGCTTTGCCGTTTTCAAAAGCGCGGGCTATGTTGCTCATGTTGTATCTCCTTAGGAGTTGTTCATTTCAGAAAAGTTCTTGTGTAGTCTTGCTGGGGTTAGTTTGGTTTAATGTGAGTTCGTTTGTTTGCTTGCGCTATTCGTGAATTTCTTCGCCACGGTAGCGTGCAATAGCTGCGCAGTCTTTGTCGCCGCGACCTGAAAGCGTAATAACGATGGTTTGATCGGGGTTCATGGTTGGAGCAAGTTTGCGCGCATAGGCAACCGCGTGGGCACTTTCAATAGCAGGAATAATACCTTCAGTACGGGAGAGGTATTCGAAAGCGTCAACGGCTTCATCGTCGGTGATGGCTACGTATTCGGCACGTCCTGCATCGTGAAGTGCGGCATGTTCAGGGCCAATGCCGGGATAGTCAAGACCAGCGGAAATAGAATACACGGGGGCAATTTGTCCGTGTTCGTCCTGACAGAAATAGCTTTTCATACCATGGAATATTCCTAGCTTTCCTGTGGCGATGGTAGCGGCAGTTTCAAAGGTATCAATGCCGCGGCCTGCTGCTTCGCAACCAATAAGGCGTACCTCAGGGTCGTTGATGAAGTGATAAAACGATCCAATAGCATTAGATCCGCCGCCTACGCACGCCATCACTACATCGGGAAGCTTTCCTTCAAGTTCCAACATCTGTTCTTTAATCTCTGACGAGATAACAGCCTGGAAATCGCGCACGATAGTAGGGAAGGGATGGGGACCCATGCAGGAGCCAAGGCAATAGTGAGTGTCGTCAATGCGGTTGGTCCATTCGCGGAAGGTTTCGCTTACTGCATCTTTAAGCGTGCCTGTGCCACTATCGACAGGGTGTACTTCGGCACCCAGCAGGCGCATTTTGTAAACGTTGAGCGCTTGACGTTCGGTGTCTTCGCGACCCATAAACACCACGCATTCCATATCAAGTAAGGCTGCGGCGGTAGCGGTGGCAACACCGTGCTGTCCAGCTCCAGTTTCGGCAATCAGGCGGGTTTTGCCCATCTTTTTTGCCAGAAGTGCCTGACCCAATACGTTGTTGATTTTATGAGCGCCTGTGTGGTTAAGGTCTTCGCGCTTGAGGTAGATTTTTGCTCCACCTAAGTCTTCGCTCATGCGGCGCGCATAGTACAGACGCGATGGGCGACCTGCGTAATCATTTAAAAGCTTTTGGAGCTCTGCTTTGAATTCGGGGTCATCTTTGAAATGAGTGTAGGCTTCATCAAGTTCAATGATGGCATTCATTAATGTTTCAGGAATGTACTGGCCGCCGTGAATGCCGAAACGTCCTTTGCTGGTGTTCTGTGTGGTCATGTGTTGCTCCTTAGATTCGGTAGGGTTGGTGTTTGAGGTGGTTTGGGGTGCGTTTGTGGTTGCCAGGCCTGCGACTGTGGCAGTGTGGTGCGCGGTTGCCGTGGTTTGATGCACGATTGCGGTGGCGCATTGTATTTTTTCGCGATCTTTTAGCCCGTTAGTTTCCAGTCCACTGCTTAGATCTACTCCCCAGGGATTGAGGTTGTTGAGTGCTTTGGGAATGGTTTGCGGATTTAAGCCGCCCGCTAAAAGGTAGGGGCGGGTAAAGGTTTTAAGTAAAGACCAATCGAAGGACTTACCGCTGCCTTGTCCGCTGTCGAGCAAAACCATATCGGCACTCGATGCTTCAGCTTTGGCAAGATCATTGGTGGTTTTAATCTGGAATGCTTTGATAATAGGCAGGGTGCACTGCTTGCGGAGGTGTGCTATGTAGTCTTCATCTTCGTTGCCATGAAGCTGTATTGCTTGAATGCTTCCAATCTGTGCAAGTGCGACTATCTGATTGATGGGTGTGTCAACAAACACGCCAACCGAGCAGATGGTTGGATCAAGGCGCGAGGCAAGTTCAATCTGTTGTTCTGCGCTAACGCTGCGCTTGCTCTTCGGAAAATCAATAATGAAGCCGCACATATCGGGATGCGCTTCATTTACTGCAGCAATGTCTTCAAGTCGTGTCATGCCGCAGGTTTTGATATAGGTGCGCTCGGTAGTAGGTGATGCGTTGCGAAGATAATCAGAGCAGGTGGTTTGCGTGTTTGCGGAAGATGCTGCAGTGTTTGGTTCGGCATCGTGGGCGGTGTCGCTGGGGCAATCACCACGAAGAATGCTAAGGGTTTTAGCTTTGTTGGTGCTGCGCATAAGTGTTTCGCCAATAAGAACGGCATCTACGCCAATGCTTTCAAGTTGCGCAACATCTTCGCGCGTTTTAATTCCGCTTTCTGAAACAAACAAAACATCTTTAGCACGCTTGCGTAAACGCAGGCTATTGGTGGTGTCTACCTCAAACGTTGCCAGGTTACGATTGTTTACTCCAATAATGCGGGCGCCTGCAGCAAGGGCGCGGTCAATTTCGTCAGCGTCATGGGCTTCTACCAACGCAGAAAGCCCCAAGGCGTGTGCAAGATGTACATATTCGCTGAGTTCTTCATCGTTAAGAATCGAACAGATAAGCAACACTGCGCTTGCGCCTAATACTTTTACTTCGTAGATCATGCGCGCATCCACCGTGAAGTCTTTTCGCAGAACGGGGATAGAAACGTTTGCGGCGATGGCTTTTAAATACTCGTTTGATCCCAAGAAAAAGTAGGGCTCCGTTAAGCACGATATGGCAGCAGCACCACTGCTTTCGTAGGCTTTAGCGATGTCTTGATACGGAAACTCTTTAGCTATAACTCCCTTAGAAGGGGAGGCTTTTTTCACCTCGCAAATAAAGGATGTGCCGCATTGAGCAAGTGCCTGCTCAAAGGGGAACGCGAAAGGTCCTTGGCTCAATTCTTCGTTTGCACGAGCATGCGCTTGTTTGATTAAAGCCTCATCGCAGATAAGGGTTCGTTCGTATTCGATGCGTTGGCGCGTTTTTTCTGCAATGCGTTGAAGTATGTTGTCGTGGTTGGTGTGTACGTGATTGCTCATCGGTTGGTCTCCTGAATAAATTCTTCAAGCTTTGCTGCGGCTTTGCCTGCATCAATAATTTGTTCAGCAAGGCGAACGCCTGCTTCCATGGTTTCTGCGGCTCCTGTGATATAGAGTGCAGCTCCTGCGTTCAGGCAAACAGCGCAGCGTTTTGGTCCGCGATCTTCGCCATTAATAATGGCTCGGGTAATAGCGGCATTAACATCGGGCGTTCCGCCAACCAAATCCTGTTTTGCGCAGCGCTCATACCCGAACTGTTCTGGGGTTATTTCATAGGATTGGAACCAGCCATCTTTAATTTCACAAACGCTGGTGGGACCTGCCATGGAAATTTCATCAAGGCTGTCCTGGCCGTAGACCACCATGCCGCGGCGAACACCCAGTTTCATCATTACCTGCGCAAGCGGTTCCACTAATTCCTGGTCGTAGACCCCCATTAGTTCCATGTTTGCGCCTGCGGGGTTGCTTAAGGGGCCCAAGATATTAAACACGGTGCGGATTCCCAGCTCTTTGCGAACGGGTGCAACGTATTTCATGGCGATGTGATAGTTCTGTGCGAACAGAAAACAGATATTAATCTTTTGCAGAAGCTCAGCGCTTCGTTCAGGAGTAATGTCAATTTTTACTCCAAGCTCTTCCAAAACATCAGCGGCACCACATTTAGATGAAGCGGCACGGTTGCCATGCTTTGCAACGGGAACTCCTGCTGCTGCAATAACAAGCGAAGCAGTGGTGGAAATGTTGAACGAATTCGATCCATCGCCGCCCGTGCCCACGATTTCAAGGGCATCCACTTCGTGGAGAAGCTTTACGCAATGAGCGCGCATACCTGCTGCTGAAGCAGTGATTTCGTCGATAGTTTCACCTTTCATAGCAAGCGCAGTTAGATAGGCTGCCATTTGAACGGGAGTGGCTTTTCCGCTCATGATTTCGTCCATTACAGCTTCGGCTTCTTCGTAAGGAAGGTTTTGCTTTTGGGCTACTTTTTTGATGGCTTCTTTAATCATGGGAGATCTCCTTTTTGTTGGATTGAGTTGGATTGTTGAATTGCGTTTCGCTATTGAATTGAGTTGCGGTGTCGAACCGAGCCGTGGTGCCGAACCGAGCCGTGGTGCCGAACCGAGCCGTGGTGCTGAACCGAGTTGCGGTGTTAAATTGAGCTGCGACATCTAAGAAGTTTTGTAGTATCTGCCCTCCGTCAGGAGTCAAAATTGATTCGGGATGGAACTGAACCCCGTAGGTGGGATGAAGGCGGTGAGCTACCGCCATAACTTCATCTTGTGCGTGAGCAATAACATGAAGGTCGGCGGGAAGCGTTTCTTTATCTGCCGCAAGCGAGTGATAGCGCGCAACCGATATGGTGTGGGGTAGGTCTTTAAAGAGGGGTGAAGTTGTATCTAGATTGGCAGGGGAAGATTTTCCGTGCATAAGGTGTTTTGCGTGGCCCACCACCGCACCAAATGCCTCGCAAATTGCTTGATGTCCAAGACAAACGCCGAGCAGGGGGATTGTTCCCGATAGGCACTGGACTACCTCAACGCAAATTCCTGCGTCGGCAGGTTTTCCAGGGCCAGGGGAAAGTACGATGGCATTGGGGTTTAAAGATGCAAGTTTTTCTGTACTGATGGTGTCGTTTCGGTACACCACTACGTTGGGATCAAGAGAGCCAAGCAACTGGTAGAGGTTATAAACAAAGCTGTCGTAGTTATCGATTAAAACAATCATCTTACAGACCTCCATTTGCGGTGGTGAGCGCAGAAATTACGGCTGCCGCTTTGTTTTGGCATTCGCGATATTCTGATGCAGGATCGCTGTCGGCAACGATGCCCGCTCCTGATTGAATGCAGATTTGGTTGTGCTTTTTGTAGGCAAGGCGAATAGCAATGCAGATGTCCATATTTCCAGAGAAATCGAGATACCCAAGTGCGCCGCCATAGATGCCTCGGGGCGTGGGTTCTAGTTCGTTGATAATTTCGCAGGCGCGAATTTTTGGTGCGCCCGATAAAGTTCCTGCGGGAAGTACGGCATCAACGGCATCGAGGGCATCTTTGTCGGGGCTGATGGTTCCTTTTACAGTGGATCCAATGTGCATGACGCGTGAAAATTCCAGCACATTAAGATAGGTATCCACGTGAACCGAACCGAGCGAACAAACACGTCCAAGATCGTTTCGGCCTAGATCGACCAACATGTTGTGTTCGGCGAGTTCTTTTTCATCGGCAAGAAGTTCTTCCTTAATGCGCTTGTTTTCTTCTGGGGTGGCACCGCGTGGGCGCGTGCCTGCAAGGGGGAAGGTTTGAAGTTGGTCGCCTTCCAGGCGCACGAGTGTTTCAGGCGATGCTCCTGCGATTTCTACAGAATCGCTGGTGAAATACAGCATGTAGGGCGAAGGATTTTCGCTTCGCAGTACACGATAGGCATCAAAGAGGCTTCCTGTTGCAGGAGCGGTAAGGGGGTTTGAAAGAACGACCTGGAAGATGTCGCCTTCATAGATATGATCTTTAGCTTTTTCGATCATGGTGCAGTATTGCGACTCGTCTAGGGAGGGTACAAAGTCGTGTTCTAGGTGGAGCGTTTCGAAGGTATGACGTGGCCCCTGTAAAAGAATGTTTTCAATGTAGGCGAGCTTTTTTTCTGCCTGCTTATAGGATTGCTCGAGGGCATCAAGGTTGCCAAGGGTCTCAGAGTTATTGAGGTTGCCGCGGTTTTCAAGGTTGTGCGCAGTGTTTTGGGTATTAGGGTCAGATGAAGTGCCCTGGGCATCAAGGCGCCCTGCGCTGAAATCCTGGTTCGCGCAAGGATAAACGCCGATAATAAGCACTACTTTTTGGCGATAGGAATCAAATACGATTACGCTATCGAATGCCATAAGGTCTACATCTAAGAAGTCTTCTTCGGCAAGCTGCTTTTCTGTGGGCTGTTCCTTGCGAAGGGTTGGCTCGCTGTAGGCAAAGTAGTCAAAAGAAAAATATCCAACCAAACCGCCCGCAAAGGGTGGAAAATCGGCAAGTTGGGGGCTTTTATAATCTTCGATAATGCGGCGGATGGCGCTATTGGGGTGATCAAGGGTGAACGTTTGACAAGTTTCTTTGTCTGTTCCCAGGTTTGTTCTGATGCGCGCATTTCCTACTGAGCAAGTAAATTCTAAGGTTGGCTCAAAGCCAAGGAAGGTATAGCGACCGCGTGCGCCATTGGCTTCTGCGCTTTCAAGCAAAAAGCAGTGATGGCTTGCGCCGCGAAGAGCGCGCAATGCTTCAGTGGGGGTTATATGATCTGCGAAAAGCTCCTTTTTAACAGGGATACGACGGTAATCACCTTCTTTGGCAATCGTGCGTATTTGTTCAAGTGTGGGCTCCATGTATGAGCATCCTTCCTGTTCGGTTTTGCCGTAGCTTTTGGGTACTAGCTCCGTTAAAACAGGGAGGAGTTATTGCGTTGTTCAAGGTGTGCGCAATAAAAAAACCCCGTCCCTGACGTTTTAACGTTCAAGGACGGGTTGAAAGCTTTGCTTTATATCACCCGCGGTGCCACCTTGATTCATAAATAAACTCGTAAGAAATACCTTCGAAAATAAAAAACTCCATGGTTTGTTCGGTTGATAGAATTCCGAAAACCTATGGAGTGTGATTACCTTCAGGCTGTAAGCATAACGAGTTATCTATGCCCTTAGCGAGATGCCATCACATCTCCGACAACTAACGTATGTCCCCACGTCGCATCCTACTTCTACCTTGATTGCCAAAATGTGTTTTGCAGCGAATCTTTTGTTCT
>URMQ01000002.1 GCA_900548955.1 uncultured Eggerthella sp. | reverse complement strand
CACCCAAAATCAAAATAATGAGCGTTACTTTTTGTTTGCTGGTTAATCCCCAACCCATAGGTGACCTTTCTTAGTTGTGTACTAGTGATCCAACCCGTTCTTGTTTGAAAGAATATTTGGAAAGATTGTTGGTTTGCGCCTTGTAGGTGATAATATTACACACAGTGTATTTATATAGTAAGTATAAATTTAAAAGAAATAGCGTGAGTGGCGCATTTATCATCATTTAAGCAAATAGTTAAAGCGCAGATGCAAGAGGCAAAGAAGACTGTGCAAAAAGTAAAGGTGCTGACGTAAGAAGCGAAAGCGTTAGCGTAAGAGACATAAGTGCCAACGCAAGAAGTAAAGCGTAGGCCAAAAGCGAAATCGTCAACACGAGAAGCAAGAACCAACGCAAGAAGCGATAAAAAAAGGAATAAAGAAACAGTGGAACCAGAGAAAACAAAACCAGAACATCCTTTGCAACCCTGTGGTTTGCGCGAGCGTAAAAAAGAACAAACGCGCCAAGCCATCGAAAAGACCATTCTTTGTTTGGTGATAGAGAAGGGCTACGAAGAAGTAACGGTTGAAGAAGTGTGTGAAAAGGTAGGAATTTCTCGAAAGACGTTTTTCAACTACTTTTCTTCGAAACGCGCTGCAGTTATTGGGCGTTCATACATCCCAAGTAAAGAGATGTTTTTGAAGGCGATTGAAACTCATCCCGACGCTGATTACGTTGATGTAATCACGGGATGTATTGAACACGGACTAACAGCAGAAGATGCTTCGCCAGAAATCAAAGACTTGCGCAAGGCAGCTATGCTGAATTCTCCAGAAATTTTCTTTCGTAGCAATAAGAGCTCTTTAGTGCTGCAACCTGCCATTATGGAAGCGTTGTATGCTTTTTTCTTAGAGCATCCTGAAAAAAGAAAAATCCCCGAGCTTTCTTTAAAAGAAGAATGCCTTTTGGGAACCTCTTCGATTATTTGCGTGATGCGCTCACACATTATGCTTTCGAGTTTTAAAGATCATCCCGCCAAAATTAGCGAAGCACGTTCTTTGGTGAAGGTCTTTTTATCGTAAAAATTATCAAAATTAACCATCTAAATTAAAAACAATTAAAATAACGAAACTGTGTGTTTTAACTAAGACGGCGCTACGGGCGCCGTTTTTGATGGAGGAATAAAGGACGGTTTCGTGGAATATAGTACTGGTCGCACCAAATTAGCTACGGTTGCTTTGGTAACGGTTGGATTTGCTCTAGGCTTTGCTGAATTTATCGTTATTGGCATTACGCCTGATATTGCAGAAATTTACAACATTCCTCTTTCAGATGCGGGTAACCTTGTGGGTTATTTTGCCGTGGCCTATGCGGTGTCGACGCCAATTATCGTGCTTTCGACGGGCAGATTTAGGCGCTTTCCGCTGTTCGTTATTTTTCTTGCGGTATTCAATATAGGCAACCTGCTTGCAATTTTGGCGCCTAGCTATGAAGTGCTTATGTTGGCGCGAATTTGTACCGCAATCGTTTCGGGCGTGACGCTTTCTACGGTTATGACGTTCATTAATGACATCATTCCGCAGGATCAGGCGCCGCGCATTATTTCCTTTGTGTATGCAGGTTTTTCGGTTGCTAGCGTTTTGGGTACTCCGATTGGTACGCTCTTATCCGATGCCTTCGGTATCAAGTCTGCCTTTATTGCGGTAGAGGCAGTGGCGCTTTTGGTGACGGTTCTTCTGCTGATTTCGGTTCCTCGTTCAGGATCCACTGACGTTTCGTCGAGCGTGCGTGAGCAGCTGGTTATCCTGAAAGATCGCCGTATCATTTTGGTGCTGGTTATGAAGGCCTTCGGCATGGCGGCAACGTATGTGTTCTACGTATATGTAACGCCTATTCTGGAAGATTCAGTAGGGCTTTCGGTTTGGATGGTAAGTCTGGTGTTGTTCTTCTATGGTGGCGCCACGATTGTGTCCAACTTGGGCAGTGGATCGCTCGCACAGCGCTATGGTTTAGGTAAGTTACCTTTGATGTTTGCCTTGCAGGCGGTAGTCCTGGCGCTTTTGGGATTAAGCCTGGCTTCGGGCAATACCATCTTATGCATTATTAATGTGGTACTAACGGGCGTGTTTATTTACCACATGAATGCGCCTTTACAGTCGTATCTGCTGCAAGTATCTGCAAAGGACTATCCTCGCGCTTTAACGCTGGCATCTGCCGTTATGCCAACCTCGTCCGATATTGGTATTGCGACTGGTTCTTTTATGGGCGGTGTTGTGGCTACGAATCTAGGCTTTGCATGGTCTGGCCCAATTGGCGCTTTGCTTGCGGTAGTTTCCGTTATTGCTGCTTTTATGATTTTGCAGCCAGAAAGCCGTATGGGTGGATCGCTTCGTTCGCGCCTTCGTCGTAAAAACTAGCAGCATAAAACATGATGGTGCACAAAAGTATGTGCACCATCTCATAGAAAAATCTGAAGATACTATCGTGTTGCAGAAAGTACGAGCTTAGTACAAAATACCGAGCTTCTTTGCCTCATGGGTAAGTTCATCACGGAAATCGGGATGCGCGATGTTGATCAAGCGCTGCGCTCGGGTGGGGATATCAGCCCAACGAAGATCGGCTATGCCATATTCGGTAACAACATATTGTAAGTCGTTACGCAGCGAAGTGATGGCGCTACCAGGAGTCAGCGTTGGAACAATCTTGGAAACATCGCCCTTTTTGGTATGAGCAACGCTGGTAACCGCAATAAAACCGCGTCCATTTTTGGAATTCTTTACACCACGTACAAAGTCGAATTGACCGCCGCTTGCAGAGTATTGACGCGGACCAATGCTTTCTGCGCAAACCTGCCCCGTAAGATCAATGCTTACTGCGGTGTTTACCGAAACCAGGTTATCGTTTTGCGCGATATTAACGGGATTGCAGACGGTTTCGTATGAGCAGTAATACATATCAGGGTTGTCGTTAATAAAGTCGTACAAACGCTGAGTGCCCGTAGAGTAACCACCAACAGAAACGCCAGGCATATAATTCTTGCGCGAATTGTCGATGACACCTTTCATTTGCAATTGTACAAACGCATCGGAAAACATTTCGGTGAATACGCCAAGGTGCTGCTTGCAATCCAAACCTGCGGCAATAGCGTTAATGATGCCGCCAATGCCTAACTGGATGCAGTCGCCATCGTTTACACGATCAACAATAAGTTCGGCAACCTTTACCTCTTCAGGGGTAGGTGCGGGCGTTACGATATCTTCAAGAAGTTCGTCTTGCACAAAGAAGGCGTCAATATCATTAACGTGGTAGTTGTGGGAATCGCCAAACACGCGGGGTAGACGCGTGTTAATTTGGGCGATGATGTGCTTGGCGCCGCGTAGTGCTCCCTGTTCGAATCCAAGAGGACCAATGTTGCAATATCCCTGATCGTTAGGTGGAGTCATCTGAACTACCGCATAGTCAAGACCAATTTCTTCCAGCATGCGATTAGTGTCAGAAAAATGAACGGGAATATGCGTTACACATTGGGATCCATTGGCAAATCCCGTGCGCTCATTGGGTCCTGCGAAATAGGTGTGGTAGCGAAACTGATCGGGAGTTACCTCCATATCAGCGAAGGTAATATCTCCATTCATGTAGTTGCCATACATGTCTATGCCAACAAGGTTGCCGCTTTTTATGCGCGCAAGGAGCTCATTGATAATAGTGGTAGGTACATGAAGACCGCCCATATATATTTTCTGATTTTGACCAGCGCTGGTTCTACCGGTTAAATGTTGCTCGAAAACCTGATCAAGCGTGATTTGTTTACGTTCATAGTCCTGTTGCCAGTTCATGGATTTCTCCTGACTCATACTGCCCCTACTAAGATGTACTTAGTTATTTCCCCTAATAAGTAAGTGTATCACGGGAGCCGAATACAAAGTGAACTTAGCCGCAAGAGTTGTAAGCTTTGGGTACGGGTGTTTGAGTGGGGTGAAGCGAGTGAAAAATACGAAGAAGCAAAAGTTGCAGATACGGAGCGGGGCTGGTTGAGTAACAAAGAGTTGCAGGTTCGGAGCGGGGCTGTTTGAGTAACAATTTGATTGCAAGCTACCGTTCGTCTCTATATCGAAACACATGCGAAACCTTATCGCTTTAGTTCGGTGTAGAATTGGGTCTTGGTAAATCTCGTAATTAGGCAATTAGCAAAGTTAGTAATCGGTAAAGTTTGTAATTGATTGAACTTGCAATTGGTGCGTCGGCAGGTTTGTACGGCCAGCGCGCAAACTCGTAAGTAAACACGCTGAAAAGACGGGGCAGGATTACCCAGAAACATGGGTGCCGTATCGAAAGACGCAAGAGTCGCGCCGAAAGGAATTTTCATGGAAGAACGTAAGCTTTCCTTGTACGACAACATCACTAAAGTAAATTCCGTCGATCCAGAATTGTACGAGCGCTATCCCGTCAAACGTGGTCTTCGCAATAGCGATGGCTCTGGTGTAATTGCGGGTATTACGAATATTTCTAACGTACATGGTTACATGATGAGTGAAGGCGATAAAATCGCCGATGAAGGAAAGCTGACACTTCGTGGATACGATCTCTATGATTTGCTAGGTGGCGATGAAGACAAGCGTTTCCGCTATGAGGAGATTGCCTACCTATTGCTCATGGGAGATTTACCCACGCAAGACCAGTTGGATTTCTTCATTTCTCGCTTGGATGCCCATCGCGAACTGCCTGATGGCTTTACCGCTTCTAAGATTATGGGTACCCCTTCGCCTGACATCATGAACTTGCTTGCTCGTTCGGTGTTGGTGCTTTACGCAGACGACCCCAAAGCTGAAGATCGCAGCTATGAGCATGAAATTTCTACAGCAGTTACGCTTATTTCGCGTTTGCCGCGCATTATGGTGCTTGCTTACTACGCAAAGCAGGCTGCATTCAACGGTCAGTCTATGATTATGCATCGTTTTGTTCCTGGCGAATCTACCGCAGAAACCATTCTTTCCATGTTGCGTCCCGATCGCCATTACACCGCAGAAGAAGCGCGTATGCTCGATATTATGATGTGCTTGCACGCTGAACATGGTGGTGGTAATAACTCCACGTTCACCTGTCGTGTTCTGTCTTCGTCCGATACCGATCCTTACTCTGCTTATGCAGGTGCTATTGGTTCTTTGAAGGGATCCAAGCATGGTGGTGCAAATCATCAGGTGCTGGCAATGCAGAAGGAAATCAAAGAAAACGTTTCTGACTGGGAAAACGAAGACGAAGTAGCATCGTATATTGCCAAGATTGTTAATAAAGAAGCCTTTGATCATACGGGTCTTATTTATGGTATGGGCCATGCGGTTTACACCAAGTCCGATCCGCGCGCTGTTGTTTTGAAGAAGTTCGCTACCAAGATGGCAGAAGGCACTGAATTTGAGGCGGAATTGAATCTGCTCAAGCTCATTGAACGCATTAGCCCTGAGGTTATCTTGCGCGAAAAGGGAACCAAAAAAGACATGTGTGCAAATGTGGATATGTATTCTGGTTTTGTATATTCCTTACTGGGCATTCCGACTGATCTTATTACGCCGTTGTTCGCTTGTTCGCGTATGGCAGGTTGGGCAGCGCATCGCTTCGAGGAATTGGTAAGTGGCAAGCGCATTATTCGTCCTGCTTACAAGACGGGCATGAAACCACGCGAATACAAGCCTATTGAAGAGCGCTAGAAACCTTCTGAAACTCACTAAAACTGCCTGCTTGAGCAGCGTTCGCGATTTGCTATGATTGGTGAGGCTAGTTAGTGCGATTAAATAACGAGAAAAGGGGCGCCCATGGAAGCCTATAAGCAGGAATTTATCGAATTCATGGTAGAAAGCCAGGTTTTGAAATTTGGTGAATTTACCTTAAAGAGTGGGCGCAAATCCCCGTTTTTCATGAATGCAGGTGCCTATGTAACAGGCGGTCAGCTTAAGCGCTTGGGCGAGTATTATGCACGCGCTATTCACGACAACTTCGGGCTTGATTTCGATGTTGTTTTTGGCCCAGCTTATAAGGGTATTCCGCTGGCGGTAGTAACGGCTATTGCGCTTGAAGAACTCTACGGCAAAGAAGTTCGTTATTGCTCAAACCGTAAGGAAGTAAAGGATCATGGCGCTGACGCGGGCAACCTCTTGGGTTCTGAGCTTCATGATCGCGATCGTGTGGTTATGGTAGAAGATGTTACCACTTCTGGTAAGTCCATCGACGAGACCTATCCTATCTTGAAAGCAGCCGCCGACGTTGACGTAAAAGGCTTGATTGTTTCCCTGAATCGTATGGAAGTAGGCAAGGGTGGCATTGTTACCGCTCAACAGGAAGTACAGGAAAAATATGGCTTCCCGGTAGCATCTATTGTAAGTATGGCTGAAGTTACCGAAATGCTCTACAACCACGAAGTTCAGGGCAAGGTTGTTATCGATGATGACATCAAAGCAGCACTTGATGCCTATTACGAACAGTATGGTGTGAAGTAGCAATCTTTCTCTGTATTGCTTTTGTATTAAAACGTAAAACTTTCTTTAAGAGTCCGCACATACTGTGTGGACTCTTGACGTTGTGTCACTTAAAAGTAATATTACATACAACACGAAAATAAAAGGAGCCCAACTATGACAAATTTGCTTGAAACGCCCAAATTGGGTTTTGGTTGTATGCGTCTTCCCCTGACGGATCCTAACGATCAAACTTCAATTGACCTTGATCAGTTCAAAGCAATGGTTGACACCTTCATGGAAGCAGGCGGCACCTATTTTGATACGGCGTATGTTTATCATGAAGGTACTTCAGAAATTGCAGTACGTGAGGCACTGGTAAAGCGTTATCCTCGTGATTCGTTCACTATTGCTACCAAATGTTTGGCATGGGCACAGCCCGATGCCGAATCCGCAAAAGCTTGCTTGGATACTTCCCTTGAACGTCTCGGTGTTGATTATGTTGATTTCTACTTGCTCCACAATGTAGGCGGCGTTCGCACAAAGAAGTTTGATGAATACGGTATGTGGGAGTGGGCTCAGCAGAAAAAAGACGAAGGCATCATTAAGCATCTGGGTTTCTCTATGCATGATGGAGCCGATGCTCTTGAGGCTTTGTTGACCGAACATCCTAATATGGACTTTGTCCAGCTTCAGGTTAACTATCTTGACTGGGAAGACCCTGTTGTCGAGGCGCGTAAATGTATGGAAGTTGCCGAAAAGCATGGCGTGCCCGTAGTCATTATGGAGCCTGCTCGCGGTGGTCGTTTAGCGAATTTACCTGAACGTGGCAAACAGATTCTTAAAACTGCCGAGCCTGATCTAAGCGAAGTTTCTTGGGCTTATCGTTTCTGCTACTTCTTGCCCAATGTCGTTTCTGTTCTCTCAGGTATGTCTACTTTGGATCAGGTTAAGGAAAATGTTGCTGAATGGAAGACGGCAAAACCCTTGTCTGACGCTGATAAGAAGGTAGTTGAACAGGCATTAGAGGCTCTGCGTAGCGTTGGTATGATCGATTGCACGAATTGTCGTTACTGCGCTAAGGATTGTCCTGCGGGAGTAAAAATTCCAGAAATTATGTCCTTGATGAATCTGGAAAAGATGACAGAAGATCGCGCATTCGTAAAAGGTCTCTACGATTGGCAGGCCAAAGATGGTTATGCTTCGCAGTGCACGCAGTGCGGTAATTGCGAAGAAATGTGTCCGCAAGGCATTAACATCATCGAGTTGCTTGAAGAAGCAGCGGACGCTTACGAGGATTAGAAAGAAGCAGCGGACGCTTACGAAGACAAAAAGAGAACCAGTAGCGTCATTTAAAGTTGAACCAGCGACGTCACGTGAAGTAAATCAGTGGCATCGCACGGATATCAAGTACAAAAAGCGGTCTTGTACAAAGACCGCTTTTTAGATGCCAAGCCCACCCATGTTGTGGAAGCGCTTCTGCAACATGTCGGTGGGGTAGGTGTAGTCGATGTATTGTTCGAAAGCGTTTTGTGGTGGAACGCCGCTGGCGCGATCGTCGGTGCGGATCAAAACGCAGATAGTCATCACGATGTTGAGCACAAGAAATACCGAAAGCGCTGCGGTTAGGAACTGGAAAACCTTGCTTTTTAGGTTGATAAAGCTAAAGCCTTTTTCGCATAACGGAAGTCCAATTTTCACCCAGAGGGTACCCAGTGTTCCCCAAACTAAGGCATGAAACAGATCGGTTCTGCCATCGAAATTGAAGGGGTTGTTAAGGTAACTCCACGCTACAATTCCGCCAAACGTTTCCATTGCCCAACTGGCAAAATATTCTAGTCCGCCGCCTACGATTGCTCCTATCGCAATAAGCACAAGAGGGTTTTTCTTTTGGAAGGGTTCCAAAATCAAGGTGAGTAGAACTGCAGCAGTGCCATAAATAGGCGAAAGTGGTCCCCAAATAAAACCAGGACGACTTTCCCATTCGTTAAATGCGAAATAGTGCTGCAGTGTTTCGCCTACAAGTCCAACAAATGACATAAGGAGAAAGACCCAAACCATTTTACTGAAGCTTTCACGGATATATGTGCGTTCAGGTAAAAACGCGCTTGTTTCGCGATCAACAGCAGTGGCTTGATCCATAGTTCCCTCCCCGTGTAAATCGTAGTGTCTGTAATAATCGTTGTGTTAGCGTGTGTTCACTATTGTACTAAGCCGCTAAGAGGGTCTAGCTTAGTTACCAACAAATAGGAAAAATGTACACATTGTTCAATTATTACGCTGCGTTCTGTGGGATGACCTGCTTTGAGATGTGTTCATAAAGCGCTTCCAATCAAGTTGTGTGTCATAAGTTGTTCACGTCTTTTCTTTGATTTTGTTTCTGTTGCACTTTTGTCTTTGCCCTCGAATCCGTTTCGTTTATGAAAACTTTAGATAGTTCCTTATAAGGGCGCGGTATTATTGCCTCATGAGAAACTCCCACTCCAACAAAGACCTACTCGATGCGATTCGTAGTGCTATTCAAAAAGCCGCTCAAAGATCAGCTTGCTTCGTTTGTGCGGCTTTGAAAGATGGCAACGTAATTCCGACGGAACTTAAAAATGGAAATGCAAAGCAGTATTTCAAAGACGTATTACAGCGCAAGATTCGTCAAGGAAAAACATATGTTTGCCAACATCGCATATCGGTACTTGCGGGTGGTTTGGGCCTTATTCTGGTTTGCGTTTGTACGGGGGTATCGTTCACGCTAGGGGATCGCGCGGTGCAAGAGAGCATTCCTTCAGTGGAATCTTCCACCATTGCGCAAAGTGTTTTTCGCAAACAAGTAGTAGAGCAGGCTGCCTTGGATGCAGCAAAGACGGGTGCCTCTTGCCTGACACAAAGTGCAGAGCGCAGTGCGCAAAGCGCTTTAGCGAAAATGTATATTACTGTGGATGCTCTCCAGGAGGTCGATGGCGCCAACCAGGCTGCGCAGGCTTTTTCTTTAATCGAGGGTCAATCTTTAGGTCAGAATGAAGAAAAAGACATGGCAGCTCTTGATGCGGCAATTGATTCAATGGAATCTGAAGGCTATTCGGTTGGTTGTTTCTTCTTGAATCTAAGTACAGGTCAAGGCGTTGCTTACAACTTGGATACTCGCATCTATGGGGCAAGTTCTTTTAAGGGAATATACGCGGCATATCTAAGTGAGCATTTGGCGGACGGGGAAGCAGGGCTGTCTTCTTCTGCGGTAAGTCTTATGGATGCGTCGGTGCGCTATTCAGATAACAATGCTTTTTCGAATTTGCGAAATCGCTATGATGGTGCGGGATTTGCAAGTTGGATTGAATCGTGCGGGATAAATTCAGATATCGTGCACGACACGCACTTCCCGCGCTATTCGGCAAGAGAGTCTGCCTTGCTGTGGTTCCATATTTACAATTATCTACAAAGTGGCACTTCGGCAGCGCAGCACCTGCGTGAAATTTACACTCAGACTAACGTTTCCTTTATTCGTGATGGGGTAGGAGAAGTTATCACTTCGGAAGCGGCAGGGTTAACCACTGATGTTGCAGCCTCTACTGACACTTCGGGTTCTGGCGCGGGTTCTGCCGACGCTACGGGTTCTGCCGACGCTACGGGTTCTGCCGACGCTACGAGTTCCGCTAATTCAGCAGCGAATCCTTTAGGTGCCGGCAGTTCAGCAACAGTTATGAATAAGGCGGGATGGATTGCGTCTAGCCCCCGTTTTAGTGGTTTGTGCGATGCGGGATTAATTGAATGCAACGGAACAACCTATGTAATGTCGGTTATGAGTAGCGCGCCTGATAGTGCAGGCCACAGAGAAAAACTTACCAGCATTATCGGAGAGCTTTTTAAGCTGCGCTAAGTTTGTGAAGACGTCACGTCTGCCCCGAAGATAATTGACAAAGCTTTCCGCATTGATACCATGATGTATTAGCGAATTGGAACGCGTTCGATGTTTGTCCAGTAGTCGAGGAAATACTTGGGGGAACGTTTAAGAAGCGCTACCGATTCGACTGAACATTAGTTCGCGATGGAAACAGTTCTGTGCTGTTACCAGATAAGGAGATTTAGCTGTCGTGAATGACTCCGACGGCGGCGGTCGATGTTGTTCGGCTCGAAAACGCTTTGTAGCACATACGTATTTTGCATCTAGTCCAGCGCGGTCTATGTCTTTGTGTGACAAGACTGCGTTTTCTTATGCTCAAATGCGCTCCTTTGCAGAGGAGCTCGGTTTTGTTTCGCATCTTTCCCTAAAGGGGGAGATTGCCGTGTAGTAGTTCAAGGCAAGTATTTGGAAATTTCTTAAGGCTTGTTGAAAGGAACGATTAATACATGCCAATCTGGGTAAGTCTTTTATTAGTAGTTTTCTTCTTGTTGATGAACGCCTTTTTCGTTATGGCGGAATTTTCTTTAGTGCGCGTGCGTAAATCGCAGGTAGAACTTCTTGTTGAAGAAGGAAAACCGGGCGCAAAACGAGCAGCTCATATTGCAGATAATGTAAACGCGTATTTGTCTGCTTGTCAGCTGGGCATTACGTTAGCTTCGCTGGCATTAGGTTGGTTGGGTGAACCAGCGATTTCTGCTCTTTTCCATCCGGTGTTTGCTGCACTTAATTTGCCTAGCGCTGCCGTAACAGCAATTTCGGTTGCTATTGGCTACTTCATCATGACAGCGCTTCATGTTGTGGTAGGCGAATTGGTACCTAAGTCCATGGCTATTTTGAATACCGAAAGCTACGCGCTGCATACTGCAGGTCCTCTGCATGCGTTCTACATGATGACTTATCCCATTATGTGGTTGTTCAATACGTTGACCAATGGCATTATGCGTCTGACGGGTCATGATGTATCTAAAGAACACGATGCGTATACCGAAGAGGAAATTAAGATTCTTTTGGAAGAAAGCGCAGAATCGGGCTCTATTGAGCAGGATCAGTATCAGTATTTGGATAATATCTTTGATTTGGACGACAAGGATGCCGAATCAATCATGACTCCTCGTACCGAGGTTGTGGCAATTGACTTGGATGAAAGTCTTGAAACTAATCTCGAAATCATGGGTGCGAACAAATTCACGCGCTACCCTGTGTATAAAGAAGACAAAGACAATATCATTGGCTTTGTTCACATTAAGGATGCTTACATGCTTTCTGAGGATTCTACGATGAAAGATCTTCGCATCCGTACTATTCAAGCAGTTCCCGAAAGCTTATCTCTTTCTAAGCTGATGCAGATGCTTCAGGCAAAGCACACCAAGATTGCTGTGGTTGTTGATGAGCATGGTGGCACGTCTGGCATCGTAACCATGAGTGATGTTGTTGAGCAGATTATTGGTCGTATGGAAGATGAATACTTGCATGATGATCAGGATGAAATCTTAAAGGTTCGCGAAAATCAGTACGTGGTAGACGGATCGCTTCCTGTTGATCAGTTCGTTGAGTTCTTGGGCTTCGAACCAGTTCCTGTGTATGACTATGAAACTGCGGGTGGCTTAATGCTTGATTTGCTCGACAAGATTCCTGAAGAAGGCGACCAGTACGAACTTATTCATGAAGATAAGAAGTTTACGCTTGTAACCAATATTATGGATGGTTATCGCATCGATAAGATCAGTGTACTTATTGAGCATATTGATCCTCCGTCAGAAGAATAAACCCAGATCAATAATTCCAGATTAACAGCCACAGATCAATAACCCCAGATCAGGAATAATTTTCAAGAGCGAGCAGCCTACGGAAGTAGCTGTTCGTTTCTTTTAGTTTTTCAGGACTTCCGTCTAAGCGAAGGTTGCCCTGATTCAAGAACAGCACGCGGTCCATAAACGATATGCCCTGCAAGTGATGGGTAATCATAATGATGGTTTTGTCTTTCAGGGTAGAAAAGATAGCTTCGAGAACCTGTTGTTCGGTTTCAGGGTCAAGCCCTACCATGGGCTCGTCAAAGATAATAATAGGCGCATCTTGAAGAAGAACGCGCGCTAGAGCTATGCGGTGGCGTTCTCCGCCAGAAAAGCCAAATCCCGCTTCGTTAACAAGAGTGTCAAGTCCTTTAGGAAGACGCTCAAACAAAGCTTTTAGCCCAACGTTATGCAGGGTTTCGATGAGCAATTCATCGCTAGCGTTAGGGTTTCCGATGCGAAGATTTTCGCGCAAGGTGGCATTAAACAGATAAGTGCGTTGCTGAATAACGCCAAAGTAGCGGGCGGCATTATCGTCAAGTGTACAGGTTGGGAAAAGGGCGGCGTTGTTCGGCGTATGTGGCGCATCGTTCGGTATGCGTGATGCGTCGTTCGGCGTATGTGGCGTGTCGTTCGATACGTGTTCTTTTTCATGAACCTGCTCAGAGATAAGAACCTGCCCCAAGGTCGGAATAAGATCGCCTCGAATAAGGGAAGCTAGGGTAGATTTCCCAGCTCCGCTTCTTCCCAAAACTGCTACTTTTTCTCCTGCGTGAATTCGCAAAGATAGATTATCGATAAGCAGTCGGGTCGATCCCGGATAAGAGAACGAAACGTTTTCAAGTATCACATCGCAGGGGTTTTGTTTTACGTCAGGCGTGATTGTGCTTGACTTGCTTGAGGCAGACGAGCTTACATCTGACGCGCTTCCGTTCGACACGCTTGCACCCGGCACACTTGCATCAGACACGCCTGCCTCCGGCTCGCTTACGTCCAATGCGCGATCAGTTTCGTGCTGCAGCGTAGCTGCCGTGGCGTCTTCTTCGATCTGAGGAAGATTATTAAGACGTTCTATCGAATCTTGATGCGATCGTGCTTCGGTGGCTGCGGCAGATAGGGGCGCGAAGGCATCAATCAAGGGGAAGTAGCCCAGCACAAAGGCAAGTATCCAGTTGGAATTTCCTCCTGTTTGTCCACCGAACTGCATTGCCGCCCAGAAAAGGACCACGACTGCTCCGAGTCCAAAAAATACCTGCAGCAAAATGTCACGCTTTTTATCAAACGCGTGACCTGCGTGCTCAAGCGCACGTAGTTTTTGCTGGGTTTTCTTGTGGTGGGAAAGGTAGTCGCTGAAACGTCCCGATAAAATCCAGTCGGTTATACCCAGTACATCATCAGTGACTTCGGTATACAAGGACGCTTTAAGGGATTTATGCTGTGCTAGGCGCGCCCCATTTACGGACACGGAAATAAGGGGAACTATTATCAGCTCAACAAGGAGCAGCAATAATACAAGAATACCCATCCACCAGGTAAAACAACCAAAGCCAATAACAAGAAGCGCTCCTAAAATCCAGGCAATTAGCGTGGGGAATATGGTTCGAAGATACAAATTCTGAATATGGCCAATGTCTTCTGCTAGCAAGCCAAGAGCATCGCCCAAGCGATAGAGTGAATGGAAGAAAATGCCATTAGATTCAAAAGAGCGGTAGAGTTTTACACGCAGACTTGAAGTCATGCGTAATACCCAATCGTGGCTGGTGAGACGTTCGGCGTACTGAAGTAGAGGTTTGCCAATGCCGAATATGCGAACGCAGAGCAGCGGGGTTCCCAGCAGCAAAATGGAATAAGGCATTTCTGCGGATTGTCCGATTAACAGGCCAGCAGTAAACATCAACGCGGCGGCAAACCCAATGGTGAGCACTCCTAAAAAGATTGCAAGACAAAGTGTCTTTTTATAGCGACTCAGGTAGGGCTTCACCCATGAATCGTTTTTCCAGGAAAAGGTGGCCTCTTTGCTGGAGACTTTGTTGGAGTTGCTACTCATGGGGTTCACCTCCTTGCGTGGTCTGCTGCGCGAACTGCGATGCGGCTGAATGTTCGAGGCGCTGCGTAGTACGACGCTGTGCGGCCTGCGGTTCGGTTTGCTGCGCAACCAGCTTACCGTTGCGCAAGATTAGCACCGTATCCATGGCGGACAACCAGTGCAATCTATGCGTTGCGAAGAAAACTAGTTTCCCTTCCATCAAAGAAAGCATCTGCTCTTTAAGTTCGAGTTCGGTTTCAATATCTAAATGTGCGGTAGGTTCGTCAAAAATCAGAACCTTGCATTCATCCTTCAAAAAGGCGCGTGCGAAGGCAATGCGCTGCGCTTGGCCACCACTTAGAGTGTGACCTCCTTCTCCAATGATGGTGTCAATTCCCTGAGGTAGCTCTTCGATGAGCGAATTAAGACCCATCATGGTACATACCTGAGCAAGCGCGTCATCGGAAGCGCCAGGATGATAAAACGCAAGGTTATCACGCAAAGAGGCATGGAAAATGTGCGGATCTTGAGGGATGTAGGCAACTTGGTGGTGCCATGATGCGGTATTGAGCGTCGAGATGGCAGTGCCATTCAAGACGAATTCCCCTGAAGTGGGATTGTTTAATCCTGCCAATATATGTGCCAACGTGCTTTTTCCGCTTCCGGAAGGCCCGATAATCCCTACGCGTTGTGCGCCAGAAAACGAGGCAGATATATTGTCTAAGACAAACGATGGTGCAGAAGTTGAGGTGCTTTCAGAGGTCTCGCTAGATGTATTTGGTTCAGACCCACTGCTTTTCGCGTTTGCGATAGGCATATTACCGCTTGAAGAGGTTTCGCCATTAGGCTTGCTATAAGCAAACGAAATAGCGCGAAGCTCAAGCGAAGGCAAGGCGCTTTCTTCACTGGAAGACTCTTTCGCTGCTTGGGGATCTTTCGCCGTCGGGGGCTCTTCTGGCATCTGGGGTTTTTCGAATTTATTAGGCTTTGCTTCTGCCCTTAGTGTTCCTGCCGTCTGGGATTTTTCACCTTGGGATTTTTCGTCTCGATATTTTTCGCTTTCAAATTCATTGCTGCGTTCAATTTCTTCGCTAGCTTTAATTACCGCGCCACCGTCTAACACATTCAGAATAGATTTCAGCGAGTTCTTTCCGTCTAAGGATGCGTGATAGTCTGAGGCGAACTCGCGGATGGGTTTGAAATAGTCAGGCATTATTACCAGCACAAACAGCGCTGGGTACAAGGCAAGTGACCCGTCAACCAAGCGAAAGCCAAGCATAACAGCAATGGCGGCAATCGAAATAGTAGAAAAAGCATCAAGCACAGCGCCAGATAAGGTAGCAACACGTAGCGTTTTGATGGTGGCTTTACGGAAACGCTCGCTTGAATCGTAAATTCGCTGAGCATGCGCCTTACTTCTGCCGAAGAATTTGAGGGTATCTATGCCGCGGACGGAATCAAGGAAATGGTTCGCCAAACGCTGATATTCGCTGTGCTGTTTTCCTGCTTCAAGACTTGCGGTATGGCCAATTAACACCATCTGCAAAATGATGGCAGGAAAGACTAAAAGCCCGATGAGCGCAGATACCCAGTCGAAAATAAACAACAGCACCAATAGCATCATGGGAATGACTACAAGTTTGGTCATGCGAGGAAGAATCATACGAAGGTATGACTCAACTTGGTCAACGCCTTCAATTAAGAGGGTGGCAAATCCGCCTGTGCCTTTTTCTTGAATGAGTGTTTGCCCCTGCTTGAAAAGTTTTTCGAAAAGAGCATCTCTGAATTCATCGGCGCGCTGTCCAGCGAATTTTTCAAGCCAGCCTGCTTGGGTGTTGTCAAGAATTTGGCGAGCAATAAGGCAACATAAGAACCCTGCAATGTAAGGGATCTGCTCAATAAGCGCATGGCTGTACCACAGATTAACAAGGGTAGTAGTAAGGCACAGCGCTTCTATGATAATTAGGGCGCCTGCAACAAAGGAAAAGAACACGCAGTTTCGCAAAGCTGCGTGAACTCCTTTGATAGTGAAAAGCAGGCGGTCAATCATAGCAGGGTTCCTCTTCAACAGTTAGACAATAAGGCATTCCTCTTCGACGGTTAAATAATAAGGCCGCTGCAAAGAAGCACTCCGCAGCGGCCTTGGATGTTCACTCAAGATTAGTATTCTTGAAGATCTTCGTCGGTCAAACGACCGCGGAAGGTGCGATAAATAATTACATGGTAAATCAGTACAAGCGGCAAGCCGATGCACGTAATGATGGTCATCCAGGTAAGTGCCAAATCGGATGATGCAGCAGTTGCAATGGTAATGCTTTCACCAGCGGTTGCTACTACCAAGTTCGGGAACATGGAAGCTGCGAACAGCACGATCAAAAGCAAAGCAGAGGCACTGCTGATAATAAACGGAACAAGATCGTTTCCGCCTTCCTTAGAGGTGGCAATTACGCCAATGAATGCAGCAGCTACGAGCACGAATACTACCCGACGAACTATCTCAAGCATAGGATCCATAGTTGGCTGAATTCCTACTAAAGCGTAAATGGTCACTACGATAAACAGTACCAAGCTTACGCAAGCCAGAGGACGGCGCAATCCTGCAGTGCGAGCCTGAATAGCGGAAGGCTTTGGAGCCTTCAGAGCAAGCCAGGTTGCACCCTGAGTAAGGAAGATGGACAAGCCTAGCAATCCGCAAAGCAGGGTGAAAGGAGTTACCAAGCCAAGCAGCGGAATGCCAATGTAGTCGCCATTTGCATTCATAGGAATACCTGCATAAACGTTGCCAATTGCTACGCCGAACAACAAAGCGGGGAGCAAAGAGCCAATGAAGAACAGGGCATCCCAAATGCCCTTCCATTTAGGATCATGAGCACGATATTCAAGTGATACTGCACGCACAATCAGGCCAAACAGAACCAGCATTACGGCTAAGTAGAAGCCAGAAAATGTCGTTGCATAGGCGGGAGCAAATGCGGCAAACAATGCACCACCAGCAGTAAGCAGCCAAACTTCGTTACCGTCCCAAACAGGACCAACGCTGCGGCGTACGACTGCTTTTTCTTTTTCGTCCTTAGCTACAAAAGGAGAAAGAACACCGGCACCAAGGTCGAATCCGTCCAGAATGAAGTATCCCGCAATAAGGACGGCAATAAGGATGAACCAAAGAATTCCTAACGCAGTCATGCCTATTCACCATCCTTCTGTACTTCTTCAGAACGAGGACCGTTCTTAATAAGATGGATAACAATGCGAGCCCAGCCAATAATCAAGAACAGATAAATCAGGCAGAACAAGGTAATGGTAATAGCAAGTTCTGGTGAAGATACTGCCAGCGAATTAGCCTGGTCGGTAAGAAGGCTAATGCCACTAGGGCTGCTTTCAGCAGGGTATACAACCCAAGGCTGACGGCCAATTTCTGCGGTTATCCAGCCACCCTGAATTGCCAGGAAGGGGAACAGTGGCGAAATAATAGCCAGGTTCTGCAGCCAACGCATATTCTTAATGCGGCCTTTTCTGTAGGTGAAAATAAAGGCCAGGATGGTGGTAAGAGCAATAAGGCCAAACATGACAACCATCAAGTGGTAGCTCTGGAATACGGTGTTTACCGGAAGCTGATCAATGGTTTCTTCGGTGAATTCATCACCATAAACGCCACTTGCTGCTAAGTCATTTAAGCCAGCGTATTCAGCTTCGAAATCCCAAGATGCCAAGAATGAAGTGCCACCTGGAATTGCAAATGGAGTAATAACTTCCTGATTTTCTTCGTCAACCCAGCCAAGAGCATACAGCGGCATGGCTTCGGTTTCGTAAGCACCTTCCATCATGGCAAATTTGGTGGGCTGCTCTTCAGCAACTACTACTGCAGACTGGTGAGCAAATACAATCATGAGGCAGGTAGTAACCAGGCCGATTGCGGAAGCTACGCGCACTGTTTTCATGGCAAATTCGGTGTGGCGGCCCTTCTTCAGGTACCAAGCACCAATTGCCAGCGCCATGAATGCGCCCATGATGAGCAACGCATCAACGGTGTGCAAGTAGCGAGGAATCGTGGTTGCGTTGAAGGCAGCAGCTATAAAGTCAGTCAGAATTGCCTGTGTTCCGTCGGCGGAAAGTTCAGCGCCTGCAGGGGTCTGCATCCAGGAGTTCGCAATGATAATCCACAGAGCGGACAAACAAGAGCCGAACCATACAAGCCAAGCGGAAACGAGGTAGAATTTTTTGCCAACCTTTTTGCGGCCAAACAAGAGTACGCCCAAAAAGACCGATTCCAAGAAGAAGGCTAGAAGGGCTTCAGCTGCCAGAGGTGCACCAAAGATGTCACCTACGAAGCGAGCGTAATCTGCCCAGTTGGTTCCGAATGAGAATTCCATCGTGATACCGGTGGCAACGCCAAGAGCAAAGGTTGCAGTGAACACTTTGATCCAGAAGCGCGAAGCAGCGGCATCTTCAGGCTTTTGGGAGCGGTAATACTTCGTTTCGAAGATTGCCACGATAAGTCCCAAGCCGATGGATAGTGGCACGAAGATGAAATGATACATGGCAGTAAGCGCAAACTGGATACGCGCTAACAAGACCGGATCAGCTAAAAAATCCATCTGTGCACCTCCTTTACCGTTGCGGTTTTATATGCCAGCTGTGTTCGC
The DNA here is from genome assembly GCA_900548955.1 of uncultured Eggerthella sp. Taxonomy (GTDB): domain Bacteria; phylum Actinomycetota; class Coriobacteriia; order Coriobacteriales; family Eggerthellaceae; genus Anaerotardibacter. Next base: position 22,138 of record URMQ01000002.1, on the reverse strand, counting down.
TGCACCTTCTTCACTTAAGCGAAGACAAATGGCTCCATAAAACCTTCACTTTTGTCGTATTTTCATACTACCACCGAATTTTCCCAGATAGTGTGTGAAGTCAAAAAATGTTATTAAATTAGTAACATTTGTTGAAAAGAGAGGAAGCTCTGTGTTAAATGGGTAGGTGGTGTTTGTAGGGGTGGGGCGTAAATAACCAAGAACAAGCAGTTTACCTTGGGTTAAGAACAAGTAGCTTGCCTTAGGCTTAGAACAAGCGGCTTGTCTCGAGGTGTGTCATTCGCCCATAAAGTCCAACACGCGGGTACAGTAGGCGGCATCTTTTGTCATGTGTTCAAATTGTTGCTTACCTACTTCAACAATCTGGCTTGCAAGTTCTTCTGGCGCAGCGAAAGCAAATCCTACATTATCGCGCAGATAAGCGTTAAAGCCTGCCGCAGCATAGGCGGCAGATTGTTCCTTTTCGCTGCCAACAAGCACAAACGTTTCGCTATCAATGGTGGCGGTACCATAACAGGCGGCGTAGGGAATATTTGTGGTGCCAGCACCGGAAGAAAGTGTAATGCCTAGTTTGTCTAGGCGTGCAGTAAGGGTGCCGTTGCCTTGCGGCACGAGCTCTTCTGCCAGCTGACGCGCGGCGCGTTTGCGTCCAAAAAATCCGCCTTTGTCGGGGCCGAATGCAAGAAAGCCGAAAAAGATGGTTAGCCCTGGGAAAAGAATATACGCACCGATTAGACCAGCAAAGCCGTTTAGTGTATCGAATAAGTTCAGTCCATCAACGAGACACTTTATAGTTCCAGCAATAACAAGTACGTCAAGGAACAGGCAGAAGATAAAGTAACCTTTGCCGGTACTGCGTCGGTATGCTTTGTTGTGAGCACGGATCATACGCTCGGCATATGCTTCGTCCACATGAATTTCCCAGGTACTGTCGTAGGGAATGTGAAACTTGGTGCTATTTGACTTGCTCTTGTCCATAAAAATCCCTTGCTAAATTGACCTATGGTATTAGCAGCGCGTGCTGCTTTCCGTGTTGCAGCTTGCGTTGTGGTTTGTGCTGCAGTTTATATTGCATTAAATACTGCTGCGTATGTCGCGGCTTATGTCGTGGTGCGTCACAGGGCTGCAACTTTTAGCATAGGCCTTGCATGAATTATTACGGGTTAACTAAATGTAAACTTAGGAGGGTATGCTTATGGCGGATCCCGACATCGGGATCCGCCATAATTAGGTTGAAACCGACATCGGGATCCGCCATAATTAGGTTGAAACCGACATCGGGATCCGCCAATCGGAGGCAGCTATGTATCGAAATGCCATGAAAGAAATCATAGCCTGGAAAGACAATCCTCGCCGTAAGCCCCTCATTGTGAACGGAGCGCGTCAGGTGGGGAAAACGTGGCTTGTATGTGCATTTGGTGCGGAACATTTCGACAAGGTTGCGCATATCGTGTTTCTCGAAAATGAGGAAATGCAGCGTGCTTTTGAAGGTAGCCTCGATCCAAATCGGCTCCTTATGCTCATTAGCGCCGCTACAGGAACTAATCCTCATGATGGGAAAACCCTTGTTTTCTTCGATGAAATTCAAGAATGCCCTCGTGCCCTTACCTCGCTCAAATTCTTTTGCGAGCAATGCCCACATATTCCCGTTATCGCCGCAGGCTCTTTGCTTGGAGTTGCATTGAATAGAGGGCAAAACATGCGCACCCAGGGTACATCTTGGCCAGTTGGTAAAGTGGATTATCTTGATTTGTATCCCCTTACGTTCGATGAATTCGTTCGCGCACGGGGAAACGACGCGCTTGCCGATCTTGTGTTCCACGGGGAAGCCGATATGATCGACGCATTCTCGGAGCGGCTGACCGATTTACTCAAAACATATTTCTTCGTAGGCGGCATGCCTGAAGTGGTTCAGGAATACCTTGATACAGGAGATTTTTCTGCAGCTCGGGCGGTGCAGCAACGTTTGCTCATAGACTATGAACATGACTTCGCAAAACATGTCGAAAGTGCTCTAGAAATTGAACGCATTCGACAGACATGGCACTCCGTTCCTCTGCAGTTGGCGCGCGAAGCCGACATAAAACGCTTTTCTTATGCATCAATTAAGCAAGGCGGGCGTGGGCGCGATTATCGTGATGCTGTCTCTTGGCTTGTAGATGCTGGTCTGGTATCCAAAGTAGAGCGTGTTTCTAAACCTGGTCTTCCCTTAGCGGGGTATGCCGATGATGTGTATTTCAAATTGTATCTGCTCGATATAGGCTTGCTGGGTGCCGCAACAGGGCTTGATGCCGCCACTATTGTTAAGGGAAGCAGCATGTTTACGGAATATAAGGGAGCGTACGCGGAGCAATATGTCTGTCAGCAGCTTAGAGCAGCTGGCGCGAAGCCCTACTATTGGTCAGCGGATGGTAAGCAGACCAAAGGCGAAGTTGATTTCATCATCGAACGCAACGCCGAGTTGCTCCCCATCGAAGTGAAAGCAGAAGAAAACATTACAGGTGGTAGCTTGGCGGCGTTCGTAAAGCGTTACGACCTTAAGAGGGCAGTGAGGTTTTGCCTTCGTGGCTTTAAAGAGCAAGATTGGCTGGTAAACATTCCGCTTTATGCAGTAAATGCGTTTTTGCAGAAGATTGGAAATGGGTAAGGTGCAGTATCGCGTAATTCGCGAAAAAATCGCGGAGGCCTGATCGCAAGCAATAAGCTACGTCTTTCTTTAATAAGATGCCCGCCTTCTCTTGCATTTCGGTGCGACCAAGGCTTTCCACGAAAAGTGGGACTGGATGGTGTATTGGGTGGGCGGCAGGCAGTTCGCCTGCGATTTCATTGCCTTGTCGTCGCCAAGCTGCCCAAGGGCGTTCAGCGCGAGATCGTCGAATAATAGCTTGTCGGGAGCAAGTGCTGCCGCATAACAAGTGGACGAATAAGAGGACGAACTTTTCTGGCTCGTTGCTAGCGCCGAAAACTCAAGCGAGCATCCCCTTGGACGTGCCATTGTTGATTCATATAAGGCAAAACCGAATTCCATAAAGGCAGATTCTGAGAAGTCAGATTCTGCGAAGATAGAGCAATCACTTCAGTCGCCTGCGGGCGCCAAACCCGTTCGTCCTCTTATTCGTCCCCTTGTAAAGTCTGAACAATTCAAAATGTTGCCGGGTCGCGGTATTAAGGCATTTGTTGATGATCGGATGGTCGTTGCAGGCAATGCTGAGCTTATGCAAGAAGAAGGTATTCGCGGTTTTGTTTCACATGCTGCGGCGGCATACGAAAAAGAGGGTTGCACCATTGTTCATGTAGGTGTTGATGGTATTGCTTCGGGGTTTGTGGTGTTGGCGGATCAAGTTCGCGAAGCTTCGCATGGTACGGTGTCTGACATTGCAAAGCTTGGTATTGTTCCTGTGCTTTTGACAGGCGATCATCGAGAAGCAGCACATCATATCGCATCGCTTGTAGGGGTTAAAGAAGTTCATGCAGAGTGTCTGCCCGAAGATAAGCTTTCAGCTATTGAGAATTTTGAAGTAGAAGGTCAGCATACCTGCATGGTAGGAGATGGAATTAATGATGCCCCTGCTTTAAAGCGAGCTTACGTTGGTGTAGCGATGGGTGGTATTGGCAGTGATGTTGCTGTGGATGCTGCAGATATTGCCTTAGTGCGTGACAATATTGATGCGCTACCTCATATGCTTGCACTTTCAAAACGCATGATGACTACTATTAAAGCGAATATGACGTTTTCTCTTGCACTCAATTTTGTTGCCATTATTTTGGCGATGTTGGGTATCTTGAATCCTGTTGTGGGGGCGTTGGTTCATAATGCGGGTTCAGTGCTTGTTATTTGCAATTCAGCATTGTTGCTTCGTTGGGGTATGAAGAAGAATACTTCCGCTTCTGTTTCTTTTTCTGTTGCTGTCGAAAAGGACAGTTGATTTCAGATATCAGCATCTGTTGATAAAACCTTACTTGGAGAGCGCTACTTTAGTGAGTATGATTGGTAAGAAAACAAAATAAGAGAGCGTTAGTGTGAGTACCTAAAGAATGGTGGGTTCCACTTCTTTTCTGGCGTGCAACACGACTCTTTTCGCCGATCGTACAAGGAGGGCGCGATGGGTATTCGAGTAAATGGCAATGTGATCGAAAGCGATCCAAATAAGAAATCGCTCGAGGCAGCTCGCGAGCTTTTGGACAATCCCGATTTTCAACCAGTAGAGCCGCGCTTTGCAGCAACGGTAATGTTGGTGCGCGATTCTAAACCTGGTCAAACCAAGTATCGCATCGAAGACGGCAATTATCCTGAGGATTTTCCAACGGGTCAAGAACTCGAAGTATTTATGCTTCGTCGCGTAAAGACGATGGATTTTGTTCCTGATGCCGTGGTATTCCCTGGCGGTCGTGTTGATGACAAAGACTCAGAAAAAGGTCTTAAATGGGCTGGTCCTACGCCTACCGAATGGGCGGGTTATATGAATGTAGACGAAGAAACTGCTCGTAGGGTCGTTGTGGCAGCCGCTCGCGAAGTGTTTGAAGAATGCGGCGTTTTGCTGGCGGGATATGAAAACGGTGAAATGGTAACTGATTTATCCGATCCTTCTTGGCAAGAAGATCGCAGAGCACTTGAGGCACACGAACTAGCGCTTTCGGAAATGCTCATGCGTCGCGATTTGGTCCTGCGCACCGATCTGCTGGGCCTTATTGCTAATTTCTGCACTCCAGAATTCGAGCACAAACGCTACGATACTTTCTTCTTTTCGGCGTTGATGCCTGAAGGCCAGGTGGCAGACGATAAAACAAGCGAAGCGCAAATTGCTGGTTGGGTTACTCCTTCGTATGCAATGAGGGAAGCAGATGCAAACCGTTGGCTCGTGTTAGCTCCTACGGTGTATAACCTAACGGCGATTGCAAATGCCCATGATGCAGAAACCTTTGTTTCGGCACGTCGTACGTTAAAGAAAATTATGTCAAAGCCGTATTATCGCGAAGATGGTTCTATTGGGCTGCGTGGAGAACTTTCGTAAGGAGAGGAAAGTACATTCGCAAGGAGAGCGCTTTCGTAAGGAGAGAATACGGCGATGAATTTGAATGACATTTCTAAAAAAGATGTAGCAGGTAGCACCGAAAAAGATACGGCAGGCGCCCCTGAAAAAGGTGTAGAGTGCGCTTCCGAAAAAGATACGAAAGACACCCTTGGAAGTTCCGTTGCCGATCGCCTGAAAGCTATTGTTTCGGGAGGGTTCGACGAAGAGGAAGCCCCAGCACAGGACGCTACTTTTATCGTGGATGAAACTCCTTGGCAAGGTGGTCGGGTTAGCAATTTAGTAACGTGCCTTCGCGCGGACAATCCCAGCCCCATGACCTATGTGGGTACGAATACTTGGATCGTCGCTAATCCTGAAAAAGTGCAGGGTGAAGACACGCAAGCTATCGTGATCGATCCATCTCCTGAAGGTGATCAAACGCAGCGCATCTTGGATACCTGTGCAGAAATGGGAGTAAAAGTCGGCGCCATTTTCCTGACACACGATCACCATGACCATACGGCAGGCGCTCGTGAACTTACCGACAAGACAGGTGCTCCTATTTATGGTCCAAAAGAGGAAATGGGTGCGGATGCTCCTTGCGGACCTTTTAAGGTAGATCATCTGCTTCAGGAAGGGCTTTTGTATCCATTCGAGGGTGCTCCCATATTCGAAGTGTACAAATTACCTGGTCATTCAAGCGATTCGATGGGTCTTCTTCTTGCTGAAGAGCAGCTTATGTTCGTAGGTGATGTTGTTTTCCGCCATGGCCCTACGGTGGTGTTTTATCCTGATGGGCATTTGGGCGACTATTTGGCATCGCTTGATTTACTTGAGGATCTAGTTAAGTTGGGTAAGGTGCGCATTTTCTGTCCTGGACACGGATACCCTGTGACTGATCCTATGCGTGCGTTAGAAGCCACGCGCGAACATCGCCTTGAAAGGCTTGATCAGGTTAAAGAGGCACTTGCCTCTGGTGTTTCGCGTGATGCTGATGCTCTTTTTGACGCAGTGTATGAAGGTGTGGACGAATCGCTTCGCTGGGCATCGCTTCGCAGTATTGAGGCACAGCTGGTGTATCTTGCGGCGCAGGACAATTAAAAACACTCCGTTTGGAAGAAAAGCGTGCAGCCAAAGAGTTATCACTCGTACTATTAAGGCATAAAGAAATAAGGGGATCACACTCAGAGGGAGAGGGAAACTATGGGTGGATTGCAAGGACTAAAGGTTGTCGATCTTACTATTTTTGCGGCAGCACCAGGATGCGCTCGTCTTCTAGCTGAATTAGGGGCTACCGTATACAAAATCGAGCGCGAAATAGGCGACGATCAGCGCACTCAAGGTGTGTCTTGGGGTATGAAATTCAAAACCGATATTGATGACGCGGCTTTTGATTGTGGCGGATTCAATCGCAAGTGGATTTCGCTTAATCTCAAAACAGAAAAAGGCATGGAAGCCATGCTGAAGTTGCTCTCCGAAGCCGATGTTTTCATTACCAGTAATCGCACGCCGGCATTAAAGCGTATGGGGCTCGATTACGAAACGCTTCACAAAAAGTTTCCCCGTCTTGTTTGGGCGCAGCTTCGCGGCTACGGCGAGCGAGGAGAAATGGCAGACGAGCAAGGTTATGATGCCATTACTTATTCCGCGCGCGGTGGTGTGACGATGAGTTTCCCTAATGCGGGCGAGCATTTTGAGGTAGGCAATTCACCTGTTGCTTTCGGCGACTGGAATTCATCTAACGCTTTGGCAGTCGGTATTTTGGCAGCGCTGTGGAATGCGCAGCGTACGGGTGTGGGCGATAAAGTGGTAACCAGCTTGTACCACGTTTCTAACTGGGGCATGATGAGCGCTATCTGTGCACAACAGCAAGGTCAGCAGCATCCAAAGAATCGAGCTGAAGCTCCGTGTCCAACCAACAATAGCTACGTTACTTCCGATGGTGTGTGGTTCGTAATGTGCTTCGGTAACTACAACAAATTCCACCGCAAGGTATTCGAAGCTATTGGCATGGATCCTAAATATTGGGAAGACGAGTCCTATACCAGCTTGGAGGCACTTGCTCAAAATGGTAAGAATGTTGAAGTTATTGCAGCAATGGAGGCAATCTTCAAGACCAAGACCTGGGCAGAGTGGGAGCCGTTTTTGATGGAGCAGGAACTTGCGTGCGAAAAGTGCCGCACGGTAGAAGATGTTTTGCAGGACAAGGAAGCTTTCGACAACGATCAGCTTCGTCGCGTATATTACGAAGATCAGGGCTATGGGGAAGATCATTCCTATACCATTACAACGGCGCCTGTTCGTTTGGCAAGTATGGGTGACCCTGTGCTGTATCGTTCTCGCCCTGTTGGCTATGATACGCGTGAGGTTCTGGAAGAACTAGGCTACTCGGATGCGGATATCGACGCGTTCGATGCCGATGGTTCGGTGCGTTGCTATGCGGGCGAGCCAATGCCCGAAAGCGTTTTGCAGCCAAGCTATGGCTTGTATCCTGCTAATGCTGAAGAAGCAGCAGAAATGGCAGCAGCTCGTGCTACCGAAGAAGCCGCTGCTCGCGCCTAGTTAGCAGCAGCTCGTGCTACCGAAGAAGCCGCTACTCGCGCCTAGTGTGGTACAGGTGGCGAAGTGCGGCTAGCGGCACAGGCGCGCAAATTGCGACTCGTCCACCTAGCAGCGCGAGCGCGCGAGCGCTGTCTATTCATGGCACTAGCACCAAAAATTCCACCAAATGCCATCCGAAATGACAAAACAAAGGCGGTTTGTATTATCGCGAATTAGAGCGACGTGCAAACCGCCTTTATGATTGTAACTAAATAGGCGAAATAGGTAGCGAGCCAATGTAAACCTGTAACTTAGTGCTGCCTGAGACTTCGTTTTCGGTGGCAATGATCAAATCAGCAAGAAGAATTAATACAAATCTTCGTTCTTTTGCCAAAGAGGGACTTAAGACATGGAATTTTTGGCTTCGTTCAAACAAAGTGTTGTGAGCACCACTTAGATATCACCTCTAATCAGAGATAGCATCAAGAACGTAATAGGCCCACTCTAAGTCGACTACGTAAGCTGATTTTCCAGCACCTACTTTTGTAATTTGCGCAAGGGCATCTTTGTCAAACGGCTCCAAGGATTTTGCGAAAACTTCGTACGACTCCGTAGACATTGAGCTTGTAAACCCTTCGGTTTCTGTCTGAATATGGAACGTGATTCTTTGGTCGTTTGATTCAATGAAGGACACCATGCAAGGGGTATCTTCAGCAATGCGATTTTGATGCTGCGCGTATCCGAGTACGCTCAGTTTGAGCATTTCTATGATTCTATCGTCATATCCAGCTGCAAAAATAGCTGCTTTATCCGAAAGCTCTTGCATGCTGTCTACAATGCGAAATTCAGTAGAATTCATTACCTCATCAATAGAGGGAAGTGCCGCGAAGGTCTCTTCGGCCTGTTGCGTCATTTCAGGATCGCCGCAAACGTTATAAACCATAAGCTTATGATCGGGATCGACAAACATGCAAGGATGATCCAAAATCGTACGGAATCCGCACCGTGGACAGGTGAAATCAGTAAGAGTTCCTGCGGCTAAGCAAGCTGCTTTTTCTGGGTTTTCTTGGGTATTTAGAATAGTCCATATTTCAAAAGAGGTTTCCTGCCCGCAATTGGGGCAGGAAACAGGTATTTCGGCAGATTCGGAAGGGTTCCAAGTAGGGCCAGATTCAGATAGGTTTTGGACAGAATTAGGCTCGGAGGAACTCCAGACGGAGGCAGACTTAGAAGATGCGATTTGAGAATCCGGCTCGGGGCAAAATGGTGATTCAGGGCAAGATGAGTTTTCGTTTGCTGTTTTATTTTCGGCGCTCACTTAGCGTCCTTTCCATTGTGGCTCGCGCTTTTCGGCGAATGCCTTCGGGCCTTCAAGAGAATCTTCGGTGGCGTTAACGAGTTCTTGATAGTAATCCATAATACCCCAGCCAGCACCAGGGAATTCATCGTCACAAGCAGCTGCTTCTTTCATGGCTGCCTTAGAATACTCGATTGCAAGAGGCGCGCTCTTTACGATGCCTTCAGCTAGTTTGAATGCTGTAGGAAGCAATTCCTCTTCGTCAACAATGCGGCTGACCAGTCCCCATTCGTAGGCTTTTTCGGCATCAATATTGTCGCCAACGAGGATAAGTTCGGCAGCATACTTCTGAGGAATTTGCTGCATCAAACGAAGGATAGCGCCATCGCCAGTGGATGCACGACCGTGGCGTGCTTCGGGCAATCCGAATACCGAATGACTGCTCGCAATAGCGATATCGCACGCAAGCACCAATCCAAGTCCGCCGCCAACGCAAACGCCATTTACTGCTGCAATAAGCGGCTTCTTAAAACGATGCTTTGACATGCCTAGAAGCCCCCAATTTTCCTTACCTTCAGGTAAGTGGTAGGTGCCCGCAGCGAGCTCTTTTAAGTCAGCGCCTGCGCAAAAGCAAGTACCTGCATTGGTGATGATGCAGCAACGTTGCGTTGGGTTGTTGTCCCAGCGTTCAAGCTCGCTGGAGAACTCTTCCATCATCAAAGAGCTCATGGCGTTGCGTGCTTTGGGTCGATTAAACGTGATAAGAAGAATACCGTCACGTTCCTCGGTCAGAATTGTTTCGTAAGCCATAAAGATCCCCTTTCCCCATTAATCCCTAGGTTACAAATTCTATAAAATGCCGATTTTCAAGCTATTCAAACCTTTTGGTCATTCTTATTGTAAATCGCTAGGCAAGGAGTTCTGAGGGTAAAAGTGCTAAAGGCAGAAGTGCTGAAGGCAAAAAAAGAAGTGGCTCCAAAGGGAACCACTTCGTAGGATGTTTGTTGCTCGAATTTGGGTCGAACTTCCAAGTTCGGAACATGTATTCGAATCCGAAACGATTATTCGAAATCGAAATGGACACCTCAAACTCGAAACAAACTCGAATTTAAGCTTCTTGAGGCTTTTTCTTGCCGAAGATCGTCTTAGCGCCCTTGACTGCCAAAACGATAGCTAGAACAAACAGGATAGCCGCAAGAATTGCCTGAACAGCGGCACTGAACAAATCGCCCGTACCTGCCATAAGTACTAGACCCTTGGCGTAGAGTGTCTGAACCAAAGAAGTCAAAGTAACAACAAGCATGAATACCATTGGAATGTAGAACATCTTGTTGTTCTTGCCTGCATTGCCAAGCCATGCGCAAACTGCCAGCAAAGCCAAAGCTGCAAGCAGCTGATTCGCAGCACCGAACAAAGGCCAAATGATGGTGTAGCCCGTCATGCCTAAAACAATACCAATAACAACGGTGATCAGAGTTGCGACGTAAGGATTCGAGAATACCTTGCGAGCGCCCGTTACGCTTTCCATGGTTTCGCTTACTGGGATCCAGAGTTCCTGGAACATATAACGTGCAAGACGAGTAGCAGTGTCGAGTGAGGTCAAGCAGAACGCTGATACTGCCAAAATAAGTAGGGTATAAGCAATGCTCTCAACACCTTCAAGGCCAGGGATGCAAGCAAGCATCTGAGATAAGCCACCAGCGAATACAGCGGTTGGGGAAGCGTAGTCGCCTGCGCAGTATGCCTGCCATACAAAACCTACTGCGCACAAAGAAATAATTGCGAGTAAGCATTCAATCAGCATGCCACCATAAGCAATAGGCTTAGCATGAGATTCTTTTTCCAGCTGCTTAGAAGTGGTACCAGAAGCAACCAAGCTGTGGAAACCAGAAATAGCACCGCAAGCAATGGTAATGAACAGTGCGGGGAACAAGAAACCAGAAGCAGCAGAAAGGTTAGTTACCGCGGCGCCAGTTTCTGGGTTGATGATGGGGTTTCCTGCAGCATCAACTGCAGCGTTGCTTGCATAGAAGCCGGTAAATGCAGGGATGTCAAGGTTGGATGCATTACCAGTCAAGCTTGCGCCTACGATACCAATGATGGAAAGAATAATCATGCCATACAGCAAGAAAGAGCTTAGGTAGTCACGGGGCTGAAGTAAAATCCATACGGGAGCAATTGCTGCAACCATAATGTAGACACCCAGCAAAATCATCCAAGTGGTGTAGTCAAGAGAAATGTAAGGGAAGTTGTAGCCAATAGCTACCAATACCACAATGATCAGAATGGCGATACCGATATTTGCTACCGCTGGTATTTGACGACCGCGGGTAGCAAGGCCATAAATCACAGCAGCTACGATAAACAGCATGGAAATCATAGCGGTACGCTGGTTTGCCAAATTAGAAGCATCGGTTGCATTTGCAAGACCTACTGCAAAGGTATTGGCAACGATTGATGCAAACGCTGCAACCACAAGAAGCAAGGTCAGGTAAGCAAAAATACAAAAGATGCGTTTAGCGGTATTGTCGATATTTTCCGCAATAACTGCTGCGATACTCTGCCCCTTATGACGCAAGGAAGCGAATAGAGCGCCAAAGTCGTGCATTGCGCCGAAGAAAATACCGCCGATAAGAACCCATAAAAGTACAGGCACCCAGCCAAATACTGCTGCCTGAATAGGGCCGTTAATAGGACCAGCGCCTGCGATGGAAGAAAAATGATGACCTAATAATACGTAGGGCTTGGAAGGAACGTAATCTACGCCATCCTCGAGCTCTTGTGCAGGGGTAGGTCTTTTAGGGTCAACACCCCATTGCTTTGCCAGCCATCCGCCGTAGCAAACATAGCCTACAATCAAAACAATGAGGCCGCCGAGTAAAACAAGCATTGCGTTCATGTTTTACCAGCCTTTCTAATCGATTGCCTCTACTTTGCCAATGCTAGGTTGTTGGTAAGTGATTCCTTTAACTGCTTACCAACTGTGTTAGTAGCTACTTCTTTTCCTTGAGGGCGCGACAGATCAACTACCGCTAAGCGTAAATCTGTCCAGCCGCGAAACCCCAACCAAAAGTTTTTACGGAAACGAATTGACTTAACGCGCTTGAACGCTTCGTCGGAGCACCGATTGGCGATAATGACCAACGTAAGAGCAGATGACATATGATTTGAAGAAGGATTCACTTTGCGCAGTGCTTTAGTGGTTATAAAGTCTACGGCGCTAGAAAGTTGATTTTCATCCAGCTCATCTACAATTTCAAAGAACATGAAGTCGTGGGTGTTCACTTCCCACAGTTTGGCACGTTTGGTTAAAACGTACTTTTCTCCATACGTGTGAAATTCTGCAAACGCAGGAAATTGCTTTCCTTCAAAGAGATAGTCCCGCCTGATGTCGTAGTAGGCTTCATGTGCCGCAAGAACGCGGTTAAGCAAATCTTCGCGTTTATCATCTGCGGACATGGGCTACTCCTCTCTTCATCACAAGGGACAATCTTTTCTCTGAAATATGCAAGCCATCTGCATGTTCGAGCGCAAAAATTGTAATAGGGAACATCACGGGAGTGTTACAGATTTGTGTTTTGTGTAGAAAATTACTTTGAACGGCAAAGTAATTCAGGGAATGGCTTGCTCTTCCAGGTAAACGTTCGTAACTGTCTCAGGTAGACACCCATAAAAAAGTAAGCCCGACGTTGCCGAGCTTACTACAAGATACGTATTATTGGTTTTTCGTTATTGTTTGCTAGGTTATTACTGGCAGCTTGCTGGTTGCTTACTGGCAGCTTACTAGCTGCTGGGTTATCAGAAGGATTTATCGTAAGCGACTATTCGCCTTTTTCTGCGCGTTCCTTTAAGCGACGATCAAGTTCATCAGCTAGCTGATGACGCTTTACCTTACCAGATTCAGTCATAGGAATTTCGTCAATGAATTCAATATGTTCAGGACGCAAACGTTTAGCAACACCAATGGAGTCTAAGTATTCAGCAATAGATTCCAGAGTCGGGGTAACGTCGCCCTTCTGAACTATGAAGGTACAGATGCGTTCACCTAAACGATCATCAGGCAAACCGATAGTTGCATGTGACCCTACGCCAGGGCATCCATCAAGGTTATTGTCTACTTCGTTAGCGGAAATGTTGATGCCGCCGCGAATAAGAATTTCCTTCTTGCGACCGTTGATCTTTACGCGACCCTGTTCGTCCTGGATACAAAGGTCGCCAGAGAAGAACCAACCGTCATCGCTCAAATCTTTTGCAGTAGCTTCGGGATTCTTCAAATAGCCACTAAACATATGTGGACCACGAGAAATTTCTTCGCCCTGAGTGCCATAAGGTACTTCGTTGCCCTTTTCGTCAACTACTTTTACCTCGATGCCTTCGCAAGCAATACCGGACCAATCACCATTCCACTCAAGGCAATGCTCGGGTGGAACTAAAAGATGTGGGCAGCTTTCTGTGGAGCCATAGCATTCGCAGAGCTTAAGACCGTGCTTGTCGGCACGATGAACCATTGTGCCAGGAACAGGAGCACCGCCGCAAACGTAAAGCTTCAGTGTCTTAAAGGAAAGGTTGTTCTTTTCTACTACATTGAGCATGTCGTAGATGAAAGGCGTTGCGCCCATAGACCAGGTAACGCCTTCGTTGTTCATAATCTCGATGGATTCTTCAGGATGGAATTCCTGCTGCAAAACAACGCGAGCACCCAAAAGTAGGGGGGTAATAAGGCCGTGGTTGAAGCCTGTTGCGTGATTGAGTGGAGCTGGCATAAACATGACATCTTCACGAGTTAGGTGCAAAGACTTAATAAAGGTTTTCTCGGAGAAGATAAGCGCGTTGTGAGAAATCAATACTGCCTTAGGACGACCCGTAGTACCCGAGGTAGAAAGAATGAGAACAATTTCATCAGAATTGCTTTCAGGTGCTTCAGCCAAAGGCTCGAAAGTTTCAAAGATCTGATTCAAGGTAATGGTGCCATGAGATTCTACGGTCTTGTCATGAACGCAGAATGCCCCATCAAGCAAACTAGTAATTTCGTCCTTGACAGAAAGGAACTGATCTTCAAAGTTGGTCTTGTGGTGGAATGTTGGGCAGATAAATGCCTTAGATTCAACCAAATTCATGGAGTAAACCAAGTCTTCGCCGTTGAAGGTAACGGGAAGTGGGTGGCACACAGCGCCAACTTTCAAGCAGGCAACATATAAGATGCAGAATTCTGACCAAGGTGGCATTTGAAAGCTTACTACGTCGCCATTTTGGACACCAACGCTTTTGAGCCAAGCAGCAAGACGGCTAGCTTTATCATCGATTTCAGCATAGGTGAAACGAACGCCCAAGTTGTCGCTAACGTATTCATTGTTAGGGAACTTAGATACGCGGTCTGTCCAGACATCGAACAAGGTTTGCTCTGTCCAGTAGCCCTTTTCGTAATACTCCTTTTTGTTCTGCTCGTTCACTTTTAGATCGGTAATCATAGATCCTCACTTCATACGACAAGAACGCAAGGGCATGCTTGTCAACTTTTGGAATTTTCCCCTTGGGACTATTCCCCCTCATTCCTGAATACGCACAAATAAACCCCTCGACGTATTCGATGAAAGTATAGCGCGAATCGATGAGTTAGGCAGATTTACTCCTATAGAAAGTACAGGTTCAAACTAAAGGCACAGCCTATAGAATTTATGGATAGAACCTATAATTGCGCGTTTTTAATGCGTTATGGCGAAGTCGCACCCAGATACCGTATTATTTCCCTGATATCTATACGCAGAGAGGGATGCTATGAGCATACGAAAACTATTAGCAAGTTCAGCTTGTTCGGTAAGCACGTGGGGTTTACGTCATCTTGCGAAACGTCCTGCAGCAAACATGCCGGGCAAAATAGCTTTAAAGCTTGACCCTCGAATTATTGCTGAATCTATGAGTAAGATTACCGAAGGTTCCATTGTAGTGGTGGGTACCAACGGTAAAACTACCATTACTAATATGATTGCCGATGCATTGGAGCGTCAGGGTAAAACCGTTGCTTGCAACAGAACGGGTGCTAATCTTGCATACGGCGTTGCTGCTACGCTGCTACAGTCTAAAGGTGCCCAATGGGCAGTTTTCGAATCGGATGAATTGTGGCTTGCCCATACATTGCCGCAGGTGCAGGCAAGCTACGTGTTGCTTTTGAATTTGTTCCGTGACCAGCTTGATCGTTGTGGCGAAATAGACCGCGTGCAGGATGCTATCGTCCAAGCGCTTACCGAATCGCCCGATACGGTATTGCTCTATAACGCTGACGATCCCTTGTGCGCCATGGTTGCTTTGCGTGTTCCTAATAAAGCTATTTCATTTGGCGTTGGAGAGGATTTGCACCAGCAGCAAAATGTCGTAAGCGATGCACAAATGTGCCAGCGCTGTTCGGCAATGTTCACCTATGAATACCGCCAATATGGTCAGCTGGGTACGTATTCTTGTCCAAACTGTGGTTTTAAGCGTCCCGAATTGGATTTTGCGGCAAAACATGCGGTGTTTGGTGACGAAATTATCTTCGACGTAGAAGAGCGCGCTACAGGTGCTAGTGTTTCGTTGCGCGCGCAGCGTGCAGGCGTGTATATGATCTACAACGTTATGGCGGCATGGCTGGCTTCGCATTGTGCCGGGGTGAACGATGAGGTATTCCAGCAGGCGGTGGATCTATTCGATCCGCAGAATGGTCGTTTGCAATCTTTAACTATACAGGGCAGGCCTGTTTTGCTTAATTTGGCGAAGAACCCTACTGGCTTTAATCAAAACATGAAACTTATCACCCAAGCAGAGGGTAAGAAGGTGGCAGCATTCTTTATCAACGATAATGAAGCGGATGGTCACGATATTTCCTGGATTTGGGACTGCGATTTTGAGGAGCTTGCTGAACAGGAAGATGTTGTGGTGTATGCAGGAGGCATTCGCAAGAACGATTTGCAGCTGCGTCTTCGTTATGCAGGTATCGAAGCTCGTACTATTAATAATGTAGACGAAATGGTAGATGAAGCTCTTACCATGCCTGCTGATTGGAAGATGTATGCCATTGCGAATTACACATCGCTTCCTGCGGTGCGTGATTCTTTAATGGCGCGTGCGGATAAAACGGAAGCTGCGCAGGTAACGGAAGGAACCACTGAACCTGTACATAAAACGCATGCACGTGTTCAGCAAGAAGGGGTAGAGGCTCTTGCGGAAAATCCGTTGCGCATCGTTCACCTTTTCCCTGATCTACTTAATCTCTACGGCGATGGTGGCAATGTGCGTGTGTTGGCGCAGCGTTGCGTATGGCGTGGAATTCCTGTTGAAGTGCAGGCGGTGCATTACGGGGAAGAGGCAGATTTAGATAACGCTGACATAGTTATGCTTGGTGGCGGGCCTGATCGCGAACAGAAGCTTGCTTCTGAAGTGCTGTTTGCTATGAAGGAAGATTTGCAACGCTATATTGAAAACGACGGAGCGCTACTTGCTATCTGTGGTGGATATCAGATATTAGGCAGTCGTTGGTTGATGGGCGATGAAGAAGTAGAAGGGTTGTCCATCATTAATGCTGAAACACTTCGCGCGGGTACGGGTTTTGATCGCCTGATAGATAACATCGTACTTTCGTCTCCTTTAGCGCAGTTGCCAGTAGTAGGTTATGAAAACCATGCAGGGCGCACCAAGCTTGGCCTTGGCGTGAAGCCTTTTGGTAAGGTGGTTTCCCAGGTGGGTCACGGAAATGATGATGTATCTGGCGCTGATGGCGTGTTGTATCGCAATTGTATAGGCACCTACTTACATGGTCCTTTATTGGGTAAGAATCCAGAAATTGCTGATCATTTAATTTCGGTGGCATTGCAGCGTAAATTGAAATTAGACGCACCAGTAAAGCTGGCTGCTTTGGATGATTCGGTAGAAAAGGAAGCCAACAATTACATGGTGCAACGTCTAGGGGTTTTGTAGGCAGTTTGTATAGTAGGAGTTTTTTCCTAAACGGGCTAGCTTAAGTTAAACGGGCTAGCTTAAGTTAAACGGGCTAGCTTAAGTTTTTGCTCGTTCGAGTTCGCTTTAGGATTCGCTTCGACCGTTATGGTAAAGGTTGTTAAATCTTTATAAGAGGGTTTCAACTTGTAGCGAAAACCCACAAAACCTACGAAATAGTATCCATTTTCCGTGCAATATATGGTTTTTGCCGAATTTATTTGCGCAAAGTAATAATTATTTGCATTATTGAATGCATGTTTGCTTCAAATAACAAACCAACAAAGCGTTCAAGTCGCTCACGCAAGAATGCCGAACATCCTCATTCCCGTCGCCAGATGGGTAGCTCACGTACTTCTCGTGAGCAGAATGCAGGGTCGTTTGATCGTTCTGCGTATGGGCATCAAAGTGCATCCAATACGCCTCGCCGCAATGGCGCAGGCGTAAATGCGTATAGTGCAAGCAATTATGGCTCGTCAACGCATCGTTCAAATGGTGGTCAAAATAATTATGTGCCTATCACTCCTGCGGGAGCGAATTATCGTTATACACAAAATGCAAAGAGCCGCGAATTTGTTCGTCAGCAACATGAACGCAAAAAGAAAGCTAAACGTAAGCGCATCCTATTTATTTCTCTTGCAGTAGTTTGTGTTTTGTTACTGGGAGGCATGGGTGCCGCCTGGGCATACATCAGTCAAGTTGACAGTTCTTTGCGTGATGATTTGGATGCGGATCTTTTGAACTCTCTTGCTGTAACGGATTCTCCTTCTGATCCATTCTATATGTTATTAATTGGTGCAGATAAATCAGAAGACCGTGAAGCTTCTGGCGAATATGGTGGCGCATACCGAACTGACTCCATGATCCTTGCGCGTGTTGATCCGAAAGAAAAAGAAGTAACCTTAATTTCTATTCCGCGTGATACCAGAATTAATTTGCCTGGTTATGGCGAACAAAAGATAAATGCCGCATATGCCTTTGGTGGTGCATCTCTTGCGGTTGATACGGTATCTGACCTAGCTGATGTGCCTATCAGCCACTATGCAGAAATTGACTTCGATGGTTTCAAAGCGGTCGTAGATGCTTTGGGCGGTATTGAAGTTGATGTTCCTATGGAAATCAATGACGATATGGCGGGCGGACATGTTGATGCTGGTTTGCAAACACTCAACGGTGAACAAGCGCTCATTCTTTGCCGTAGCCGTCACAACTATGATGATATTGGTAATGGCGATGCAATTCGTGCAGCTAATCAGCGCTTAGTACTTTCTGCCATTATGGAAAAAGTTATGAATTCCGATGTGGCTACTATCACTAATACGGTAAGTACTTTGGCTGAATATGTAACAACCGACTATAGCGTTACCGGCTTGATTGGTCTTGCTCAAGCTATGATCGGTATGGATGTTTCAAACAATGTCTATACAGCCGCTGTTCCTACTACTTCGGTATATGAAAATGATATTTGGTGGGAAGAAGTAGATGTTTCTGCATGGGAAGAAATGATGGATCGCGTAAAGCAAGGCTTATCTCCTACTGAAGAAACACAAATTGACGAAGCATCGGGCGCTACTATGTCATCAGCTGGTGGTGGCGGATCGGGCAATACTGATTCTTCAGCGGGATCTTCTAGTTCTTCATCGAGCAGTGCTTCCCTTTCTGGGGTACATATTTCCGTGAAGAATGGCAGTGGTATTGCTGGTTGCGCTAACGAAGCCGCTTCAAAGCTTTCTCCCGATGGCGCCATTATTGAAACAGGCAACGCGGATGATTTCAATTATTCAAAAACCATCATTGTGTATGAAGATTCATCTCAGGCAGCCCAGGCAGAAAAAATTGCTGGCTTGCTTGGTGTAGGTGAAGTTATGCAAAACGATGGCACCTATGCGTTCTCGGGTGATTTCCTTGTTGTGGTTGGATCGGACTGGCGGTAGAGCCAGTTAAGCCAACCAAGCAAGCAAAGGCTGCTGGGTCAGCAAAGGCTGTTGGGTCGGCTACGTCCGGAGAATTAGCAAGCTAACCCAAACCAGCAAAGTTCATTAGTAAGGTAAGTAAGACTAACGATTTGGATTGAATTTGTTTTGCTTACTTGTGATAGGGCTCCCCGCGCGAAATTTTAAATGCACGGTAGATTTGCTCTAGTAGCACAACGCGAGCCAAATTGTGCGGTAATGTGATAGGGCCGAAGCTGATTCGTTCGGTTGCTTTCTGCTTGATTTCTTTAGTTACGCCGTCGCTTCCACCAATGACGAAGACCAGCTGCGATTCTCCCGAAAGTGAGTACGAGTCTAATTTTGTGGCAAGTTCTTCGCTTGAAGTTTCTTTCCCCTTGATATCAAGTAAAAGAATAGGGCAGTGTTCGGGCAGGTTGTGCAGCAAAGCGTCTGCTTCGCGCTCCTTGTTTGAGTCGGGAATTTCGCGAATAGAGACCTTCGCATAGGCTCCTAAACGCTTCAGGTATTCTGCACATGCGTCTTTCCAAAACGATTCTTTCAATTTTCCGACGGCAAAAATCGTTATAGACAGCATGAATACTCCTTTACAATAGGGATAAGCAGCTAAATAGAATACCGCCATAATCATACTGATTGTTATGGGCGCTGCAAATATTGCGAGTACCGCAACTGTTTCGGGTGTCGCAAACGTCTCGAATGCCGTAAACGTTTAAACACTGCGAATATTTTGGCGCTGCGGATGTTTTAGGCGGGATGTTATAAGTGCTGCAAATGCTTGTGTAAACAATGGGGCTACCAATAAGTAGGGATTAGCAACGTGCACGCTTTTGCCGACAAATTATTTCATGGAGCACTGAAGCACCGTCGAGTGGTTATCGTAGTCGCTGCACTATTTTTTGTGTTTTGTGTTGTCTGTATTCCACAGGTAAAAATCAATTATCAATTTTCTGATTATCTGCCAGAAAATTCAGAATCAACGGTTTCTTTGCGCGTAATGGAAGAAGCCTTCGATGCACCAACGCCCAATTCAAACATCATGGTTGAAGGCTTAGCACTAACCGAAGCGCAAGAGCTAGCTAACCAGATGGAAACTACAACAGGTGTTGAAGATGTCATGTGGCTAGGAACCACGTGCGATATTTCTGTGCCGTTGGAAACCTATGATCCTGATGTGGTCGCCGCCTTCAAGAAGGGTGATTCGTATTTATATCAGGTCGCCCTAGATACCTCTCTTGCCGCTGAAACCATGGATGTTATCCGTGACGAAGCTACCTCGCTCGGTGCTACTAATGTTTCTATGTCGGGAGAGGCAATTAACTCTGCTGTGGCCCAGGGTTCATCTGACTTTGAAATTCAGCTTATTCTAATTATGGCGGTCTTCGTTATTTTAGGTTTGCTATTACTCACTAGCGAAGCATGGTTTGAACCAGTGTTGTTCTTGTCGGTCATCGGCATTTCTATTGTGTACAACTTAGGCACCAATATTGTTTTTGGCGAAATATCGTTTATTACCCAGATGTGTGCTGCAGTTTTGCAGCTCGCCGTTTCGATGGACTACGGCATAGTTATGCTCCATGCCTTCCGTAGCTTCAAGGCGGCTGGCATGAATTCATATTCGGCAGCAGTTGCTGCTATGCATAAAGCTGCTGCTGTTATTGCATCTTCTGCAGCAACAACGTTTTTCGGCTTCCTTTCGCTGTGCGTTATGGCGTTTCTTATTGGCGCCGATATGGGCATCGTTCTTGCTAAGGGTATTGTTTTTAGTTTTCTGTGTGTATTGTTCCTACTGCCTATTTTGGTGCTTTCAAGCGAAAAACTTCTTGTCAAAACAGCTCATCGCAATTTCTTGCCCTCGTTTGATGGGTTCGCGCGCGGATGTTTGCGCTTAGCGGTTCCCTTCACTATTATCATCGCGCTTGTTACGGTGCCTGCTTATCTAGGTCAAAAGCAACCTAACTTTGTGTATGGCGCAAGCGGTTTTGTGGAGCCTGGTTCTGAGCTTTATGAAGAAACAAACGCTATACAGAACACGTTTGGTTCTAATGAGCAATGGGTCATGCTGGTGCCTGAGGGCGATTGGGGCCGCGAACTTCAAATGGTGAAGCAAATCGAAGCGCTAGAAAATGTCTCGGCGGTAACTTCCTATGTAACGGCGGTTTCTGCCAACATCCCAAGTGCTGTGGTTCCTGCGGATGAATTATCGCAGTTAGTATCTGGCGGTTATTCACGAATCGTAGTTTCTACTTCGGTTGGAGGAGAAAGTGAAGAGGCGTTTGCGCTAGTGCAGGCATTGCGTGATGTGGGAGACGAATTCTATCCTGGCGAAAACTATTTAGTGGGATCGGCAGTAACTTCGTATGACATGTCACTTATTGTTAATGACGATTCTTTACGCATTTTTATAGCTTCCGTAGTGGCTATTGGTTTGGTTTTGCTTATTATGTTCCGCAGCTTAAGTATTCCGCTTATGCTGTTGCTAACAATTGAAATTTCCATTTGGATTAACTTGGCCATTCCGTACTTTACAGGCGAAACCATTCAGTATATTGGGTACTTAATTATCAGTGCCATTATGCTGGGTGCGACAGTGGACTATACCATTATTTTGTCGCGTGCTTATCTGGATAGGCGTATCGAAATGGAGAAGCGCCCTGCTATGCTATCAGCCATTTCGTATTCTGCAATTACTATCTTAACGTCGGCAACTATTCTTACGGTGTGCGGTGCCTTCATTGGCATTATTTCGAGTAATGGCGTTATGGCGGGATTGGGTACTCTGATTGGCCGAGGTGCCTTTATCGCGGCGCTTAATACGTTCTTGTTGCTTCCAATTTTGTTCTTGTTGCTTGATAAAGTAGTGGAAAAAACTACCTGGAAAGCCCACTTTTATCATGGTGGAGCGTTGGCTTCCAGTAGCGGAGCGGGCAATATTGCAGTGCACTGTGATAAGGCAAACGGTAGTGAGATAACAAGCGGTTAAGCAGGTAACGATATATCAATTTCGAAAGAGGAGTAGAACTATGCGCTACTCAGATTTCAAACATACAGCAAAGCATGCAAGCGCCCAAGCAAAGCATGCAAGCGCCCAGAGAGAACAGACAAACATGCAAGGAAAGCATGCGCGTCGAGAAACTTTCCTGGTTGGTAAAAGGGTAAGTGAGG
This sequence comes from uncultured Eggerthella sp., assembly GCA_900548955.1. Lineage (GTDB taxonomy): Bacteria > Actinomycetota > Coriobacteriia > Coriobacteriales > Eggerthellaceae > Anaerotardibacter. The sequence goes on along the minus strand of URMQ01000002.1, from coordinate 206 downwards.
GCGCGAACATAGGCGCTCATATGGGTGCGCGTACAAATACCTTGTCGTTTGACGGGCGCCTTGTTCATCTGGTTGCAGCTGCGTTGCTCTTGGTTGCTTTAGCGGTTCCCGTTACGGCGGTTCCTGTATTGCTTAATGCTGAAGAGGCAGTTGCCGGACGCCGCCGCACTGTGGACGGATGGCCGCTACTTTTTGCAGGCCTCGCA
>URMQ01000001.1 GCA_900548955.1 uncultured Eggerthella sp. | reverse complement strand
CTTACAGCGGCTTGTTGCCAACAACTTTAAGTTTACGGAGAGTGACCGTATCCGGGAAAACCGGGAAGCGGTCAAGCGTGACAACAACAATATCTTTGATTTCATGGAATCTGACATAACTGAATTTGAAGAGTATGAAGTGGACCACTGCATAGCAACTTCAACCATGCCGTTTTCATTTTCTGCTTCAAAGTAGATAGACTTATTCAAGGTTTCTTTACCATGATTTAAGAACTTAACAAAGTCCTGCAAACCACCAAGAGCATGGAAAACTTCCTTACGAGGGTTGCCCTCGTTGTCGATATCACGCTCGTCGGTAAGAGTAATCTTTAAACCCTTATTTAAGAAAGACATTTCACGAAAACGTGCCTGTAAGGTAGTGAAATCAAACTCGGTTGTTTCGCGGAAAATTTCAGGATCAGGCCAAAACGTTACCGTAGTGCCATTATGTTTGCTTTTACCAATTTCATGAAGCTTTTCTTTAGTCTTGCCGTGATCGAAAGAAATTTCATACTCTTTACCATCACGACGAACCTGTACTACCACCTTAGTAGACAGCGCATTAACTACCGAAACACCTACACCGTGAAGACCACCAGAAACCTTATAACCTTCACCGCCGAATTTACCACCAGCATGCAAGATAGTTAAAACAACTTCTACAGTAGGAATTTTTTCTTTCGGATGTTTATCGATAGGAATACCACGGCCATTATCTATAACCGTTACGGAATTATCTTCATGGATAGTTACATCAATAGTGTCGCAGAATCCTGCTAAGGCTTCGTCGACGGAATTATCAACTACCTCATATACCAGATGATGCAAACCACGAGGACCCGTTGAACCAATATACATACCAGGGCGCTTACGAACCGCTTCCAAACCTTCAAGAATTTGGATGTCCTGGCCACTGTAATGGTTACTTTGAGCTACCACAAATTCCTCCTCTTTACTTACACATTCAAAACGCCTCCGATAGAGGAAGCGTTCTTAAGAGGCTTTTAGCCAACGATTTATTATAGCAGAATAATCAGGGTACTTTGTGATTTTCTAGCGTTTACAGCTATTCTGAGCGATTCTGATGGGCGTTTTGAATTTATTTTGACAGATTTTATTCTTTTTTATCTGAAAAACGTTTTTGAGCCGTTATTGCTTTAATAAACGACTCTTTAATTCTTTTATTAGAAATATCCTTCACAAGTTCGTTGATAGAAGATGTTTCTTCTTCTGATAATTCACGTCTAACAGGAGGTGTATATGTTTTACTACCTTGTTCCTTAAACGGGTGTTTTTCTTTATACAAACCACGTGATATGCGTATTTCGAATACATCAATTACTACATTGAATTGTTCTCGATATTTCAGACGAATTAATTCTCTTCGTGCATTCAATTCTGCCGCTACGAGAGAATTGTCAACATACACCACTAAATCAAAAAGCGAAGGTACTTTTGTTTCTTTACATTTTTCGTTTTGAGTATCTGAAGTAATTTCTTTTCTATGTTTTGTATTACTAGGCGCAATATCTTCAGATAAAAGATCTTTATGACGCAATAAATACACTGAATTAGTGTGCTCAAGAATAAAAGGATCAACTACCTGAGAAAATTGTTCATGGACCCGCTGAATTCTTCGATTTATTAAAACTCGCTTTTTTATTTCTTCGGGCATGGTGTTATAAAACGCATTAAACGAAGAAGAAACTGGTCGCAGGGTATTATTTCGCTCGTCAAATACTTCTGCTAGATGACGAGGGTCTTGAGATGACCACCATTCAGGGTGTTTAACCATAAACGACCACCCCATTAAAACCTAACTCCACTACCCTTGCTTGACTCAGAAGAGGATTTTCTAGCATTTCAGCATTAGTGGCGGTTATAAATGTCTGAATTCCTTCTGATAAAAGAGAAAATAGGGCATTTCTTCTATTGTTATCAAGTTCACTCATTACATCATCTAGCAATAAAACGGGATTTTGCCCTAATTTATCTTTAATAAGAGCAACTTCTGCCATCTTATAACTCAAAACCAATGAGCGTTGTTGTCCTTGAGAAGCAAAAAGTGATGCATTTTTACCATTAAGGAAAAATTCAATTCTATCCACTTGAGGCCCATAAAGTGACATACGTCGTTCGTGTTCTTTCGCATAGTCTTTCTCCATACTATCTAAAAGAAAAGTATGAGCTTGCTCGCGACTGCACCATTTAGTTTCTTGATACTGTTCTGTATTTATTTCGTGACGCTTCCAAGAAGGGATATAAGAAACTAACACTTCTTCTCTTCCTTGAGATAGTTCACGATAGTACGACTGAATATAAGGAATAAGTGCCGCGATAAGCTGAGAGCGCAAATGATAGAGCTGAGCTCCCACAGAAGCTAGAACCTCATTAATACTTAAAAGGTATTCATGTGGCATATCTTGCTTCAAACAACTATTTTTTTGGCGCAGTATTTTTTCATAATCTTTACGAACTGCGTTATATCCTACAGATATTTGAGAACCCAATAGATCCAACTGTGATCTTTTTACGTTTTGAGTTCCTTTAATAAGGTTTAAATCATCAGGGCAAAACAAAATAGAAGGTAAAAGTCCTCGTATACTATGAGCGCGTTTTTTCTTCCCATTAAAAAGAAACTGTTTCCCATCCTTCGTTGCACGAAGTTCAATATCTAGCTGACGCCCATCACCCTTAAGACTCGATTTAAAAGAAGCTATTTCTTCACCATTGCGAATTAAATGCTCTGCTTTTGGGTGGCGAAACGAAGAAGCAGCTGTAGTTAACTGAATTCCTTCAAGTAAGTTTGTCTTACCGGTAGCATTCGGTCCCACAATAAGCGTAAAAGTAGCAAGATCATTAAGAAAGAAATGATCATACGAACGAAAATTAGTGCATTCTATCGTGGTAATGGAAAGCCCCATATATTCACCGGTAACCTATACACGAACAGGCATAATTAAATATAGGAAGTTTTCACCTTCGGTTGCTCGCAGGATTCCTGGTTTCATAGGACCAAATAAATCTAAGTGAACTGCGTCAGTATCAATTGAATTCAATCCATCAAGTAAGAAGGAGTAATTGAATGCAATTTCTACTGGTTCACCTTCAACTTCGCAGATTAGGTTTTCCTGAGCGTTTCCAATATCCTGTGAATTCGTAAGAAGGGTTACTACCCCTGCTTCAGAGTCAACCTTAATCTGAACAGGTGAAACTTTATTACTTAACAAAGAAACACGTCTTACTGCATCAACTAACGCATGAGTAGGAAGCGTTGCTCGAGTAATAAAACCGTCTGCTATGAGTTGTTTGTAATTAGGGAATGATCCTTCAATACGACGATTAATAAAGGTGGTGTCTTGATACTTAACAATGATTTGGTTCTCACTCAAAGCAAGTGTAATGGGCTGATCTGATTGCGGAAGTGACGCAATATCACTCAAGAACGAACCAGAAATAACCGCTTCGAATTCTTCAGGGCAGGGCTGTGAAAGTTCTGTTTCTGCAACCGCTAATCGATACGAGTCAGTTGCTACCATCTTTAATTCAGTACCAACACAGGATATTAATACGCCAGTGAGCACAATACGGGTTTCATCATGTGAAACAACTTTAGAGGTTCTTTTAAGCATTTTAGAGAAAACAGAGAACGGAAATTGCGCTTCTTGGTCGGCTTCAACTTCTGGAAATGCAGGAAAATCGAGAGGATTGAGTGCTTTAAGTGAAAAGGTGGTGCTATCGCAAAACACCACAGCGGTACTAGCATCAGCTTCAATACGTACTGCCATATCCGGAAGATTTTTCACAATATCTAAGAAAAGTTTAGCTGGTACTACCGATTCTCCCTGTTCTTCGACTAACGCTGAACAAGTAACTTTGATTGAAAGTTCAAGATTGGTAGTTTGTAAGGTAATAGATCCTTCTTCTGCTTTTATATATACACCAGCAAGAATTGAAAGAGTAGAACGAGTAGAAGAACCTTTTACACATACGGATAAGGCATTTTGAAGTTCTGATTGATTAATGCTGAATTTCATTAAAGCTCCTCTAATAAGATTGGTTCTTGTTTATGATACCTGTTCTTTTCCTCGTTCTCTTTCTTTTCTTATTCTTCTTAATTAAATACTAGTAATAACAATAATAAGAAGCGTTGATTTGTTGATAACTTTTATTTTCCCAGATCGATACAAATAAAAGTTATCGTTTGTTTCGTGTGGATTTCTTACTTTGTTTTCCACTTGGATAATGTGGGGAAAACTTTATCCACACTTCTCTTCAGTATTCCCCTTAAATATAGGCATGTTATACACAGCTTTACCTATATCATGTTTTTAATAACGTTTATTCATGCTGCATCAGGTAACACTTCAGTATTGCTGGATGCGAATTTTTTCGCGGATAGCCTCGAGTTCTTCACGAAGATTTCGATCCTCTTGTAACTGACTACTAATAAGATCACATGAATGCATTACCGTAGTATGGTCACGATTGAATGCGGTACCAATATTTTTTAGAGTACTTTCCGATAATTCGCGACAAAGATATATTGCTACCTGTCTTGGGTGAACAATGCGGCGCTCTTTCTTTTTCCCTACTAAATCCTTATGAGCAACTCCGTAAAAATCTTCTACCGCACCTTGGATGATTTCGATAGTGATTCGCTTTTTACCGCCACCAATAAAATGATTACCTAAAAGCTCTTTTACACGCTGTTCAGATAATTCGTGACTTTTATCCATTTTTAAAGCAAAGATCACGTTAGTGATAGCGCTTTTGAGTTCACGGATATTAGAACTTGAATTATCAATGATATAGTCAAGGATACTGTCGGAAATAATAAAGGGAAGATCCTCTTCTTTTTTATATTGAGAGATAAAACTTTTAATAATGCTTCGTTTCGTTTCATCATCAGGCGGTTGAATATCTATTGTAGCTCCCGAGTTAAAACGAGAAACATATCGCTCATCAAGGTCGATATTTTTAGGGGCGCGGTCTGCTGAGAATACAAACTGCTTACCCTTAGTAATCATCTTATTGAATATCCTAAATAGTGCACTTAAAGTTCCTGGTTTACCTTGTAACCCCTGAATATCATCAATAAGAAGAACGTCTGCTTGTTGAAAATAGTCATCAAAATTCTTAAAACTTTGCTTATCTACATTCTTTTCAATAGCTGCATCCGAATAACGATTAACGAGTTCCATAGAATCAATGTAGATAACATTGAAGTCTCTATATTGTTCATTGATATAGTTTTTTATTGCGCAAAGTAAATGTGTTTTTCCAACACCGCTGCGTCCGTAGATAAAAAGCGGGTTCAATGCGGAAGATCCTGGATGATCTGCTACTTCAACAGCCATGGAATACGCCATTTGATTAGAATCACCAATAACGAAGTTTTCAAAGGTAAGGCTATTGAATCCCTTTTGGTCACTACTTTTAAGGGTGTTAGATAGGGAAGCTTCCTGATTTTCTAGTCTACGCTGATCGGAATTCCCTTCATTCAGTACCTGATTTTCATATCTATCAGGCGTTGATTGTAGTGGTGTGGAATAATTTGAAGGTGATGTAGCTACGTGATTCTCTTTAATATGTAGCGGTTCTGTAATCCCTCTCTTTTGAGTATATGCAGTGTTTATGGTGTTCTGAAATGGAGTACTCTGAGAGTAATCTTGTGTTGTTGGACTTTGTAGCTGGCCTTGCTGAATGTGTTGTGTTTGCGGCGCTTCTGGGAGCGGTGCAACAGGGGTAGAGGTTGGATCTACTTCGATCTGTACAACAAATTCTGCTCCATATAAATCTTTTAACGCTTGCTGAATATCTTTTATATAGTGCTTTTCTATCCAGTCTTTAATGAAGCTATTATCCGAAGTAAACATTACAAACCCTTGGCTTGCTGCCTGAACTTGGACACGTGAAAAGAACGCATCAATTTGTGATGCGTTTACATTTGGGTATGATTTCAGTTGCCGAATTAAGTCTGTCCAAAGTTCTTCGAGGTTCATAAAATACGTACCTTGATTATGTAGTAACGGATATTGCGGTCTTCATTGAGTCTCTATTATAAAGAGACTCTTATCTTAGTAGATGAAAATACCTGTTTTACGTTAATAAAAACAGTAAGTTTTAATTTGAAAGTGCAACTCTTTCACCGAAAGCTGTAAGCTTTCTTTTTTTATTCACCTTTTCTACTAAGCCTTTTCCTTCCATTTTGGTTAAAGCTGTATGGATACTAGCTACCGCAATTCCTGTTTCGCGGTTAATTTCGGTAATACCGAGTGTTTTGTCAGGTAATAATGCTTGGAGAATATGCTCTTCATTTTCCGTAAGTTCTGGTATTTCTAACTCTGGAAGATCATCGTGAATGCTCCGCGAAGCAACCAAGCTGATTGTTACTACTGAACCTCTGTTAATGTTATCTTCTATTTCTATATAACCATGGGTAGTATCAAGATAATCCTTAACAATAGGTAAACCTGACCCTACTCCGCGAATGTAGCGTTTCATTGGTTCTGTTGCTGAAGAAAAACCTGGTTCTTGAACAAGATTTTTATTACTAATTCCAGGACCTTGGTCGGCAAAACGAATAGTGTTTCCCTTATCCATGATAGATACGACTATTTCTTGGAAACGAGCATGGATAAAGTTTTCTGACACTTCTCTGATAACGGTATAAGGAATTATTCCACCTTCTTCTTTTGCACTTTTATAAGTAAGAGAAGCTATCCGTTCAATATATTCATGGGTTGGGGCACCTTCTATTTCTATTACCCGCGGTGCAGATTTCAGATTGTCGTATATAGCTATGCGGGCTGGAGAAGTGATAAAGGTGTAATCAAACTCCTCGGAGGTATTCTTTACTACAGTTTTCGACTGGTCAGTATCTAACTGGTTACTTGCTTGTGGGTATGGGTTTACTTGTGGATAAGGAGTAATAGGCTGATAACCAGATGGTATTGCTTGAGGATTATGAGCTCCATACTTATATTCGGGAGCCTGTTGATAATTGGGTGTTTGCTGGTATTCAGGAATTAGTGGGTAATAGGGGTAACCATATGTTTGGTGAGGTGGAATTCCTCCATTAGGAACATAAGCGTAAGGCGGTAAATCCGCTGAGGAATATTCCACTTTAGCATTATCATAGGATGTATCAATGGGATCTTTTGATACATCTGCTTGATTATGTATATGTAGAGAATTTTCTGGTGCCATGCTACTTTTTCGGTTTGTTTTCCAGGAAATATGAAAAATTGCCCAGTTTTTCATGCGATGCAATGAATAAACTAAGCATTTTTCCTCTTTATTTTAGTCAGGACTTTCTACTTTTTCAATTATTCACTATTTTTTCCTACATGTTTTCGAAGTTTTCAACATTCTTTCAAGAAAATGTGGAAAACATTGAAAAACGTAGAAGAAAAAAGAAAAAAGTTGAAAAGTGAATATGGAAAACTTAGAAAAGCATCTTCGTTAATTTGTTAAAAGAGGTAACGTTTGATACAGAAATTAGGAAGTTTATAAATTAAAGCCTTAGTGCATAAAAATTGGGTATTGCATCAAAAACTCTTTTATGTATATAACTAAAATACCAGGTCAGGCTCATAATTTTTAATATTTATAAATAGAGGCGTTTCACGTAAAATACTTTTATTTTTTTAAGCCTAATACCTAATTAATGCTTAGTGGGTTTTATTAAATTGTTTTACAAAAACACCAGGTGAGTTTTCCACATTATCCACATTGCTGTATAAATACAATGTGGATAACTGAGAATGCAAGAGGAAAACTTTCTAGATAAAGCGTAGAGTAAGACAGTATTTATATCAGTATTTAACCAGCTTTATAAATTATATAGTCAATTTTTTAGCATAATTTTTATTTTGAAATTCGTACTTAATAGAGATCCTTATTAATATTTTATTGAAGTCTTTATCTGGTCTTTACTCAATCTTAATTAAGGCTCTAGTTATCTTTATTTGGAACGTACCTGTTTTACTAGGCTTTAAATTAGGATCTTACTTGTTTTTACTAGGTCTTTATATCGATAAATACATGTATGTTCTGTGGTGACACTAAAAAAGAGTCTTTTTTATTAATGGTTTTCTTGACTGAAATTTTCTATGAAGTACAATTTCAAAGTTACTGTAAATCTGAAAGGAAAACGTAAATGAAGCGCACCTATCAACCTAATACCCATAAGCGCGCAAAGACTCATGGTTTCCGTGCTCGTATGGCAACAAAGAGCGGTCGTGCTGTTCTTTCTGCTCGTCGTGCTAAGGGCCGTAAGCGTCTTGCCGTCTAGTTTTCTTGTGAGATACCGTGTTAGGAACTATTAAATCTAGCACTGAGATCTCCTACCTGTTCTCGCACGGAAAACGACATGCAACTCCTTTTATGACTATGATTGTCTATCAAGGGGATACTCAACACGGCCCTAGTGGCCGTGTTGCTTTTATTGCAGGTAAGAAAAACGGTAATGCAGTTTGGAGAAACTCCGCAAAACGCAGAATGAGAGCAGTTTGTCGTGATCTTGGTGGTCCGTGGCAAAATTTAACTATTCTTTTTATTGCAAATAGAAAGACTACTCAAGCGGAATATACTAAACTGCTTTCAGCATGTAGAAAGGTTATTGACTTATACGAAGTTAAGGCATGATAGCTATGAAAAAAGTCCTTGTATTTATTAAAGCTATCCCCCAACAGCTTCTGATTTTGTTAATTAAGTTCTATAGATTAGGAATTTCACCTTTATTACCTGCAACATGCCGTTTTATTCCTACTTGTTCTGAGTATGGTTTAACAGCGGTAAAAAGATTTGGATTTTTAAAAGGTTTATATCTTACAATTCGTAGAATATTACGATGTAGACCTGGCGGCGGTAGAGGATACGATCCAGTTCCGGAAGAATTTCACTTTCGGATTAATAATAAGAAATAAACCGAGTGAGAGGATTTAATGTAAATGTGGGAGGCATTTAAAGACGCCATCTTCTTTTGCATTCAGTTTTTTTACAACTTTGTAAGTGACTGGGGTCTCGCGATTATCATTGTTACTTTGATTCTTCGCTTCATCATGTTCCCGTTCATGCAAAAGCAAATTAAGTCATCGTATAAGATGCAGCAGTTTCAGCCACGAATGCGTGAAATTCAGGAGCGCTATGCTGGTGATCAGCAGCGTCAAGCTGAAGAACTGCAAAAGGTATATGCAGAAATTGGTTTTAATCCAATTACCGGTTGCCTTCCTTTATTGATTCAGATGCCTATCTTTGTTGCTCTGTTCCAGGTTCTCCAGGAGATGGGTGGCCGTACGGAAGGTATGACTTATTCCTTCTATAACATTCTTCCTTCTCTTATCAATTCTCCAAGTACCGTATTTAGCCAGGGATTCATAGAGTTCCTTCCTTATGGTATTTTGCTGCTTCTGTTTGCGTTCTGTACCTTCCTTCCTTCAGTTCTTCAGCAGCGCGGAACTAATAACCCCCAGAAGAATCAGATGCTGATCATGATGGGTATTATGTCTTTGTTTATGTTATGGCTTGGTTGGACTTCTCCTACGGGCGTATTGCTATTCTGGGCTACCTCTTCAGTATTTGGTGTTTTACAGCAAGTTATTTCTACGCGAATCTTTAAGCGTCAGGATGAATTGGTTGAAGCTGCCGATGAAACTCCAAAACCAGTTGAGGTTGATGTTGTTCGTAAGACTAAGAAAAAGCGTCCTACTAAGAAAAGCAAGTAATTTTATTTACAATTAGCGTTTTTCGCTACAGTAATAATAGTTAGTACTGCGTTTCTTATTAACTACATTGATATATTTCGTTGGCTCCTCCCCTTCCTTTGTGAAGGGGAGATTTGAATGTAAGGGGTTTTTATGTCAGAAGAAGAAATTGTTGATGAAATTGAATTAGATGATCAATTTGAAGATGATGATCAATATGAAAGCGAAGAAGACGTTCATACTTATACCGACGAAGAGATAGATCAAATTGCGGACACTGCAATTGCTGCTATCAAAGATATTATTAAGTACTTTAATGTTGGAGAAGTTACTATCGACGAATATGAAGGTGACGAAGGAGAACTTATTCTTGATATCACAGGTGATGATTTAGCGGTTCTTATCGGTCGTCATGGTCGTACACTTGATGCTTTACAATTCCTTGTCTCTTCAATAACTTCACGTACTATTGGTCATCGTTATCCTATTGTTATTGATGTTGAAGGTTACAAAGGTCGTCAGCGTCAAAAGATTGAAGATATTGCTCGCAATGCAGCCGATAGAGCTTTTAATCAGGATCGTAGCGTTAAATTACGCCCAATGACGCCTTATGAACGTCGCCTTGTTCACATTGCTTTAAGAGATGATAATCGTGTAGAAACAGTTTCAGAGGGCGAAGGACGCGCTCGTCGTGTTGTGGTAATTCCTCGATAGTGTTTCACGTGAAACAATTCTATGATGTCTTATGAATACTAATACGGTTATACCTTCGATCGAGCAGCGTAAGCTGCTCGATTTGCATTTACAGCTCGTAATTAAAGAAAATAAAATAACTAACTTAACAAGAATTATCGATTGGGATAGTGCCCAGATTCTTCATATTGAAGATTCATTAGTTGGATTACCTGAAATCATCTCCGCTCCATCAGGAAAGTATCTTGATATGGGAACTGGTGCTGGATTTCCTGGTATTCCTATTGCCATAATGACTAAGCGTGAGACAGTCCTTGCCGATTCGGTAGGTAAAAAAACTAAAGCGCTTGATAGGATTATCGATACATTAGATATTGCATCGCATGTATCTACCTATAATGGACGCATCGAAGAACTTTCTTTAATCTCCCCTGAATCGTTTAGTGTAATTTCTGCACGTGCTCTCTCTTCGCTTGCATCACTTCTTGAATTATCCTCACCTCTATTACAGAAGAATGGCTATTTAGTTTGCTATAAATCACAAGATGTTGATGATGAGTTAAAGCATGCAAAGTCCGTTGCTGATAAATTAGGGTTTGAATATATGTCTCGACGCGATACGTTACTTAGTGATGGTGTTACTGAGCGATCTATTATTGTGTTTAAAAAGATCCATGAACCTTTGGTTACCCTACCTCGTCGCGTAGGAATAGCTCAGAAGAAACCTTATTAATGTTTTTTTAAACACCTAATACGTATTTAGCGAAGATACTGGTATTCCTTATTCCTTATAGTGGTGGTAGTATTCTTTAAGTGAAATTACTGACCCACTTTATTCTTCGTTATTAGTGTTCAAGAGATGTTTCACATGAAACATCTCTTTTTATTTTTTTGAAAGATAATTGCTTGTTTTGGAATTTATTACCTGTGATGAGAAATCTTAAGCGTTGTTATCTGTTTTATTTCAAAAGAGCTTAAGAATCGCCTAAGGCTTTAAAAAGTACTTAAATTTTTAACTAAAAGAGATGAGTGATGTTTCACGTGAAACACATCAGATATAATGAACCTAATATCGAGGAAAGGATCATTTGTGGGACTATTTAGTAGCCGAAAAAAAATTAAAAACGCAACAACGGCTCCTATAACAGAAACAAAATCTCAAGAGCTACCTGAGGAAGAACAACCTACAAAATTTGATGCAATTAATGAGCGAGCTCAAGTAATTGAACGAGAAATAGATAGTTCTTCTGTAACTCCTTCAAATACTTCAGTTGAAGAGGTTTCTCATGAAGTTATTAGTAGATCTAAAGAAGTTTTAGATTCTAATGAACAAACAACAGGAGCAGAGGAAGACGAAGAGGTTGTAACGGCTCATTATGTTCCTTTCTCACAGAAACCTCCTGTAACCCACAGTATTGGTCAAACAAAGATTCTTGCAATCATTAACCAAAAAGGTGGTGTAGGTAAATCAACCACCGCGGTTAATTTAGCTGCAGCATTAGGCGCGCTGAATAAAGAAGTTCTTTTAGTTGACTTAGATCCTCAAGGTAATGCCACGAGCGGTTATGGTATTGATAAACGTGAACTCGATGGGTGTGTTTATGATGCTTTGCTAGGGGAAACTCCCGTTGAGGATGTTATTCTTGCGTGTGTAGGAAAAGGTGTAGACGTCTTACCTTCAACAATTAATTTAGCAGGAGCTGAAGTTGAATTAGTAAATGAGATGGCTCGTGAAAACCGCTTAAAGAGTGCTTTAGGTGGTTTAAGGGGACGATACGACTACATTCTCATTGATTGCCCCCCTTCTCTTGGTCTACTTACTATTAATGCTTTAGTAGCAGCAGATAAACTCCTTGTTCCTATTCAATGTGAGTTCTACGCCCTTGAAGGTGTGACAAAACTTCTCGATTCAATGAATCGTGTCAAAAAGATGCTAAATCCTAGTTTAGATATCTACGGAATCGTTATGACTATGTATGATTCTCGTACTAATTTATCTAATCAGGTAGTTAATGAAGTGCGATCATTCTTCGGTAAAACGGTGTTCGATACAATGATCCCTCGAACCGTTAAACTTTCTGAAGCTCCAAGTTATGGACAACCAATAATTGAATATGCTCCAGATAATAAAGGAACCGAAGCTTACAATAATCTTGCCCGAGAGGTGATAGCCCGTGGCTAAACAAAAAAGTGGATTAGGACGTGGATTAAATGCGTTATTTGATGATAGTTCATTAAATCCAACCCAAACTAATTACGCAAATACTTCTGTATCAAAATCAGAAGAGATTAATTCTGAGGTAGAGAAGAAGAAACAATCTAGTCTTCAAAAAGAAGCAAACACTGATGTTTCACGTGAAACATCAAAAACAGTTTCTTCTAATACGTCATCTTCAAAAGTATCTTCCGATATTTATATTTCTGAAGATGCCCTTGAGAATGCAAAAGTTGTTTCTCGAGAAGCACGTCCAAAAACAGCTACTCAAGAGTCTGCTCGTCAGGAACGTAAACCAAAGTCCTTTTTCCAGCATAAAAGCTCACAAGCTATTAATAACTCTACGCAAAGAGTCTCTGCTTCACAAATCGCAGACAACCGTTTGCAAGGGATTAAAGCGTCGGTATCGTCTGCAAGTAATCGTGTAGTAAAAGATCAGCCATCTGCTAAGCAGGTACCTGCAGCAAAGCCTGCGCCTATAGATACTAAACCTAAAGATGAAAAAGGTGCGACTGGTGTTGTGCCTCTGGAAAAGGTACAGCCTAACCCAGATCAGCCACGCACTAATTTCAAGCCTGAAGAAATTGAAGAATTAGCTAATTCGATTAAAAAAGAGGGTCTTCTTCAGCCGATCTTAGTAAGAAAAGTTGGAGATTATTATCAGATCATTGCTGGTGAACGTCGTTGGCAAGCTTGCAAGAGTCTTTCCATGAAAGAGATTCCAGTACGTTTCTGGGCTGCTGATAACGATAAAGCTTTAGAGCTTGCACTTATTGAGAATATCCAGCGTAGTGATTTGAACCCTATAGAAGAAGCGTATGGTTATAAGCGCCTTATGGAACGTAAGGGTATGACCCAGTCTGAAGTTGCGCAGACAGTGTCTAAGGGTCGTTCAACTATCGCTAATGCCCTTCGTTTGCTTGATCTTCCTGAAGAAGCTCAGCAGCTACTTTTTGAAGAAAAAATTACCGCAGGACATGCTCGTGCAATTTTATCTATTCCTGATGCTGAAGGTCGTAAAACTCTTACTAATAAATTAATTAATGAGAAATTAAGCGTTCGTGAAACGGAACAAATTGCTCGTTTGTTATCTGGTAGAGCTCAAGCTCAAGAAAAAGGATCCAGTAAGCGAATTCCAGCTCCTGCAAGTTTCAAAAAAGCTGCACGTGGCTTAACTCGTTTCCTCTCAGTTCCGGTAAAAGTTAAAACTGTCCAAGGAAAAAATAAGATTGAAATTCAATTTAAAGACGAAGAGGAACTTGAGCGAATTTTAAGACTCATTGCAGAAAATTCGGCTGTAAAAGACTCTCAGAAGGCCGATAGTTAAAATACCGAACCCATACTTGAGAAAGATTGAGATCGGGGCTTACAGAGCGTTCTGTGACCCCGATTTTTTTATCTTGTTTTTAAGTTGACCACAAGCGCCATCAATATCTGATCCTCTTGAATTTCTGATAGTGCATTCTTTTCCAGCTTCTTGTAAAGCATGAACCCAGTGCTTTTGAGTTTGTTTTGAGCTTGGAGTAAAAGAGCTGCCTTCAATGTGGTTGATCGGAATCAAATTGATGTGACAGAGAATACCTTGGCAAAATGAAATAAGCGCGGCGAGGTCTTCTTGAGTATCATTTACTGAGTCAATTAAAAGATACTCAAAACTAACTCGTCGTCCAGTAGAGGAGATGTAGTTAAGCAAGCTATCTTTTAATGCGGTAAGTGGCATATTTGTGCATCGGGGCATTAGCATGTCGCGTTTGTGTTGAATAGCGGAATGAAGAGAAATAGCTAAAGTAAATTGTTCAGGTTCATTAGATAGTTTATCTATGCCAGGGAGTACGCCACAGCTGGAAATAGTAATATGGCGCGCGCCAATTTCTAGCCCGTCTTTGCTATTTGCGAAACGAAGCGCATCTAAAACTGCGTCGTAATTATGAAAAGGTTCCCCCTGTCCCATAGAAACAAGATTGGAGACACGACATTGAAAGTCTTCTTGGACAGTAAGAATTTGAGCAATCATTTCGCCTGAAGATAAATTTCTCGAAAGACCTTCTTCGCCAGTTGCACAAAACGCACACTGCATAGCGCATCCTGCTTGGGTAGAAAAACATACAGTAAGGTGTTTAGGTTCGTTACGTTTATCTTTTTTAGTCAAAGAAGGGATACCTACCGCTTCAACTTGAACACCGTCAGCACATTCAAATACATATTTTCTTGTGCCATCATATGATTCCTGCTTATCCACTATCGATAAAGGAATTAAAGGATAGCGTTCTTGAAGTTGTTTCCGTAAGGAAGCGGGCAAATTAGTCATTTGGTCATACGAAGAAGCATTGTCTCTGTAGAGCCAAGTGATTAACTGCTTTGAACGAAAACGCGGTTGGTTTAATTCAGAAAGAAGATTCTGAATTTCTGAAATGTTATATGAGTAAATTGAAGTATTCATAGGTTTATTATAAGCAAGCAGATTTACGAAATGTTAGTTGGTCTTTAAAGCAGTGTGTGAGTACTTTGATATACTCACGAAAGACTAATAGAAATACTACTATAGGTACTACTGTAGTTGTTACGAAAGAGAGTGTTATGTCTTCTCAATTCGAGCCTAATTCAATAAAAGTTGCTTTATTGGCTGGAGGAAAAAGCGGCGAACGAGAAGTTTCGCTGTCTTCAGGTAAAAGCGTAGAACAGGCATTAAAAAGCGTTGGATTTATGGTAGAAATGCTGGATCCTGCGAATAAAGAGGATTTACGCACATTAGTAACAGAAGAATTTGACGTTGCCTTTCTCGCTTTGCATGGAAAAGGTGGAGAAGACGGAACAATTCAAGGATTTTTAGAAACACTTGAAATTCCCTATACAGGATCTGGTGTATGGGCAAGTGCTACCGCAGCAAATAAAATTATTTCTAAGCATTTTTATAATGAAGCGGGAATTCCAACTCCTCAGTCAATGAAGTTAGAGTCTTCGGAAATAGCTAGCGAGAGCATTATTGAAGCAGTCGGACTTCCCTGTGTAGTAAAAGCCGCAACAGAAGGAAGTGCTCTTGGAGTATATATCTGCAACACGGTTGAAGAAGTAACTCAAGCAGTTCAAAAGGTATTTACAGTAGATAATTCTGCGTTCGTAGAGTCATTTGTATCAGGTAATGAATTTACTGTAGGCGTATTAGGGCAGAAAAACCCTACAGCTTTACCTGTTATAAAAATTATTCCTGTTAATGAATTTTATGATTATGAGTCGAAATACACAGAAGGTGGGTCGCAGCATATTTGTCCTGCACCATTGAGCGAAGAAGAAACAAGGCAAGCTAAAGAACTTGCCTTGCGTGCTCATAAAGTACTTGGATGTGAAGGAGTATCAAGAACCGATGTGATCCAGGATAAACAAGGGAAATTCTGGGTTCTTGAAACGAACACTCTTCCAGGAATGACCGCAACATCTTTGTTGCCCGATGCAGCTCGCGTTCAGGGCATCACCTTTGAAGAACTTTGTAAACAAATGGTGTTTGAGGCTTTGGAAAAGTAAAGTTTTTAGCCTTTATAAAAGCAAAGCGCTCTTTAAAACAGCCCGCAAGAGTGGAGCCCAAACACTATAAGAGCAACAAGTACTAAAAGAAACGCCCAAGCACCAATAGTACAGCCGATGTTACCCTTACGGGCTTGTTCAACAAGAGCTTCAGTACCGGTTCGTTCGGTTTTAACCCAGGCGGTTCCCTTTTCTTTTTTTGGGAGTGCTACACGGTCAGTAGGAAGCCAGTTACCATGAGAACTTATAATAGTTTGGAGTGAATCTGGTCCAAGGGCAACTTTTGGACGAACACCTTTGCTAATCTGTTTTCTAATACCTTCAACAAAAACGGAAAAATCAGACTCGTATTTCGGATCGTAGGAAATAATAACCACTTCACCCCAATATAAGCCAGGAGATGGTTCTTCAGAGAAAGCAACCAGGGCCAAAATAGCAATAGTTGTCCAGCCTTTAGCTTTGCAAAGATCAACTTGCGATGCAGTTTTAGGTTCTAGGTATCCCATTTTTTTGCCGAAAGGATTAACAATCCAGGCTTTATCGGAATCAGGAGTAACTTCATGATCAATAGTAAACGTGTCACCAACAATGTTGTCTGCTCCTAGGAAAGCTGCAGCTGCTTCTTTGTCGACCGTATCAAATCGTGCGTATGTTGCGAAGTAGCCTATTTTTGTCATGATTTCTCCTACAACTAAAGGGTTATGGTTTGGTATCGAATTTTATAAATGATAGTCTTACTGCTATGGAAAAACAAAGCACACATAAGTTAAGTAACCTAGATACGTATATTCTAGAGAATACACCACAACGAACTCGGGATCGATATCACGGGTTGGCAGAGTATGCACAAACCCATGATTTCGGTGTATTAGATGAAGATGTGGTAGTAATCGATACGGAAACAACAGGGTTTTCGTTTAATCATGATGAGTTAATTCAGATTGCTGCTGCGAGAATGGCTCACGGGAAAATTGTTGAATGGTATATAACATTTGTTAACCCAGGAAAACAAATTCCTGAAGACGTTGCTCACCTTACAAATATCAGTGATAGTGATGTAGTAGATGCTCCTGATCCTGATGAAGCACTGCGCGGTCTAGTGGAATTTGTGGGCGATTCAGATCTTGTTGCACATAATGCGAATTTTGACCGTACGTTTGTTACAAAGCGTGAGGCTGGAGAATCACTTAAACAAAATCGTTGGATAGATTCTCTTGATCTAGCGCGTATTGCTCTTCCTCGCTTTACTTCGCATCGTCTTTTAGATTTAGTGCGTGCTTTTGGAGGACCTGATTCTACGCATCGCGCAGACGATGATGTTGCAGCAACCTGTTTGGTATATCGAATTCTGCTTGCAGCGGTTGCAACGCTGCCTCAGCCTCTTATTTGCGCCATAGGGGACATGAATGAAGTTGAAGAATGGAATACCGCGTATGTATTTCGTCAGCTTGCTGACCCTCAGGTATGGGAAGAACTTAAAGGCAAGGCTTATAAACTAAGGTTGCATCGTAAGGAATCGCTTACTAAAAATTTAGCTTCTATGAGGCCTGATGCAAATAGTCCTGCAAGTGGAATTTACTCAGATGCGAAGCATGAAACTTCTGAAACGGATGTTCTTTCTTTTGTGGATAAAAAAGTAATTGCAGCCGCGTTTTCGCCAGAAGGCTTACTGGGCTCTTTGTATAAGGACTACGAAACGCGCAATGAACAGAAAGAAATGGCTCTTGCTGTGCATGAAGCGTTATCGCAGTCGCGCAATTTGGCTGTTGAAGCGGGAACTGGTGTAGGTAAGTCCATGGCCTATCTTATTCCTCTTGCTTATGCAGCAAAAGAAAACGGAATTACCGTTGGAGTAGCCACAAAAACCAATGCCCTTTTAGATCAGTTAGTTCATAAGGAGTTACCTCTTTTACATAAGGCATTAGGAATAACGTATGCTCCGTTAAAAGGGTTTAGTCACTACCCGTGTTTACGAAAAATTGAAACACTAGTGAATCGTGGACCAAAAACAATACTGTATAAAAAACAGTCTATCAATCAAACACCTTCACTATCTGCCCTTTTGTCGTTTATTGAGCAGAGCGACTACGATGATATGGACGCGCTCAAAATAGATTACCGCGCTATACCGCGCAAGCGAATAACAACTAGCAGCGCAGAATGTCTGCGCAGAAAATGTCCATTTTTTGGTCGTTCTTGTTTTGTGCATGGAGCACGTGAACAGGCACAACGCTGTGATGTGGTGGTTACTAACCACAGCTTGTTATTCTGGGATGTCCGTTTTGAAGGAGGACTCTTACCTCCTATTCGCTATTGGGTTGTTGATGAGGCTCATGGTGCGGAAGCAGAAGCAAGACGAGCATTTTCTTTATCAGTATCTAGTAATGAGATTCAGGCGCTAATACAAAAAGTAACAAGCGACTCCGCCACAATAAATGTGTTAACTCGAATAAAGCGAAGCGCTCAAGCGCCAGAAGAAGCTCAAGCGCTCTATGGTGCTCTTATATCTAAAGCTCAGACAGCAGCAGGTGCTTTTTCAATTGCGGCAGAAGAGTTTTGCTTAAGTGCTAAAGACTTACTGGTGTTTGACGAGAAATCTCGCCCAAGGGGATATGAATGGTTCGACTTGTGGTTGAATACTGAAATTCGCCAGAGCGAAACATTTCAAGGAGTACGAAGCTGCGCAAGAAGTCTATATGACACGTTAGAGAAACTTATTAAAGCAACACGGGATATTGTTGCATATGCTGAACAGGTGGAAGATACCTCTAGTGCGCAGCGAGAATTAGCTTTAGTGGCTTTGGAACTGCGCGAATTATACGATGCACTTGAAATTATATTTTTCCACGAAAGCGACAACCAAGTATATTCAGTTCGTCTAAACAGAACAAAGGGTATCTTGGAGGAAGTTTTCAATGTTCAGCCGCTTGATATTGGAAAGTCACTAAACGAATCGCTTTACGCTGAAACAAGAAGCGTCATTTACGCATCCGCTACTTTATCTATCGATGGTCAGTTTGAAGCGTTTAATAGAGCGATAGGGTTTAACGAATCAGAAGAATCACAGGCTGATACACTTCAAGTGGAATCAAGCTTCGATTTTGATACTAATATGCATGTATATGTGCCTACTGATATTCCAGAACCTCAAGAACCTGGATATCTTGAAGCTTTGGAATCATTTTTGATTAAATTGCATCGTGCGCAACAGGGTTCTCTTCTTACCCTGTTTACAAATAGACGTGAAATGGAACAGTGTTTCGAAGCGGTTCGTCCTGCATTAAAGGAAGACGGTTTAAGGCTGGTATGTCAAAAATGGGGTGTCTCTGTTAAAGGGTTAAAAGACGATTTCTTAAAAGATGAACATTTAAGCTTGTTTGCATTGAAGAGTTTCTGGGAAGGTTTTGACGCGCCTGGATCAACCTTAAAAGGGGTAATTATTCCTAAACTGCCTTTTGGTTTACCAACAGATCCGCTATCTTGCGAACGCCAACAGCGTGACGATCGCGCATGGGCCCATTATTCTCTTCCTGCAGCGGTAATTGAGATAAAGCAGGCGGTAGGAAGACTGATTCGGACTTCAACAGATAAAGGTATAGTTGTTTTGGCTGATAAGCGTCTTATTACCAAATACTACGGAAAGAAATTTTTAAATTCTCTTCCAAGTCATACTATTTCATATCTTACATGCGACGAAATAGCAGAAGATGTTTTCTTGCATCATGCTACAAACAGGTGCAATTCATCAAACGAAGAATAAAGATGAAGCGAAGGTGCGTTTGTGGTTAAAAACAAGAAGACAAAAAAAGTTGAACCTTTAAGAGGACTAGGTCAAAAGGAACGAAAGTTTCTTCATTTAAAGGAATTTTCTCAAGGAAAGCCTAATGAGCTTTCTTTAAATGTGTTAGAGCAAAAAGTTGCCGACCTAGATGAGCCCCCTCGTAGATTCAGATTTTGGCAGAAAAGAACAAAGAGCCAGACAGACGCTTCGCCTCTACCTTCTTCGCTTCCAGAAAACGGTAGTGCTTCAGTAAATCAAGCAGAAAGCGTTAAAAAAACTAGTCGTAAAACAAAAGGTTTTAAGCGCGCTGTAAAAGAGTCCAAGCACTCCTCAGAGCATTCCGGGTCGAATTCAACATTTCTCGGGATGGATTCTCAAGCCGAAATCGCCCAACGTCAAAGACGTCGTAAGCGATATCGTCAGGTAAGCATTGCGGTAGTTGCAACACTATGCATCTGCGCTGCGGCTGTAGGCGGTTCGTGGTTGTATCAAGAACAAGTTAGATTAAGTACCAGTGTTGGTGTTCTTCATGAAGCATGTGACATCATTGAAAAAAGCGACGAAGTTACCGTTACTATAGATACTTTTTTCCAGTCACCTTTCGATGACAATACTGTTTCAACAGCAACCTCGTTGGTTGATTCGATACCAGGTGTTCGGGAAGATCTTAGTACAGCGCGTGGTTATGCAGAAAAAGCTCGTAATGAACTAGAAGGTTCTCAGCGCGATAAAGAAGCTGCGGATCATGTACTTGCAACTATTGTTTCTCGTGAAACAATGCTTGATTTTGCAGAACAGCGTCTCAATGACGACATAACCGCTAAGCAAGCTCTCGATTTAGTAGAACAAGCCCAAAACGCCATAAATGAAGGAAATGCTTTACTGGCTCAATCAGCGCAAGTTATTGCAAATACCAATGAAGAAACAGTTGCTCAATCCACGGAGTACACCACTTCAGCCAAAGGCAAATTTGAAGAAGCAAAAACGTTAATAGAGCAAGCCCAAGGCTACTATTCTTCAGCAGATTTTACGGGACTATTGAACTATGTGACCAAGAAAAGCGAAGCAGCAGGAGAAGCGCTCGCCTCTAATGCGGCTATTTTGATTCAAGACAGAGCAACCGCAGAAGCACACAATGATGCCTATAACGCAGCCGATGCTGAAGCTAGCACGATGGCGGAATCTCTCCCAAGCGATTTAACTGAAATAGTGGTTAATGCGTATGTCGCCTCTCAAGAAGCACTCACTCAAGACTACGAAAAAGCACGTTCTGATGCGGCTACTCACGATGCGTTTTTGCGTGAGTACCTAGGAACCAATAGGTAGTATCAAGTGCTGTGTGTAGTGAAATTATGAAGAAAACGAGAACAGGTTCAACTGAGAGCGTCAGATGTGTATTGAAAAGTAAATGGAGTATAGAAATGGCGTATACTTATAGGGTCTGTATACATATTGAACTTCGCGCAATAGATGCGCAACACATATAACAAAAGGGGCTTCCATGGCTGAAATAATGGATGACATTGTTCATCTGTCTCAAGAGATTGGTCCTCATCCAGCAGGAACTGAAGAAGAACAACAGGCAGCACTGTATTTGGCGGAGGAAATCCAAAAAGAATCTGGTTTTACTTCTGTTATCGAAGATTTCCAATGTGTAACTAATTACTTAATTCCTACATTTGTATGCTTTGGACTAGCTTTGGTTGCGGTTATTGTTTCAATCGTGTTGCCAATAGCGGTAATTCCTTGCTTCATTGCTGTTGTATTAGCGGCAGTATTGTTTGGTTTAGAAGTATTTAAGAAGCCTGTTCTATCTCGTTTTTTGCGTGCGGGAGCTAGTCAAAACGTAGTAGCTAAATATCAGCCAACGCCAATGGGTGGAGTTGCTCGTAGGCGCAAAATAATTTTGGTAGCAAATTACGACACAGGCAAAGTTTTAAAAGAGGAAGAATTGCCCATAGCAGGCATTCTCCCGCTACTAAATAAAGCATCTATCATTGCTCTTGCTGTTGCAGTGCTCGTTTTATTTTTACGTATGACATTTTTTGCAACTGATACTGGTGCAATATCTTCCATTTTGGTAATGCTTCTTGTGATTTGCGCTGTTCTATTTGTTATTCCTCTTGCTCGTGCAGTACTGCACTTGGTGGCACCTTATAGCCAGTCTGCAAACAACAACGCTGCGGGCGTTGCGGTTTTAATGGATGTTGCCCGTCAGGTGGGTACTGGCTTAGTAAGCAACGAAGAAGTGCTTGAGCGCGCTAAGCAAGAAGGAAATTATGTTCATGGTGAATCTGCCGCACGTGCGGCAGGAGTTGTTCCAGAGGGAGCTTCACTTGAATACGATTCAAACCTTAGCCCACAAGAATCCCTTGCTGCTGCAAAGGCAGCAATTGCGGCACTTACAGGAAAGCCAGTAGCAGATAAGGTTCCAGTTACTGATATTTCTTCTCGCCTTGTTAAAGGCGGCGGTTTGGAGCCTGTTGATGAAGAGGCTGTTTCAAGCATCCATTTTGAAGTAAGCGAAACTCCTCAAATTTCTCCAAATAAGCAAAGACGTTTCCGCACCATGGTTTCCATGGATAATGAAGCTGAAGCAGGAGAAAGCGCATCAGCAACGCCTCGTTCACGAGTAGAAGATCAGGTTCAAGAAGAGCATATTCAATCTGAAGCTCAAGGTGTTGAAGAAGAACAGAATGCTGCTCAGCTAGATTCCTACTCAGAAGCAGCATCCTTTGAGCGTCCTGCTCCAATGGCTATGGTGGATAATGCTGCTGCAATGCCAAGTGCTTCGGTGGATAAAACCCCTGCATGGGCAAAAGCAGCTCAAGCAAAAGCACGAAAAAACAAGCCAGAAGAAAGCCAACCACGCAAGGTTTCTCGTTCTCGTTATGCGGATACCGTGGCAGCACATTTGATGGAAAATCAAACCGCTCACCAAGTTGATGCTGGAATGCAACCATCACAGGTTCAAGCAGATTCTTCTGCTAACGTATCTGATTCAGAGAGTGAAAACCCTGAGTTGGCTTCACGTCTTGCGGCGCTTAGATCTGAAATTGAATCAGCTGAAGCTCCTCATATTACCGATTCCACTCAGGCAGTTCTGGATAATATGGAAATTCCCGCTGACCCAGTGGAAGCTGTTTCTGGGGCAACCAAATCTGAAGATACTCAGGTTCAAAATACGCAACTTCAGAATGCTGCGCGTCAAGAAGATCAACAGGAAAAATCATCGAGCAGAAGTTTTTCTCAATCGGTGCGTAAAAGCGAAACGGGGGCTCGTGCTTTTGCCTCACGCTTGAAATCGGTTACTTCGCGTACTCACGTTGATGAGGATCAGCTTACTCAAGCAACCACTCAAAATGCATCGGTGTCTACTGAAGGATCCGAGGAAGAAGAAATTTCTGATAACCTACAGCCAGAAGCAGCAACTAAGAAAGCAGCAGTGGCGTCTCCAGGTGAAACCGCAGCTATTTCTCCTATTGATGTGTCTCAATTCATGAACAAAGAGCAGTTTGATGAAACTGATCTTGTTGAAGATGATGCTTTCGATAACAGCGATATTTATGGCGATGTGGACAAGTATGTGCCACAACCCATCAGTCGTGGCACGCTTGATGTGGATCGTAGTGCACCTGATGCTGAAGAAACGCAGAAAGTTTCTTCAGAACAAATCCAGGAAGCTATTCAAGAGGCTAGCGCTCATGAGCCAATAATTGAACCTCGAGCACAAGAAGAATCGGTAGAAGTTGCTTCCCCAATTATGGGTATGGAAACAATGATCCCCCAGGTTCCTTCAGCAGAAGAGGTTGAGAGCCAGCAACAAGCAAAACGTCAAGTAATTGTTTTGCCCGATGTGGTAGCCCCCCAAGCAACTTCTGGCGAAGCTGCTAAACAGCGTGCTCCCATGGCAGAATCAAATGAAAGCACAAAAGCGGGTTCTAAGGCATTGTTGTCTAACATGCTTCCACGTATCGGTGATACTAATGGAATAGAGCCAGTTGAAGTTGAGAAAAAAGATACCTTTGGTTTGAATTTGCCCTCTTTGGATAATTCAAGTCCTGCTAATACTACTGTTTCTGCAACAGGATCTTTCTCAACGGTAGGAGGAACAGGTTCGTTTGCTCCTGTCGGTGATGAACTTGTGGCAGATGTTGCTCCAGAAGATCTGTATATTGATGACGCTGATGATTCTGCCTATGACGAAGACTATACCGAAACAGGCGCATATGCTGGTCGCGGTTATGTGGAGATGCCGAAATCACGTGCGGGTCGTTTGTTCGGACGTTTTCGCAAGAAAAAGAAGGATAAGCAAGAAGATGTTTCGGTTAATGATTGGGTCAATGTAGACGATTCTTACGATGCTCGTAGTGTGGGCAAGGCACGTGGTGATTGGTCAAGCTTCCGTCAAGATGATAAGGAAAATGCAGCACCAGGTGCTACTACACAGATACCTCAAGCAAACAATGATGGATTTGTTGACATCGATTATCACGAAACCGATTTTGACAACAGGCGTGGTTGGAACGGTGGCGCTTTTTCGTTGAGCCGCTTGAAGAGAAGTCAGAATAAGGCAGAAGAGCCCACACCAGAGCAAGACGAAATGTATGATGACGTTATACTTGAAGAAAGCCAAGCGCTCGTTGAAGATAATCCCTACACGCATACTGACGATGATGCTATTACCGCAGAGCAGATAAACCGCGAATTGCGTAAGCTGCAAGATTTCCGTCATCCTGATATCGATACTGAAGTGTGGTTTGTTGCGCTTGGATCAGACCAGTATTCGCATTCTGGTATTACGGCATTTTTGGATGAACATGCTGACGAAATGAAGGGTGCGGTAATTATTAATCTTGAGGCTCTTGGTGCAGGAACTCTTTCGGTTGTTGATCAAGAAAGCGAAACTTTCAAGACCCATCGTCCTTCTTCTCGTATTAAGCGTTTTGTTCGTCAGGCAAGTGAACGTTCTGGTGTGGTATATCACACCGCTCCGCTTACTTGCAGGGAAACGCCCGCTACTATTGCTATGGCTCGTGGTATTCAGGCCTTTACCGTGGCAGGTATGGGTGATGGCAATACAGCATTGTATTCTGCAGAAAATGACATTGTTGAAAACATTGATCCCGAATCACTCAAAGAGGCTTCGAATTTCATCATGGCAATTTTGAAGAGCATTTAAACACAAGGCTGCTCTAGCAAGGCAACAAGACAAGATAATAATAAAGCCCAAGGATTTTTCCTTGGGCTTTATGCTATTCAAACGATACTTGATTAAGGGTGTTCTTAAGAGTTTGTGCCGATTCTTGCAGATGCTTAGTTTCATCCTCGTTTAGATGTAGAGGGATTTGGAATTCTACTCCTGAACTTCCGATAATTGCTGGCATGCTCATTACCACGTCTTTTACGCCATGCAACTCGTGCCAATAGTTTGACACCGTCATGATGGACTTTTCGTCACGGATAATAGCTTCGCAAATGCGGGTAACGGAAGGCGCAATGCCAAAGTAGGTAGCGCGCTTCTTTTCGATAATTTCGTAGGCACTATTACGAACTTCGTTTTCGATTTGTTTGCGCATGGCTTCGGGATTATTAAATCCGCGAAGACGGAAGAAATCATCGATATGAATACCAGAAATATTAGCTAAGCTCCATGCAGCTAATTCGCTGTCACCATGTTCGCCAATAATGCGTGCATGAACATGACGAGGATCAACATCAAGAGTATGACCAAGGATATACTTCAAGCGTGCGCTGTCTAATACCGTACCAGAGCCCAGTACTCGTTCTTTAGGAAGCCCAGAGAGTTTCATTACTACCTGAGTCAAAATATCAACTGGGTTTGATACCACTACGATGATGCCGTTGAAATCCTGTTCCATTATGGAAGAAACAACATCTTTTAGAATCGAAACATTAGTTTGTAGTAAATCAAGGCGTGTTTCACCGGGTTTTTGATTTGCCCCTGCAGCAATAACAACAATAGAAGCATCCGCAAGGTCTTTATAAGAACCAGCGTAAATATTCATGGGGCTATAGTAGGGAACACCATGTGCAATATCTAAAGCTTCTCCTTCGGCTCTGGCGTTATTCACATCAATTAAAACCATTTCCGAAAAAAGGCTTGATTGCATAAGGCTGAAAGCGCAGGTAGATCCCACGAATCCGCATCCTACTACGGCTACTTTTCGGCTATAGATAGTGTTGTTCATTGCTTTTATTCCTTACTAATCGTAAAAAATGGTCAATTGCGGCAAGGCGGGTAGTAGGTTATTTGTCGCACATGGTCACTTGTTGGTGCTTACAAATAAAATACTGGAAGCGAGTATAGCAGCACGATTATAAAATAGGCGGGAAAAGAGGTAGCCGTGAAAGCATTGGTTCACGATGGTGTGGGAGCCATCGCTCTTATAGATAAACCAAACCCAGTAATCAAGCTTCCGAGCGATGCTATTGTGCGTGTTACCCGTTCTACCATTTGTACAAGCGATTTGCACATCTTAAAAGGTGTTGTACCTCGTGCCTTGTCCAACACGGTACTGGGCCATGAATTTGTCGGAGTAGTAGAAGAAGTTGGCTCTGCAGTTTCGAAACTAAAACCAGGCGACAGGGTAGCGGTAAACTGTGAAACCTTTTGTGGGGAATGCTACTTCTGTAAGCGTGGTTGGGTGAATAACTGTGTACAGGGCGGTTGGGAATTAGGTTGTCGAATTGATGGTTGTCAGGCAGAATATGTTCGAATTCCCTTTGCCGATAATGCCTGCACGCTTATTCCGGAATCTGTCAGTGACGAAGATGCACTGTTTTTGGGCGATATTTTAGCTACTGGCTGGTGGAGCGCCAACATTGCTGATATAGAAGAGGGTTCTACTGTTGCAGTTATTGGAGCGGGACCTGTAGGGCTTACGACTATGATGTGCGCGCGTTTGAAGAATCCTGCTCAAATTATTGCGTTTGATATTGATGATAAGCGTTTGTTGCGAGCACACGAACAGGGACTAGCGGACAAAACTATCAACCCGAAAACTATTAATCCTGCAAACGAATCGCTTGATGCGCTAGAAGAGGTAGTGAAAGTACTAACCCGGGGGCGTGGTGCTGATTCAGTTATAGAAGCAGCAGGAGGGAAGAATACCTTCGAAATGGCATGGCGCATCGCCCGCCCTAATGCAACCGTAGTGGTATCTGCAATGTATGAAACACCGCAGATGTTACCGCTGCCTATAATGTATGGGAAAAATCTTACCTTTAAAACAGGCGGGGTAGACGCCAGCGGACTTGATAAGGTAATGAACCTTATAGAACAAGGAAAGCTTGACACTTCCTGCTTAATTTCGAAACGATTTGCGCTCAACGATATTCTAGAGGCGTATCGGGTGTTTGAAGCACACGAAGATGGATGCTTAAAGGTGGTTATCACTCCCTGGGAAGAAAGGTAAGGCATGGCACGTAAAACAATTGCAGAAATGTCTTTTGCAAACGTCTATCCTTTATTGGTGCAAAAAGCAGAGCGCAAAGGCCGCACCCGTGAAGAAGTGAACACAATTATCTTTTGGCTTACTGGGTATGATGAAGCTAGTCTTGCTGAACAATTAGAACAAGAATCCACGCACGAAACGTTTTTTTACGGAAGCTCCGGCGCTTAACCCTAATCGCTTCCTTATTACGGGGAAAATTTGCGGCGTAGATGTTGCCTCAATAGAAGACTCGATAGAACAGAATGCCCGATATTTAGATAAGCTTATTGACGAACTTGCGCGCGGTAAGGCGTTAGAAAAAATTTTACGTGCATAAGAATGTACTATTGTTTTCTGGCACCTAACTGCTTTCGATAGACAATCCATGCGATAGCCGCAAACACAAGAGCATAGATCCCCATCACAATCCATCCTTTGTCAGTAGCAAGAAGGCCGCCGACACTCTGGTCAACGCCGAATACTGCTGAGCGGATTTGGGAAAGGCCGTAGCTTGAAGGCAGGGCGAGCGCCACGTCGAGCAGCGCACCCGTGGCGTACTTCACTGAGGTCGTGGCTCCGGAGAGGAACCACGCCACCACGGCGGTTACCATCGACAGCATCGCGGCGCCGCTGAACTTGCGCACTGTAAGCGACACGATCGCCGCGAACGAGACGAACGCAACCCCCAGCACCAGGAGGACGGGCAGGATCGCCAAAATGCCGCATGCCAGGTTCACGCCCGTGAGTAGCCAGACGAGCAGCGCGTTCACCGCCGCCCCGACCGCCCCGGCGAGAAGCGCCACCACGACGCGAGCCACGAATGTGGGCAGAAGAGACGCCGGCGCGAGCCGATACTCGGACAACGTTGCGTGCACTCGCTCTTTGTTTAGCAGGTAGAGGAAGTTGAACATTGACCCCATGAGGAACGCCAGCATAAATACGCCGATCGCGATGATGGCGAACCAATCAAGCTGAGCACCTACGGCGTATTCGCGCTGCACTTCGATCTCCATTTTGGGCATGTGTTCTTGGTAGAATGCGAAAATGCCTTCGTCAAGATACAGGCGCAGGTTCTTCGCCATGTCAGTGTTATAGTTGTCGAACACGTAGAGAACCTGTGCGGGTTCGCCAGATTCAAGAGACTTCGAAAAGTCATCAGGGATCGTCAGGATGCCGTTTACTCTTCCTTGCTCGTAGAGTTTTCTAGCTTCATCATCGTTCACTTCGATCGCCTCGAAGTAGGGCTCTCCTGACAGCGGTGAGGTTTGGGAGAACACCGTCTCCTCAAAAGCCGCGCCGAGCGTGCCTACATCGCCATTCACGACTGCGAGCTTGAGTGAAACAAAGTTGCCAAACGTAAGTGCAAAGATGATCAAGATGACCGTCGGCGCAATGATGCCCGCTGCGAGTGACTTTGGATCAGCCTTTGTAAGTGCGATCAGTTTTTTCAATTCTTGCACAAAGAGGTTCATGATGCCGCCCTTTCGCTTTTCAACCAGCATATATAAAGCATGCAAACTACCGTTACCGTCGCCGCCGCTCCAACCGCGAGTGTAATAAGCGGTGCTGGATTCGCCACGCCACCGAAGTATGCGTAGCGTATTGCATCAAGCGCATAGGTGGCGGGGTTTGCTGAGCCAACAATCTGGGCTGCATCGCCGAAGTAGGACAGATCACCGAAACCGCCTCCTGCAACCCAAAGGCAGAGTGATATTACAAGCGACAGCAGGAAGGCTGTCATGGTTGAGCGAACTGCAATGCCTAAGGCAAACCCCAAGCTTGAAAATATAACGTACATCAAGCAGAGTGCTACAGCGAGCCACAAGGCGCTTATGAGAGTTCTGTCGTATAAGAGTGCCACCACCCCAACAAGCACCGCTCCCGCGACAAATGCTTTAATGCATGCTCCTGTAACCTTGCCTGTTACGACCTTGGCAGCAGAGCAAGGCGAAAGAATAAGGAGTTTAATCGTTGTGTTTTCCCATTCACTTGTCATCGAAAGCTGTCCGAATAAAAGCCCTGCGAGCATCGCTCCAAATACAAGTGTGCTTACTGCAAAACTTTCATCCCAAGGGATATCTATCTCGTAGCGTGTTTCCTCAATCACCTCAACGGTGTTTGCTTTTCGGTTCTCGTTTATGTAATTGACAAGCGCACCTGTCAAGCGGTTGGTGTAGTTCTTGGTCATATTGGAATTCACATCGTTAACGAGATGGGTAATCGTTCCTGTCGCACCTTTCTCAGATACGGAGGGCTCCTCTTTAACGATGAAACGATCGGCACTGCGACCATCAGGAGTGCCTTCGGCAGGTGCAGTCTCTAAATCAAGATAGGGTGTTCCGTAAGGGGCAACATAGTTAGCGGTAGTTTGCAGGAACGCCGACTCGGAAGAGGCGGGCTGTGTTTCGACAGGGATGGTGATGCCACCCGAAACCATTACGACGAAGGCGAGCAAGAAGAGTAGAGGCGATATGATGGTTGCCAGGTTAAACGGAATATTTTCCTTAACACTAACCAGTTCCTTGCCGATTATTCGTATGATTCCCATGGTGTTCTCCCTAGTCTCGCAATGATCGACCTGTAAGCGAGAGAAAAGCATCATCGAGTGTTGAATGGCGCAATTCTACTGAGTTAATTTTGATTATGCCTTCAAGAAGTCCAAGGATACGCGCTAGATCGGCTTCGCCGTCAGGGGCATCGATTACGATTGTCTGGTCATCGAAGGAGAATTTACCTAATCGTTCATGCAGGAAGGCTTCATCAATATGGGAGTTAGGTACGGGCGTCAGTCTAATCATGGTTGATCCCGCTTCGGCTTTGAGAGTCTCTGGAGTTCCGAAGCGGATTTTTTTGCCGTGATCGAGCAGTAGGATCATGTCAGCAAGAGCGTCGGCTTCTGCCATTACATTGGTGGAAACAAGAACTGTGTGCCCCTCGTCTTTGAACCGCTTTACGTAGTCCCAAATGCGGTGCGTTCCTTGCACGTCGACGCCGAGTGTCGGCTCGTCGAGTAACAGAATATGGGGATTAGCAAGCATTGCTCGTCCAAGCGCGAGGCGTCGTTTCATGCCTCCCGAATAGGAGATTACAGGATCTTTTGCTCGGTCGGTTAAGTCGACGAGTTCAAGCACGTCTTCGATGCGCTTGTTTGCTGTGTGCTGATCGTCTAAGTAAAGTGAGGCATGAAAACGTAGATTTTCCAGGGCTGAGAGTTCTGGGTAGAGCGATGTTTCTTGCGGTACCAAACCAATCATTCGACGCACCTTTCGTGCGTCGCGTACGGGATCCATGCCCATTACTTGTACCGTGCCAGATGTTGGGTGGTAGAGTCCAGTGATGAGATTCATTAAGGTCGTTTTACCCGCTCCATTTGGCCCTAAAAGTCCATAGATCATTCCTGAGTCACAGGAGAATGAGAGATTTTCGATACGGGGTTTCTTCCCAAGCATCTTTGTTACGGAGTCGAGGACGATGACGCTTTGTCTCTCCATAGAGATCCCCCCTTTGCATTCAGAAAACCCAACATATGTCGTATAATCAGATTATCCCTAGGTTGTAGAGGGAATAAAACCAGCGATTTACGCGGAAGCGTCGGGTTTATCGATCTATATAATCAGTAAGGAGGATGGCATGGGAAGGCCGAGAAAGGATTCCGGGGAGAAAGGTGCTGAGGAACGTATGATTAATACTTTCTGGCATCAAATTTCTCTCAGGTCCTTTCAAGAAATAACTGCCACTTCGATTGTGCACCAGGCAGGATGCAACCGTGCGACGTTTTACTATTACTTTGATTCGATAGAAGATCTTGCAGAGAAAGCAGTTGACGCTTCTGTGCCGACTGGTATTGCAGATCTTGCAGAGAGATTTCTTTCGCAGAGTGATGTAGCGTTTCATCTCAATAAAGAACAGAAGCTTGCAGTCGAGCGAATATGCCTTCTGACAGGGCCAAACGGATCGAGGCGTCTGATTGAACGCTTTAAGAGGGTGCTCATGGAGGCTTGGGCAGGAAAGTTCGAACTTGATCTTAGACAAGAGGACGTGCAGGCTGTTGCTTCCTTCATGGCTTCCGGTATTGTGGGTTTACTTGGCGAGCAGGCTGGCAAGCCTTGTGATGAGCGTTTCGATAGATGCTTGCAGATTATTAGTAAAGTCTTCTCCGCATCCGCAATTGAGTTTGCACATAATAAAAGCAAGGCAGGATCTGAATAAGAAAGCGTTTATTGCGCTATACTACTAGCTGCACTTATTGGGTGTCTTTTTACATATGCGGGCGTCGTATAATGGTTATTACCCAAGCTTCCCAAGCTTGTGACGCGGGTTCGATTCCCGTCGCCCGCTCCAGAAATCGTACGGCAATGGTTGACTATCATTGCCGTTTTTTTGTTTTAGCGGGTCGTAATTAAGGCGACGGGAATCGAACCGTTGAGGTGGAATTCCGTTAAGAAAACAGTCCAGTGGACTGTTTTTAGGAATTCGCCCGCAGGCGCTTGCGCCAAGGGGTTGAGCGTCCGCTTTGCGGACGCGGGATTCCCGTCGCCCGCTCCAGTTTGTAATCAAGCCGTTCTGCCGAACGGCTTTCTTTTCGCATTAAACGCATTGACGCTGCGCAGCAGCAGCGCACTCTATCTAGGTTCTGCGAGCACTCGTCGTGTACCCAAGTACACTTCCTCATGCTCTCGTGCCTACCTAGTGCACTCTGCCGCTGCTCGCTGTTTTTAGAAATGCCAGGCAATTATTTATTGCCGTTTTTTGTTTTAGCGGGTCGTATTATGTCGAGCGCTTACAAAGAGCAGACGTTCTTTTGGTCAGAATTCAGGTAGTTGATTTTGTAAAACG
The DNA here is from genome assembly GCA_900548955.1 of uncultured Eggerthella sp. Taxonomy (GTDB): domain Bacteria; phylum Actinomycetota; class Coriobacteriia; order Coriobacteriales; family Eggerthellaceae; genus Anaerotardibacter. Next base: position 22,932 of record URMQ01000001.1, on the reverse strand, counting down.
ATGTAATAAATGCATGGAGCGCACTGGAAGGAAAAGAGAACCCTAGTATTATTTTGTGAACAACTAAAAGCTTGCGTACCATGCTTGCTAAAGCGTGATCGTAAATAATCTGGCTGGAGCCAGATAGGGTGAATACCATCAAGAAGGATGTATTGTATGACGCGTACGGGATTTAAAGGTTTTATTTTTGATATGGACGGCACGCTTTTGCACACGCTGCCAGATTTAACGGCACTTACCAATATTGTGCTGGAACGTGAAGGCTACCCGGCGCGCACCGAAGACGAAGTACGTACTTTTGTAGGTAATGGAGTTCTTTCTCTTATTTTGCAAGCAGTTCCTGAAGATATTTCTGAAGAAAAAGCGCAACACGCTTTTAGACTGTTTTGCGATTTATACGACGAATACGGCATCAAGCTTACCAAGCCTTTTGACGGTATGGAAGAAACCCTTCGCGCACTTAAAAACAAGGGCATCAAGCTTGGTATTGTGTCGAATAAATTTGAAGCAGGTGTTCGTGAAGTAGAACAGCGCTATTTCCCTGGGCTGTTTGATGTATCGCATGGTGAAGCAGAAAACATTCCTCGCAAACCTGATCCTACGGGTCTTCTTGTTACGGCACAAGAAATGGGTTTAACTCCCGAAGATTGCGTCTATTTCGGCGATTCGCATGGTGATATGTTGGCGGGCAACAATGCGGGTATGTATACCGTAGGGGTTACCTGGGGATATCAGTCTATCGAAAAAATTAAATCAGGTAATCCCGATGAACTAATCGACAAACCAGAAGACATTTTGAAGTTTGCCTAGGGGACTTGCATACAATAGCAAGGCAGTGGATTGAGCTTAATCAGCTAAAAGCCCTGTAAAAGTTGTTCGAAAGCTCATTCAAATCGCAGATTTCTTTAAAGGCTTTAAAAAGACGTAGCCCCCGATTAGCAAGGATGTTATAAGGGAAAAGGCGAACGGTGCGTGCGCTATATCCGCTACGTCCGTTCGCCTTTAAAGAAGTCTGATCAAAGAATTGCTTAACTTAAGGAAAGTTTTTACGTGACTTTAGAGCTCTACAATACAGATTCTGCTAGCGTCTGTTAGCCGTTGTAACCGTTAGGGTTGTTGCTTTGCCAACGCCATGCATCTTCGCACATGCGTGCCAAGTCATATTCGGCAACCCAGCCCAATTCCTCGCGAGCTTTATCACACGCAGCATAGTTGGTAGCAATATCGCCTGGGCGACGAGGGCAAATCTTGTAAGGCAGTTCTTTTCCGCAAGCTTTTTCGAAGGCATGAATTACATCCAAAACGCTTGATCCTGTTCCGGTGCCTAAATTGAAAATAGCAACACCGCTACGGGTACCGTCTTCAGCAGGGGTGCCCTCAATAGAACCAAGGCCAATTGCTTTGCCTGTGCCGACTTTACCTGCCATATAATCAAGTGCCTTTACGTGGCCGCGCGCCAAGTCAACAACATGAATGTAGTCACGCACGCCCGTGCCGTCAGGAGTGGGATAGTCGTTGCCAAAGACCTGAATGCATTCCAGCTTGCCCGTAGCAACTTGGGCAACATAGGGCAAAAGGTTGTTTGGAATGCCTTTAGGATCTTCACCAATGCGGCCAGAAACATGGGCGCCAATTGGATTGAAGTAGCGAAGAAGTACCACGTTCCATTCATTATCTGCGCGGTAGAAGTCAGTCAAAATGCGCTCAAGCATGGACTTGGTTTCACCATAGGGGTTGGTGGATTCATGCTTGGGGCATTCTTCAGTGATAGGAATCATTTCTGGTTCGCCATACACCGTAGCAGACGAAGAGAAAATAACGTTCTTAACACCATGGTTGCGCGCAACATCAAAAAGAACCAAAGATCCCGCTACGTTATTCCAGTAGTATTCCAAAGGTTTTTGGGTAGACTCGCCTACCGCCTTGAATCCTGCAAAGTGGATTATGGCAGCAATGTCGTAGGTGCTAAACACGTTTTCTAACGCTTCACGATCAAGAATAGAAGCCTGAACAAAAGCGCAGGCATTTTGGTCGGCGCCCGTAAGTTCGCGAATGCGGTCTACAGCCACTTCGCTTGAATTTGAAAGATCATCGTAGATCACAATTTTGTAGCCTTGTTCAAGCAGCTCAACGCATGTGTGGCTGCCGATAAATCCTGCACCGCCGGTAACGAGAATGGTTTGTGATTCGTGAGTACCGCTTAAGCTTTTGTTCGACATGTACGTACCTTTCGGTAATTGTGTAAGTTAATACATCAAGTCAATATATCTGTATATCTACGCAGGCAAGAATACCATTTCTTGGAGCTGCACGTGTATATGTTAAAAAGATTTGATGAGATATGCTCTTGGTTTTGTTTTAACCACGTGAACTATGTCGCTAAGCAATATCCCCAGTTATGCTTTAGCCACGCGAATTATGTCACAAAACAGCCAGAGGGGGCAGGGTTTTCAGACAGGCCCATGCTTTTTGCTTTCCTTCGCTGGTAGAAAGTAAGTCTTCGAAAGATTCAAAGCAACAGCAGCCGCGACCAAGCAAGAACTCTCGCGTCTCAAGAGCAAGAGGGGTGTTGTAACCAGCGGATGCGGTTTTCACGCTTTCATGGTCGGTCAATACAACGCACAAAGGATCAATGGCTTCAAGTATGGTGAAAAGTTCTGAAGGCTCAAGGGTGTGACTGGCGTTCGAGAGAACAATAAAGCAAAGTTGGCGGTTGCTATAGCCTAACCGCGGTGCACTGGCGTGCAGTGCCGCTTGAGCAGAATCGGATAAGGGAAATGTGCTTATTACACAAAAAAGCGCATCTTCGCTTCCTGTGCTGCTGCTTTTTTCTATATGGTCTGCAAACTGGAAAAGATGGGCGTGGCGAATTCTTTCATAAGGCGAATGCAGAACTGGTTCAGAATTCTTACTTTCGGTACTCATAAAACTCGCACCCTTCGACTTCTATGTGTTTCCTGCGGCTAACAATAAAAAATAATACCAATTACGAAATTTTTCACACTGTTTTACGCCAAGCATGATATTACAGATATAACAATTAATAACACAACCCAGAGCCAAAGTATCAGGGAGGCTTTATGTGTACCAACGGAATTAACACGGGTCAATTTGAACAGATGATAGATCAGATTGATGATCACATTAAACTTGAGCGCCGCTGGGCTCACACTCTTGCTCATAATGCAGCAGATGCAGGATTTGAAACGGTGGGCGAAAAACTTCATCAGGTTCAGGCGCTTCTTGATGAAGTGCGCGCAACGCTTGATGAAGCGAAAGATGCCCTTGAAGACGATGCGGAAAATGCAAGTGGCGTTACAGTCAGCCTTGTTTAGGCAGTAGCTTTGCATAAAAAAGAACGAGGTTGTAATGAGTAATGATCTCATGCGTTTTTCGGTTGCCATGCCGGAAGATCTACTTGTTAAGTTTGACCATTTAGTTGCTCGACGAGGTTTAGCTAAAAATCGAAGTGAGGTTGTGCGCGATTTGGTGCGTGACGCTCTGGTTGAAGACGAATGCTCAATGCCTGGGCGTATTGTTATGGGCACTTTGACTATTGTCTACAGTCACCATGCCAACGACCTTCAAGAAAAACTTCATCAAATTCAGCACAATTATTTGGAAACCATTGTCTCGTCGTTGCATGTTCATATTGATGAAGAAAACTGCCTAGAGGTCATAGTTCTTAAAGGTGAAACGGGGCTCGTACAAGATATTGCTAATTTAATCATTGGCACAAAAGGCGTGAAAACGGGGCGCTTGCATATGACTACCACAGGCGCTTTTATTTAGGAGAACAGTATGGACGAAACAGTTTTGCTTGGTCATGGTAGCGGCGGCACCATGATGAAACGCATAATTGATGAAGTGTTCTATGAAGCTTATGGTTCAACGGAACTGCTTGAGGGCAATGACGCCGCATCGCTGCCAGCCCCAAACGCTGGAGAACGTTTGGCGTATTCAACCGATAGCTTTGTAGTAACGCCACACTTTTTCCCTGGTGGCGATATTGGTAAGCTGGCTGTTTGCGGAACAGTAAACGACGTGGCAACCAGCGGTGCTGTCCCAAAGTATCTTTCCTGTGGCTTCATTCTAGAAGAGGGCTTTTCTGTTGCTGACTTAAAGCAAATTTGTCACAGCATGGCGCAGATGGCTAAAGAAGCTGGTGTGCATATTGTTACGGGTGATACTAAGGTAGTAAATCGCGGTCATGGTGATGGTGTTTTTATCAACACGAGTGGTATTGGGTTTATTCCCGCTGGCGTTGAATTGTCCGGTGCATTTTGCAAACCAGGAGACAAAATTTTAGTAAGCGGCACCATTGGCGATCATGGTATTACGGTAATGGCCTGCCGCGAAGAACTGTCATTTAATGCAGATATTCAAACCGATGCTGCGCCGCTTAATCATCTTATTGCAGAGGTGTTGGCGGCTGCTCCTGATACTCGTTGTTTCCGCGACCCTACGCGTGGAGGGTTGGCTTCAACCCTTAATGAATTAGCAGTTCAGTCTGATGTTGATTTCATTGTTGAAGAAGATGCTGTTCCTGTAAAAGATGCCGTACGAGGTGCGTGTGAAATGTTAGGCTACGATGTGTATCAAGTTGCCAACGAAGGTAAGATGGTGTGCGTAGTTCCTGCTGATCAGGCTGATGCCGCGCTAGAAGCTATGCGTGCAAATAAGTACGGTGTTGATGCTGCTATTATTGGCGAAGTGGTTGAAAAGCCCGAAGATAGATCGTCTCGTGTTTCCATTCGAACTGGTTTTGGCGCGCTTCGAATCATGGATATGCTCGTTGGCGAACAACTTCCTCGTATTTGCTAAATTCAACATCTTCCCCTCAAAACTAACGAAGTGCTTAATCGCTCTTCAAAATAGTTTTTCGTGAAAGAGGTAGAATTTTTATAGCAAGAAAATGTCAGAATGTTTTGCCTTGAAGCTCATGAAGTTCTTTCAGCTGCTGCTTAAAACAGGCGGTAGACGGTAGACGATTTGGCCAAAAACGAAGGAAATGGCGGAAAATCGTTCCAATTTCTGCTATTAACGGAAAAATCAAGAATCAATACTTGCAACTTATCGTTGCTATGGTATTTTCCCGTCATGGAATTGATTCATGGGGGATTACCGAGCGTCCCTTAAGATTTAAAAACGAGAGAAGAGGTATCTCATGTCCCATCCTGTGATTTTGGCTGACGAATGCATTGGTTGCGGTATTTGCATTGATGCTTGTCCTCAGGGCACTATTGAAGTTGTTGATGGTGTTTGCACCGTTGTAAATGAAGAGTCTTGCATTGCTTGTGGTGACTGCGTAGAAGAATGCCCAATGGGTGCTATAGAAGAGATTATTGAGGACTAAATTCTTGGTTTTTAGCCCAGTCGTTTCCTCTTTTTGTTAAAGGTGCAAAAAAATAACTACTTTAACTGGTCAAATGGTATAAGCATAGCTACAATAGGTCGAGCGTTATTCGCTAGTACGGCTTTTATACCGATCAATATGAAAAGAGGTTACAATGGCAGTTGTTGCTTATTGCGTAAAGTGCAAGGCTAAGAAGGAAATGGTAGATCCTCAGGAGGGTGTTACCAAGAATGGTCGTGTTATCACGAAAGGCACCTGCCCTGATTGCGGCACTAAGATGTCTCTTATTGGTGGCGTTGCAAAGAAGTAGTCTTCTTCGCGTAAGTTAGAAATGCAATAAAGCAAGAATAGCAACTAATAACTTCTTGCGTTATATATCGTGTTTCGCATAAGTCCCGCTTCGGCGGGACTTTTTTTGTGCAATTGAGCGGATGGTTGCATATTTAAGGAAACAACAACGCATTACAGGAGCAATGTTTTAAATTCACTTTGCGAAATAACTCAAAAATTACTTCATAAGATATAGAAAATATTCTTTTGACCTGGGGTAATAGGAAACATAAGAAAATCTTCAACAGGAAGGTAACAAAACCTAACAATAAGACACTTAGATTCTTGACAATGAAGCACTTAGATTTTATTATGGTCACTGTCATGAGGTTCACCTACTGGTGGGCTTTCCCATATGAAGCAAAAAGCTTCATTGGAATATGACACTTATATAGGTAAAAGCAGGGGGTTTGCTTGAGGGGCTTCTTCAAGCAGCCGCAACTGAAAGGAATATGCAAGATGGCAAAAATTATCGGCATCGACTTGGGTACTACCAATTCGGCAATGGCGGTTATGGAAGGTTCAGAGCCAGAAATTCTGGTTAACGCTGAAGGCGACCGCACCACTCCTTCCGTTGTTGGTTTTGGTAAAGATGGTGAACGTACGGTAGGTAAGGCTGCTAAGAACAAGGCAGTAACCAATCCCGAAAACACCATCGCTTCAGTAAAGCGCTTCATCGGTCGTTCCTATGCTGAAACTTCCGAAGAGCAGAAGACGGTTGCTTACAACGTAAAGAACGGCAACGGTGGTCGTGCAGTAGTAGATATTGAAGGCAAGGACTATATGCCAGAAGAAATTTCTGCAATGGTTCTTCAGAAGCTTAAGGCTGACGCAGAAAAGCGTGTTGGCGAACCTATTACTCAGGCAGTAATTACCGTTCCTGCATACTTCAACGACGCTCAGCGTCAGGCTACAAAGGACGCAGGCAAGATTGCTGGCTTGGAAGTTCTTCGTATTATCAACGAACCTACCGCAGCAGCGCTGGCTTATGGTCTTGATCGTACCAACAAGGATGAAAAGGTTTTGGTATTCGACCTTGGTGGCGGTACCTTCGACGTTTCTGTTCTTGAGTTGGGTGACGGCGTATTTGAAGTTTGCTCCACCGCAGGCGATAACCACTTAGGTGGCGACGACTGGGATCAGCGTGTTATTGACTGGTTGGCAGACAAGTTCCAGGCAGACAATGGCATCGATCTTCGCCAGGACAAGATGGCTTTGCAGCGTTTGAAGGACGCAGCTGAAAAGGCAAAGATGGAACTTTCTTCCACCTCTCAGACCAACATCAACCTGCCTTTCATTTCTGCAGGTGCTGCTGGCCCATTGCACTTGGACTACACCTTGACCCGTGCAGAGTTTGAACGCATCACCAAGGACTTGCTTGATCGCTGCAAGACTCCTGTACAGCAGGCTTTGAAGGACGCTGGTCTTTCTACGGGCGACGTAAATGAAGTTATCTTGGTTGGTGGCTCTACCCGTATGCCAGCAGTTCAGGAATTGGTAAAGCAAATGACGGGCAAGCAGCCTAACATGTCTGTAAATCCTGACGAAGTAGTAGCTATGGGTGCTGCAGTTCAGGGCGGCGTTTTGGCAGGCGACGTTGAAGGCATTCTTCTTCTTGACGTAACGCCTTTGTCCTTGGGTGTTGAAACCATGGGCGGCGTAATGACCAAGATGATCGAGCGCAACACCACCATTCCTACCCGCAAGACTGAAATTTACTCTACGGCAGCTGACAATCAGACTTCCGTTGAAATTCATGTTCTTCAGGGTGAGCGCGAAATGGCAGCAGGCAACAAGACTCTAGGTAGGTTCCAGCTTACGGGCATTCCTGCAGCACGTCGTGGTGTTCCTCAAATTGAAGTTACCTTCGATATTGACGCAAACGGCATCGTAAACGTTTCTGCTAAGGATCTTGGCACTGGCAAGCAGCAGCAGATCACCATTTCTGGTTCCACTGCACTGACCGACGACGAAGTAGATCGTATGGTAAAGGATGCTGAAGCTCACGCTGAGGAAGATAAGCTTCGCAAGGAAGAAGTTGAAATTCGCAACAACTGCGACTCTTTGATCAACGCTACGGAAACCACGTTAAACGAGTTGGGCGACAAGGTTCCTGCAGATTCCAAGAAGCAGGCAGAGGATGCGGTTGCTCAGGCTCGTACCGCTCTTGAGGGCACCGATATTGAGGCAATCAAGTCTGCAATGGAGGCTTTGCAACAGGCAAGCTACAAGTTGGCAGAAGTTGCTTATAGCCAAAATGCTGCTCAGCCAGGTGCTGAGGGCGCTGCAGGTGCAGCTGGCGCTGCTCAGCAGCCTACCAATGATGACACCATCGAAGCAGACTTTGAGGTAGTTGACGACGACGAGAAGAAGGACAAGTAATCATGACCGCGCCTGAAAAAGACGAGGTACGTGAGGACCAGGTTGTAGAAGATCAGGAGGCGGCAGAAGCTGCCGCCCCTGAAACTGAAGATGCTCAGGTCGAGGAAACTGCGGATTCTAGCGAATCTCAAGAAGAAGAAACCGAGGATCCGATTGCTGTTGCAAAAAAGGAAGCAGCAGCTTGGCAAGATAAGTATCTTCGCCTTCATGCGGAATGGGATACGTACCGTCGTCGCATGAACGAACAGCGCGAGGAAGAAAAAGCTCGCGCAGCTGAAAAGCTTGTTGAAGGATTAATTCCTGTAATTGACGACTTTGAACGAAGCATCGATTACGCCGAAAAAAATGGCGAAGAGGGTCTGCTTGGTGGTGTACAGGCAGTGCACACCAAGATGCTTGAAGTGCTAACCAAGCATGGGGTTGAAATGATTGATCCTAAAGGGGAGGCCTTCAACGCCCTTGAAGCTTTAGCGGTAGCCACGGTTGATGACCCTTCAGTTCCTGATGAAACTGTTGCCGAGGTATACCAGAAGGGATATCGCATGGGCAACAAGGTAATTCGTACCGCAATGGTAACGGTTACTCAAGGTGGTCCTAAGCGCGAAGCGGAAGAGGAATCTGAGGATTCTTCTAAGTAGACGCTGCGAAGGCTTAACAAGTAATTTAGAAGAGGCAAATGTAAGGGCGGGCGATGTTTAGGTCCGCCCTTGTTGTAGGACAGAGAGAAAGGTGGGACGAATGGCACAGACTCCTGACTATTACAAAACGCTAGGCGTTCCACGAGACGCTGATGCAGACACCATCAAGAAAGCATTTCGTAAATTAGCGCGCAAGCATCATCCTGATGCTGGCGGTGATGAAGCGAAGTTTAAAGAAATAAACGAAGCATACGAAGTACTTTCTGATGAGAAAAAAAGAAAGCTTTACGACCAATACGGCACTGCTAACGAAAACCAAATCCCCTTTGGTGGCGGAGCTTGGCAGGGGCAAGGTGGAAATCCTTTCGGCGGTTCTGGCTTTGGCGGTTTTGGTAGCTGGGCGGACATTTTGGAAAGTATCCGCAATGGTGAAGGCGCTTTCGGCACCGAATGGAATTTTGGCGGACAAGGTCAAACCTATCAAGCTCGGCCAAAGCCACAAAAGGGCGCCGACAAAAACGTAACCATGACCGTTACGTTTGATGAGGCCTTCAAAGGATGTGAAAAGAAGGTTCGTATAGGCAAGGCGGGCACCAACGAAAAGGAAACCCTTTCGATAAAAATTCCTGCAGGTGCTGTTGAAGGTGGTCGCGTTCGCTTGAAAGGCAAGGGCGCACCAGGAATTCAAGGTGGTCCTGCAGGCGATTTGCTCGTGAATATTCACATTGCAGATCACCCTTTGTTCAAGCGCGATAAAGCAGACGTTTTAATGGATGTGCCCATTACTTTTGCGGAAGCTGCTCTGGGAACACAGATTGTTGTTCCTACCCCCGAAGGAAAAAAGGTAAGCATAAAAGTTCCTGCGGGGTGCGAAAGCGGAACGGTCTTGAAGGTAAAAGGAAAAGGCGCTCCACGTTTAGGAAAAGGTGCAACAGGTACGGGCGATTTACTTTTAACTCTGCATGTGGCTGTTCCTAAGACGTTGAACGATAAACAAAAAGAAGCCCTGGAAGCATTCCAGGCAGCAACGAGTGAAGAAGTGAGGGCTTGGTAATGGAGGACAAAAACAGACCGCTGTACATGATTAGTGTTGCAGCAGAACTTGCAGGCGTCCATCCTCAAACCCTGCGAATTTACGAGCAAAAAGGTTTGGTATCTCCTCAGCGAACGAGTGGTAACACCCGCATGTATTCGCAAGCAGATATTGAGCGTTTGCAGTTAATTAACGCTTTGACCGACGAAGGAATTAACCTTGCAGGTGTTATTCGAATCCTGGATTTAAAGGGCCGTTTGGATGAACGCGATGAAGAAATTGATGCTTTGCATAAACGAGTTCGTCGCTTAGCCGATAGGGTTCATGAATTGGAAACTCGAGAAAGCGTTAATTCGTTAGTAAATGAAAGCAACGCAATTGTTTTGCGTCGACTTCTGTAAAGGAGCTATATATGAGACTAGACAAGCTGGCGCTTACAGCACAGGAAGCGTTCCAGTCAGCAATGAGCATTGCTGGCGAGCGCGAAGCAAGCGCAGTCGAGCCTATTCATTTGCTTGATGCCATCCTGTCTGCAGGCGAACATAATATGAACGCTATTATCACGCGTATTGGAGCAGATCCTGCTGTATTGCAGGCGCGCGTGAAAGAAGAGGAAGAGCGCATGCCTAAGGTAAGCGGTAATGGCTTTATGGGTATGGGTATTACTGCCCCTTCCCCTGCGTTCATCTCGCTTATTGATAAAGCGGTAAAAATTGCAGAAAAACTGGGTGACTCCTATGCCACCACAGAGCATCTGCTGATTGCGCTTTCTGAAGATAGTGGAACTGCAGGTAAAATTCTGAATGATCAAGGTATTACGCGCAAAAACATTGAAGAGGCCTATGAGGAACTTCGTGGTGATACGCGCGTGACCGATGCTACGAGCAAGCCCGAGTTTGAAGTGCTTGAGCAGTACGGCAACAACCTTACTCAGGCAGCACGCGAGGGCAAGCTGGATCCTGTTATTGGCCGTTCGGAAGAAATTCGTCGCACCGTTCAGGTTTTGTCTCGTCGTACTAAGAATAACCCTGTACTTATTGGCGAGCCTGGTACTGGTAAGACGGCAATCGTTGAGGGCCTAGCGCAGCGTATTGTTGCAGGCGACGTTCCTTCAAGCTTGAAAGATCGCGAATTGATCGCTCTGGACTTACCTGCAATGTTGGCAGGCGCTAAGTATCGTGGCGAATTCGAAGATCGCTTGAAGGCGGTACTTCGTGAGGTAAAGCAATCCGATGGACAAATCATTTTGTTCATTGACGAATTGCATACCATTGTTGGCGCAGGTTCGACGGGCGATAGCTCTATGGATGCGGGCAATATGCTCAAGCCAGCATTGGCTCGTGGCGAACTTCATGCAATTGGTGCAACCACTTTGGATGAATATCGTAAATACATCGAAAAGGATGCCGCTCTTGAGCGTCGTTTCCAGCCCGTGCTGGTAAGCGAGCCAAGCGTGGAAGATACCATTGCAATTCTTCGTGGTTTGAAAGAAAAGTACGAGATTCATCATGGTGTACGCATCAAGGACTCTGCCTTGGTTGCTGCTGCAGAACTTTCGAATCGCTACATTTCTGACAGGTTCTTGCCTGACAAGGCTATTGACCTTATGGACGAAGCGGCAAGTCGTCTGCGTATTGAAATAGACAGCATGCCTGAAGAAGTGGATCTGGCAGAGCGCAAGCTTACCCAGATGCAAATCGAAGAGCAAGCGCTTATGAAGGAAACCGACGAGCCAAGCCGTGAACGTTTAGAAGCATTGCGTAAAGAGATTTCTGCGGCTCAAGAAGCGCTTGATAAACAGAAGGCTATGTGGAAAAACGAAAAGGACGTTATCGTAGGCGTTCAGAATTTGAAGGCAGATATTGAAGCTGCTCAGTTGGACGAAGAGCGTGCTACCCGCGAAGGCGATCTCGCCCGTGCTTCGGAATTGCGCTACGGTACCATTCCTTCATTACAAGCTCAGTTAGCAGATGCAGAAGCTTTGCTTGAGAACCGTCAGCAAGATGGTGCAATTCTTAAAGAAGAAGTTGGCGAAGAGGAAATCGCAGAAGTGGTTTCTGCGTGGACTGGTATTCCGGTAACCAAGATGATGCAGGGCGAAATGGCCAAGCTGGTTGATCTGGAATCCAAGCTTCACGAGCGTGTTATTGGACAGGATCAGGCGGTATCTGCAGTAGCGGGAGCTATTCGTCGTAATCGTGCAGGCTTGTCTGACCCGAACCGTCCTATCGGTAGCTTCTTGTTCTTGGGCCCGACAGGTGTTGGCAAGACTGAGCTTGCAAAGGCCTTGGCTGAATATCTGTTCGACAGCGAAAAGGCTATGGTTCGTATCGATATGTCGGAATATATGGAGAAGCACTCCGTTTCTCGTTTGGTTGGTGCCCCTCCGGGATATGTTGGTTATGACGAGGGCGGTCAGCTTACCGAAGCGGTTCGTCGCAAGCCTTACTGCGTAGTTTTGCTCGACGAGATTGAAAAAGCGCATCAGGATGTATTCAATATCTTGCTGCAAGTGCTCGATGACGGTCGTCTTACCGACGGACAAGGTAGAGTGGTTAGCTTCAAGAATGCCATCATCATTATGACCTCCAATGTTGGCTCGCAGTCCATTCGAGAATTCTCGAGCCAAAATGAAGGCGATTCCATGGGCAGCATGATGGAAGACATGATGAAGGCAGACGTTGCTACTGCTGCTAAGCGTTTGGCTGAAATGCAGATGAAGATCAACGAAGCCCTAAGCACTACCTTCCGTCCTGAGTTCTTGAACCGTATTGATGAAGTTATTACCTTCAATACGCTTTCCATTGCTGCGATGGAGCCTATTGTTGACCTGCAATTGAACGGAGTGCGTGATCGCTTGGCGGATCGTCGAATTGATTTGGAAGTTACTCCTGCTGCACGTGAACGTCTGGCCATTGATGGATATGATCCGGTATACGGTGCTCGTCCACTGCGTCGTTTGATTCAGCGTGAGGTGACTGACCGTGTAGCGACGGAAATCATTGATGGACACATTAGTGATGGCGCTAAGGTAACTATTGATCTTGATTCTGAGGGCAATTACTGTGCTACGGTGGAAAATCGTTCGAGCTTGCATGCAGGCGATGACTCTGCAGCACTAACCGGCGGGGTTTATGAGGACCCTTCGCAGGCAAAGCCAGATGAGGTTGATGATGTATTAAAGCAGGCAAACGATGTACTTCGCGGAATGGACTTTGGTGATTAACTGCCTGAGCGATTAGGCGACTGAGCGATTAGGAGACTGAGCGATTAGGCGAGCGAGGGCATAGGTGCAACTAAGCAGCTAAGCGAACTAGAGCACAGTGTAAGGACTGTTTCGTAAAACGATTGAACCTGTAAGTTTGAGTGGCGGTATTGTGTGGACGAACGTTCATGCGATGCCGCTACTTTTGTGTAGGAACCCCGCTTTTAGTTTGTTGTATTAGAATAACCTCCATGAACAAACTCGAAAAAAATATTGTGAGATTCGAAAAGAAGGAACACCTGTTAGTTCCAGTGCTGGGATTTTGCGCAGTATTGGCTAGCTTAGTGGCGTTTCTTATTGTGTTATATCTGATCACTATCGCCATTCGGTTCCTGTTTGTTTTCGGGTAGGTCTTTGTATGTGGCAGCGATTTACCTGGTATGACGTTCGTGTTATTGGGCACTATCTTGGAGTGCTCATTTCGTTTTTTTCTATCGCTTTGGCAGTGCCTCTTGTGGTTGCGGTAGTGTGTCAGGAATGGGAGCCGGCAAGCCGTTACCTATTAGGTGTGGGCGTTGCTCTTATTCTTGGTTCTGCTTTGCGTTTTATGCGTATTCAGCCTGGCAGACTTACTCATCAACAGGCGCTTACTGTTACGGGATTATCTTGGATTATGCTGGCATTTGTGGCGGCAGTTCCCTTGGCTTTATCAGGGCATTATGGTTCCTATCTTGATGCGCTGTTCGAAGCGACATCAGGTTTAACGACCACAGGTGCTTCGCTCGTTATTGATCTTGAACATCTTTCCTATGCGGACAACATGTGGCGCTTTACCATGCATTTGATTGGTGGCTTAGGCCTTATTGTTATTGCGCTGTCCTTGGGTATTTTTGGTAAGTCCACATCAGGACTTTATTCTTCAGAGGGCAGAAGCGAGCATGTATTGCCCAACATTGTGAACACCGTTCGATTGATTAGTCAAATTGCATTGGCAGTTATTGGCGTTGCGACGGTGATTTTGTTTTTGCTTTGTGTGTTGGGTGGCTTTGAGCCTCTGCGTGCATTGCTTAATGCGCTATGGATGGCTATTTCTGGCTTTACCACCGCAGGCTTTTCTCCTACTTCTCAATCGGCAATGTATTATCATTCATTCGCTTTCGAAGTGATATGTATGTTGCTGATGCTCTTAGGAGCGGTGAACTTTGCACTGTTCGTGAAAATAAGCCAAGGAGAAACCACCTCGTTTTTTAAAGATTATGAAATTCGTACGGGCGTATTCTGGATGCTTATTGCCACCATTGTTCTTATGTTTTCGCTTTGCGCGTCTGGTGGATTTTCGGACATTATGGCGCTTCTGCGCCGTGGCGTGTTTATGGTTATATCCGCTTCAACCACTACAGGCTTTCAAACAGTAACGAACAATCAGATGACTACGGTATTTTCATCAGGCGCCTTCTTGGTGGTTGCTATTTTAATGGCGGTTGGTGGCTCTAGTGGAAGTACCGCTGGTGGTATGAAATTCTCTCGTTTGGGCTTGATAGCCAAATCTATGGTTTCAACCATTAAAGAAACTCTAGCTCCAGGAACCGCGCGTGTCTCCGTGCGATATTTTCACTTAGGTAAGAAAGTACTTACCACTGAAGTCGCAAAGGCGGCACTTACTGTTTCAGCATTGTTTGTATTTACGTATCTTTTAGGATCGCTTGTGGGTATCGCTCATGGCTACGATGCGCTTGATGCTATTTTTGAATCGGTCTCTATGGCGTCTAACGGCGGCTTGAGCTCAGGTATTATTGCGCATGGTATGCCTCCTGTTTTAGAGTCAGTGTATATTCTGGAAATGTGGGCAGGCCGTCTTGAATTCATCACGCTTATTGCGCTGATCGTAAAAGTGGTTGTTTCGTTTGGATCGCTTGTGAAAAATAAATTGAAGGAGCAAGACTAATGGGCACGCTCCTTATGTCTATAAAATCGAATTTTGCAGTGTGTGCGAAGTTTATTGTGTTCGCGGTTCTTTTTGTGTTGGTTGTTTCGCTTAGCTGTTTTTCCATCAGTGCCTGGGCAGACGAAGCCCAGGATCAAGCAGTTCAGCAGGAACAAACCGACCAAGAACAGCAGTCTTCTGTTGAGGATGATTCGCTAAGTAATGAAGTCTACGTAAATCAGCTTTCAGACAGTTCGTTTCTATATGAAACCTCTATAGCTGATTTGGCGGAAGCGGATTCTTACTACGAGGGTCAGACGGTTCTGGTCAAAGGCGAAGTGGTTGGAGACAGGGTAAACGATGAATTCCGCGAAAATAACTGTTGGATTACCCTGCAAGATAACGAAGCAAGTCCTAGTGTTGTTGCTGTTTTTATGACGAAAGAGCAATCTTCGATTATTGATACCTATGGGCAATACGGCACGGTAGGTACTCAGTTGCAAGTGCGTGGAACGTTCCACTTAGAATGTGCAGAACATCAAGGAATGTCCGATATTCATGCCGAGGAAGTAGCTGCCCTTCAAAAGGGATACGAATCCAAACCCGCTCCTAGCAATCGCATTTTAAGCTTTGGTATTTTAGCCTGCGTGATAGGAGCCGTGTTGATGGTTGCATACTATATTAGACGTGAAAGGATGCTCTAAGCGTGACTGAAGAAATCACAGAACGACAAGTTGGTCGAGTGGTCAAACTTGATCGAGGCTTTCCGCTGGTTCGACTTGCCTCTGGTGAAGAAGTACGTTGCGAGCATGCAATTTCGTTAGTGAAGGGAAGCGATCAGCGCGCTGTTATAGGCGACTTCGTAAGTATCGCGCTTCCTGCAGGTCACGATAAAGGCATTATTGAAGAAACGCTTCCGCGATCCTCATCATTTGTGCGCAAAGATCCCACCGAACGTGCGTTGCCACAAACTCTTGCCGCGAATTTCGATATAGTGCTGGTGGCTCAGCCCTTGGAAGAGGTAAACGTACGGCGATTAGAGCGTGAATTGGTGTTAGCGCATGAAACGGGCGTTGAAGTAGTGGTGGTGCTTACCAAGGCTGATCTTGTTGCTTCGGAAGAAGAAGTTGAAGCAGTGCGCCAGCGAATAGATGGTTTTATTGGGAATGATTCGGTTTTGGTTGTTTCCGAAAAAGATCCTGAAAGCATTCAGTCTTTGTCAGATTTAATTGCCAAAGATAATAAAATGGCAGTTTTGTTGGGGCGCTCTGGTGTGGGTAAATCAAGTTTAGTAAATATGCTGGTAGGCAAGGAAGTTCAATCCACAACACCAGTCCGTCAAGATGGAAAAGGGCGCCACACCACTGTTTCACGTGAAATAATAGAATTGCCCAACGGGGGAAGCGTTATTGATATGCCAGGTGTCCGAGGCTTGGGTTTGTGGGATGCTGACGAGGGCATAGGTGCTACTTTTTCAGACATTGAGGCATTGGCGCCGTCGTGCCGTTTTCGTGATTGCACCCACACCAACGAGCCGGGTTGTGCAGTAAAACGTGCTGTCAAAGAAGGCATGTTGTCTCCCGCGCGTCTTGAATCATATATTCGCCTGCGCGAAGAAAGCCAGCAGGTTAAGGTAAGACGTGAAGAAGCCGAACGCATAAGAACTCGTCGCGGACATCCAAGACGAAGGCGCTAGGTTATCTTCGCTTTTAAGGTTCTCGATCAACTTCGTTTTTAGTCGCCAGACCGGTTTGCTTCCTGAAGGCGCTAGGTGGGCTTCACATTTAACAGCGTCTGCCAACGGGTACGCAAAGGATAGTTTGGCTTTAAGGTACAATGGTTTTCGAAACTAACACGCACGCTTAAGCTTCATTAGTATATTGGTTAAGGGGATAGCATGAATCCTGCAGTGATAATTCCAACGTTTTACACTTCTGCAACACGCAAGCGCAATACGCCTTCTGCCTTGTATGACCATCCAACTCCTTTGAACTCCAAGGGCACCCTTGAGCGTTGTTTGGCTTCCTTGCAAAAGGTTAAGGGTCTAGGACAAATTATTGTTCTGGTGGCAACTGAAGATAACGTGGACAAAGAAGCTACAGCAAAAGTCAAAGAAATTGTCGATAAGTTCCCTCAGATGCACATTCTCATTATTGCTAAAGAAGAGGAAAGTATTATCCAACAAAGATTTGAGCAGCTAGGTTTTGGTAATCAGAGCGATTGCATTGGGCTGACAGGATATTCCGCCGTGCGCAATCTCGGTTTAGTTGTTGCGCAGGTGCTTGGATTCGACTCTGTTGTTTTTCTTGATGACGATGAAGTAATTGAAGATGAAGAGTTTCTCGAAAAGGCAATGTATGGTCTTGGGAAACTTACCAAAAAGGGAATTCCTATTTTGGCGAAATCGGGCTTCTACTTTAACGATGAGGGTACGTACTATTCTAAGAGTCAGAATCGTTGGTATAACCATTTTTGGCAACAGGGCAGAGCCTTTAACAACTGGATTACGAAAGCTATGGCAGGTCCTCGTCTTTCTCGTTCAAATCATGTTTGTGGTGGCTGTTTGGCGCTCCATCGCGAAACCTATCGTCGTTTAAGCTTTGACCCTTGGATTAAGCGCGGCGAAGACATGGACTATTTGCTTAGTTTACGTATGTACGGTTCAGATATATGGTTTGATAATCAGTGGTCGCTTACCCATTTGCCTCCAAAGGATCGCAATGAAGGACATCGCTTTTATCGCGATATTTTTCGTTGGATTTACGAATACTACAAAATTGAATTCAGTCGTGCACAAATTGACCTTTTGCAAATCAAACCTTCTTCGCTAATGCCTTATCCTGGTCCCTTCCTTGAGCCAGGTATTACAAAGCGTATTAAGCGTACGGCATTTTTACGTTCGCTTGTTCGCCCTGACAAAAAGGCATATCGTGAAGGGGCGCGTGCTGCGACAAGAGAAGCAACTGATTATGCACCCCCGCTGACATGTTCGGTAACGACGAAGCCCTGAAAGAACAGGAAGCCGCAGCCCGTGCCGCCAAAGCGCAACGCGAGAAAGAGGAAAAGGAGCGCAGGGAGAAAGAACGCAAAGAGCGGGAGAAGAAAGAAAAGGAGAAGAAAAAGAAAGGTCCCAGCTGGTTTGAAAAGACCTTCAACAAAATCTCCAATGAGATATTCTCGGACGATGATATGAAATAATTAAAAACTCTATAATCATGGATGATATAGCACAATTCGATTTTCCGACCGATTCACCGAAAATCATCAAAGTCATCGGTGTAGGTGGCGGTGGCGGTAATGCCGTCAACCACATGTACCGGGAAGGCATACATGATGTAACATTCGTGCTGTGCAACACAGACAACCAGGCGTTGAAAGACTCCCCCGTTCCTGTGAAGCTGCAACTTGGCAAAGAGGGTCTGGGAGCCGGAAACCGTCCTGCCCGTGCCCGCAAGGCAGCCGAAGAGAGCATCGAAGACATCAAGGCCATGCTGAACGACGGTACTAAAATGGTATTCATCACTGCCGGAATGGGCGGTGGCACAGGTACAGGTGCAGCGCCTATCATTGCACAGACCGCCAAAGAAATGGACATCCTGACTATCGGCATCGTCACTATCCCGTTCCGCTGGGAGGGCGACAAGAAGATAGACCAAGCACTGGACGGCGTGGAGGAAATCAGCAAGCATGTAGATGCCCTGCTGGTTATCAACAACGAAAAACTGAGCGAAATATATAGCGAACTCTCCGTAGACGATGCTTTCGACAAAGCCGACGACACCCTCTCGGTAGCCGCCAAGAGCATTGCCGAAATCATTACCCTGCACGGAAAGGTCAACCTCGACTTCAACGATGTGAAAACCGTACTGAAAGACGGCGGCGTGGCCATCATGAGTACCGGCTACGGCGAGGGAGACAACCGCGTGAGCATGGCCATCCAGAATGCCCAGCACTCTCCGTTGCTCAACAACAACGATATCTTCAACTCCAAGAAAGTGCTGCTCAACATTTCGTACAGCTCGCAATACAAATTGATGATGAGCGAAATGGACGAAGTGAAAGAGTTCATGAACCGCTTCAGCCGCGACTTTGAAACCAAGTTCGGTATGGCCGTAGACGACAAACTGGAGCAAAAGGTCAAGATTACCCTGCTTGCCACCGGCTTCGGCATCCAGGACATCCATATGAAAGAGATGGACGACCGCATCACCCAGCGTACCGCAGAAGAGCAGAAGCGCCTTGCCGAACTGGAGGAAGAGGAAGAGCAAAGACGCTCACGCCGCGAAACCTACTACGGAAAGGATGCCAACACCAAGTATCAGCGTCTGCGCCGCCGGCATATCTATATCTTCAACCCCGAAGACCTGGACAACGCCGACATCATCAGCATGGTGGAAAACTCCCCTACCTACCAGCGCGACAAGAGTACCCTGGCGGCAATCAAGGTCAAGGCGGAAGAAGCCGGCATACTCGCCACCGAAGAAGCGCAGGAAGCAGAAAGCGGCGGCAACGGCATAATCACTTTCTAAACCGACTGCCGTTCCGGACTTCAGCCGGAAACAGTACATTGTAAACAGTAAAACAATAAAGAACAATATGGATTTATTTGAAAGAGTCAGCGAAGACATTAAAAACGCAATGAGAGCCAAAGACAAAGTAGCTTTGGAAACCCTGAGAAACATCAAGAAAGTATTCCTCGAAGCCAAGACCGCTCCGGGAGCCAATGATACCCTGACCGATGCCGATGCCCTGAAAATCATTCAGAAGCTGACAAAGCAAGGCAAGGACGCCGCCGAAATCTACGTGCAGCAAGGCCGTCAGGACCTTGCCGATGCAGAACTGGCGCAAGTAAAGGTTATGGAAGCATACCTGCCCAAGCAGATGTCTCCCGAAGAACTGGAAGCTGCCTTGAAGGAAATCATCGCCGAAACAGGCGCTACCAGCGGTAAGGATATGGGCAAGGTAATGGGCGTAGCCAGCAAGAAACTTGCCGGGCTTGCCGAAGGACGTGCCATCTCGGCCAAAGTAAAGGAATTGCTGGGATAAGCGTTCTGCCCAACCCAATACGTACAGAGCCGTACTTCAAGCTCCCCTCCGGTTGGAGAGCAGTTTGAAGTACGGCTTTTATTGTTTCCATGCCTATGACACGCCCGTTTCCCCCGGAAGAAACGCCCGTTCCCTTTCATAGAAACGAGAATTTCCCTTTAAGGAAACTGAAATTTCCCTTAAGGGAAACGCGCGTTTCTCTACAGGAAACTCCAGGAAACACGTAAGGAAACGGAATGCCCTTTGAAACGGAACTCAATCAAACAATTCTTTCAAGACTTCCAAAGACTTTAATACGGGAAAATCCGGCAGATGCAAACGGTAATACTCGTTCATAATCGTCAGACAACGGGCACGCTCCATGCGGCTCATGGCAAAGAGATGCATCGTTTCGTAGTTCATACGCATCAGCCTTGTGAGACGTGCCGCCTCTTCCGGCGCTATATAGTCGGAATGCAATTGCGGACGCAACGGGGTAAAGCAGGCATTCTGCAAATCAAAATAATCGCCGCCGTGATAATCTTCCAAGTTCGGATACAATCCGAGAAAACGCGACAAACGCATCAAAAAGACCAGATGAAAATTGGCAAAGCCACTGCCGCATTCATCCAACCAGACAATGGAATGCTGCAAATAAGCGAATAAAGGACGGTTTTCCGCCTCCTCGCGCAGCGCACGATATAAGAATTCGGACAGAAACAAAGCGATGGCAGATTTATAAGGATCGTAAGGAATCGAAGTAAAAGGATAGAAAGACTTTGCCTCTTTCACCTTATATATAGCAGTATTCGGACGGAAATCCGCTTCCAGCTCCACCAAAGACAGAGGTTGGAACAGTACCGACTTCACCGCAGCCTTGCGCGAACGGGACACCGGAACCAGGAAAGAAGCCCGTCCGGACACCTCGGTATAGATGTCTACAATAATAGAAGTATCCTTATACTTCAAAGAATGCAATACGATTCCTTGCGTTTTCTGTAACATTTCCGTCCTTTAATCAAGTTTCAATCCGGCTAACAAAGCTACAAAAAAAGCGCGAAACTACGGAACTTAAAGAAGAGGAATAAAAAAAATGAAGCAAATACAGAAAATTTAAAACATCATTATATACCTGATTATCAATAAATAAAACCACATACAAGAGAAAACGCAGAAGAATTTCTGCAAAATTTTTATCAGAAATGTTTGCCAATTCAAAAATAGTTTCTACCTTTGCAACCGCAAACGAAAGGAAAAACGGTTGCAAAGAGCGGAAACGCTCAACAAGGATGGCCCGTTCGTCTATCGGTTAGGACGCAAGATTTTCATTCTTGAAAGGGGGGTTCGATTCCCCCACGGGCTACAATTAAAAAGATAAACGAATTAAAAAAGATTAGTCGAGATGGCAAATCACAAATCATCACTGAAAAGAATCAGACAAGAAGAGACAAGAAGACTTCACAACAGATATTATGGCAAAACCATGAGAAATGCTGTTAGAAAGCTTCGTTCTACAACCGACAAAGCAGAAGCTGCTGCAATGTATCCGGGCGTAACTAAGATATTGGACAAATTGGCTAAGACCAATGTAATCCATAAGAACAAAGCTAACAACTTGAAGTCAAAGTTGGCTCTCTACATTAATAAGCTAGGATAAGCTAATTAATATTACACAAAAGAAATATCGGAAGGTTGGACTTTTTAGTCCGACCTTTTCTGCATATGACATATTTACCTCCCCTATCCCAAACACCCTCCGGAAGAAGCTAAAAAGCTGTAAACGAATGAAATTTATCACTCAGTTTAGTTCCGTATCTCACGAATTTTCACTATATTTGCTCTGTTATTTGAATAAGGAAATTAGATTATGACTGAAGAACAGATTAACTCCAATAGCGGGAGCTATTCAGCCGAAAACATCCAGGTTCTGGAAGGTTTGGAAGCTGTTAGAAAGCGTCCCGCGATGTATATTGGTGACATTAGTACGAAAGGACTTCACCACCTGGTTTATGAAGTTGTGGATAACTCTATCGACGAAGCTCTCGCCGGCTATTGCGACCACATTGAAGTAACCATCAACGAAGACAATTCTATCACTGTACAGGACAACGGACGTGGTATTCCGGTTGACTTCCATGAAAAGGAACAGAAGTCAGCCCTGGAAGTAGTTATGACCGTACTGCATGCCGGTGGTAAATTCGATAAGGGTTCTTACAAAGTATCCGGAGGTTTGCACGGCGTAGGTGTATCCTGTGTAAACGCTCTGTCTACCCACATGACTACACAGGTTTTCCGTAATGGAAAGATCTACCAACAGGAATATGAATGTGGTCATCCGTTGTATCCGGTGAAAGAAATCGGCACAAGTGATATTACAGGTACGCGTCAGCAATTCTGGCCGGACAATACGATCTTCACTGAAACGGTTTATAATTACGAAATCCTCGCCACCCGCATGCGCGAGTTGGCTTACCTGAATGCCGGTATCAAGATTACTTTGACCGACCTTCGCGTAAAAGATGAAGAGAACAATGCAAAGATGGAAGTATTCTATTCAGAAGAAGGTCTGAAAGAATTCGTTCGCTACATCGACTCTTCCCGTGAACACCTGGTGAATGACGTTATCTACATCAATACAGAGAAACAAGGTACACCGGTAGAAGTGGCTATCATGTACAATACGTCTTATAACGAAAATATCCACTCTTACGTAAACAATATCAATACCATCGAAGGTGGTACGCACCTTGCAGGTTTCCGCCGCGCACTGACCCGTACGCTGAAGAAATATGCCGATGATAACAAGATGTTGGAGAAAGCTAAAGTGGAAATTGCAGGTGATGACTTCCGTGAAGGTCTGACAGCTGTAATCTCCATCAAGGTGGCAGAACCTCAGTTTGAAGGCCAGACCAAGACGAAGCTCGGAAACAGCGAAGTGATGGGAGCCGTAGACCAAGCTGTAGGTGAAGCTCTGAACTACTACTTGGAAGAGCATCCGAAAGAAGCCAAAATAATTGTAGAAAAGGTTGTTCTGGCAGC